>JBQTJE010000017.1:0-14504 GCA_052387455.1 Pseudonocardia sp.
CCTACCTCGACATGGTCGCGGTCGAACTGAACAACCGACCACGCCGTATCCTCGGCTACCGAACCCCAGCAGAAGTCTTCACCGACCTCCTGGCCAGCACGATTGCTTCCACCGCCTGAGACCGCCCACCTCAGTCGCTGCTGGCGCAATTCTGATGCCAGGAGAAGCACTTGCCATCGCCCCCGACGACAACAGGAAAGCCGATACTGCCACAATACAGGAAGCCACCTGCAGATTTCTCGTACGCCGTTTCATGCGCTCCATCTCCTTCGAATGTCGACCTACAGCGCGAAGGTAGAAGCGCCACGAAGCATGCGAGGTCGATTCGTTCTGTCTCACTCGATCGAGTGAGCATGGCCGACCCGCCACAGCATGCCGGCGGTTGCCGCCTACCGCCCCCGACGGCGGCGGTCTCGGGCGGCCCAGCACGGTGCGTGCCAGTGCCGGCGCTGCTCGACCGTGCCGTACTCCCCCGCGGGCCACGTCACGAGGTGCGCCACGCCGGCGGGGATGAGCTGGTCGCAGCCCGGGCAGCGGTAAGCCTTCGGCGGGCCGGACGACGGCGACGACCCGGGCACGGTGCGCACCACCCAGTCGCCGTCGGCGCCCGACTCGGCGCGGACGTGGGCGGCCGCCCGCAGCGGCACGTGCGGCGGCCGCCGCGGGCGGTTGGCGCGGGGCACGGCGTCAGCGCCTGGCGTAGTCCCGGAAGCCGTGCCCGGTCTTGCGGCCGAGCCGCCCGGCGGTGACGAGGTGCTCCAGCAACGGCGCGGGCGCCATCCCGGCCTCGCGGAACTCCCGGTAGAGCGAGCGCTCGATGGCCAGCGACACGTCGAGCCCGACGACGTCGAGCAGCTCGAACGGTCCCATCGGCAGGGCGCACCCGGTCTTCATGGCGGCGTCGATGTCGTCGGCGGTGGCGTAGTGCGCCTCCAGCATCTTCACCGCGTCGTTGAGATACGGGAACAGCAGCGCGTTGACGATGAAGCCCGCCCGGTCGCCGCACGACACCGGCACCTTCTTGAGCCGCTCGCACAGCGCCAGGCAGGTGGCGGCGACGTCGGGCGCGGTGGTGATCGTGGAAACGACCTCGACCAGCTTCATCACCGGCGCCGGGTTGAAGAAGTGCAGGCCGACGACGTCCTGCGGGCGCGAGGTGGCCGAGGCGCACTCCACCACGGGCAGCGACGACGTGGTGGTGGCGAGGATCGCGCCGGGCTTGCAGATCTCGTCGAGCGCGGCGAACACCGCGCGCTTGACGTCGAGCTCCTCGGCGATCGCCTCGACCACCAGGTCGACGTCGGCGAAGTCCTCCAGGCGCGTCGTGCCGCTCACCCGGGCGAGGGTCTCGTCGCGCTGGGACTCGGTGAGCCGGCCGCGCACGACCTGCTTGTCGAGCGACTTGCGGATCGCGCCGACCGCGCCCTCGACCTTGGAGTCGCTGCGCCCGCGCACGACCACGTCCAGCCCCGCCTTGGCCAGCACCTCGACGATGCCGGTGGCCATCGTGCCGGTGCCGACGACCCCGACGCGCTGCACGTCGCGGACGGTGACGTCCTCGGGCACCGCTCCGGACGGCGTGAGCGCGTCGGGCACGACCTTCGAGGAGTGCTCGCCCTCGTAGGTGTAGAAGCCGCGGCCGCTCTTCCGGCCGAGCAGCCCCGCGGTGATCATCTGCTTGAACACCGGGGCCGGCGCGTGCATCTGGTTGCGCGACTGCGCGTACATCGTCTCGAGGATCTCGTAGGCGGTGTCCAGGCCGATGAGGTCGAGCAGGGCGAGCGGGCCCATCGGGTAGCCGCAGCCGTAGCGCATGGCGGCGTCGAGGTCCTCGCGGCTGGCGTAGCGCGACTCGTACATGCGCGCGGCATGGTTGAGGTAGCCGAACAGCAGGGCGTTGGCGATGAAGCCGGCCCGGTCGCCGATCACGACCGGCACCTTGTCCAACGTGGCGGCGAAGGCCGCGACGTCGTCGACGACGTCCTGCTCCGTGACGACCGTCCGCACCAGCTCGACCAGCTTCTGCACCGGCGCCGGGTTGAAGAAGTGCATCCCGACCACCCGGCCGGGGCGCCCGGTGCGCACCGACAGCTCGGTGACCGACAGCGACGAGGTGTTCGACGCGAGCACGACGTCGGGCCGGCAGACCCGGTCGAGCTCCGCGAAGACCTTCGCCTTGAGCTCCAGGCTCTCCGGGACGGCCTCCACCACGAGGTCGGCGTCGGCCAGCGCGTCGAGCGACGTGGCGGTGGTGATCCGGCCGAGCAGCTCCGCGGCGTCGTCCTCGGCGAGCTTGCCGCGGGTGACGGCCCGGCCGGTGGACGTCTCCAGGTGCGCGCGACCGCGCTGCACGGCCTCCTCGTCGACCTCGACGGCGATCACCTGCAGGCCGTTGCGGGCGAACACCTCGGCGATGCCCGCGCCCATCGTGCCCAGCCCGACCACGCCCACCGTGCGGAACTCCCGTGTCACGCCACTACCTCCCGCTGCGCTGCGACTACCGCCGCTGATCCTCGCATCCGCACCAGCGTGGCGCCGCGCGCATGTCACGGGAAACACGGCTCGGTCAGATCGCGCGTACAATTTCTTGTACGTCGATGTCCGGAAAGGTGATCCGTGAAGACCATGACCTACAGCGAGTCCCGTGCCCGCTACGCCGAGGTGCTCGACTCCGTCGTCGACGACCGCGAGGAGATCGTGATCACCAGGGCCGGACGGGATCCGGTGGTCATCGTGTCACTCGACGACTACGAGTCGTTGAAGGAGGCTGCTTACCTGCTGCGCAGCCCGGAGAACGCCCGGCGGCTGCTGTCGGCGATCGAACGGCTCGAAGCCGGCCACGGCACGCCGCACGAGCTCGCCGGATGAAGCTGGTCTGGGACGAGCTCGCCTGGGAGGACTACCTCTGGTGGCAGGTCCAGGACCGCAAGGTGCTGCGGCGGATCAACGCGCTGATCACCGCCATCACCCACAACGGCAACGAGGGCATCGGCAAGCCGGAGGCGCTCAAGCACGGGTTCCAAGGCTACTGGTCGCGCCGGATCACCGACGAGCACCGACTCGTCTACAAGATCGTGGACGACCAGGTCCGGATCGCGTCCTGCCGGTACCACGACACGCGCTGAACCACGCCCTGACAGCGCCGCTCAACGACCGTGGCGCAGCCGCACGACCCCTACCAGCGCCTTCATCAGCCGGGCGGGCCGACGGAAGCTCGTGACCGGCACGGGAAGGCGGAAGCGCTGGCGGGTCATCGCCTGCGGCCGGGTGAACTCGCGCAGCCCGTCCTCGCCGTGGATCCGCCCGAAGCCCGAGTCGCCCACCCCGCCGAACGGCAGCGCCGGCACGCCCGCGAACGCGATCACCCCGTTGACCGCCACCATGCCGCAACGCAGCCGCCGCGCGATCGACACCCCGCGCCTGCGCGAGAACACCGCCGCGCCGAGCCCGTAACCGGTCGCGTTGGCCCGGCGCACCGCCTCATCGACGTCGGGGACCCGGTTGACGACGAGCAGCGGCCCGAACGTCTCCTCGGTGACCGCGCAGCTGTCCTCGGGCACGTCGACGACCACCACCGGATCCACGAACGGCCCGTGGACGCTCTGCGGGCCGCCCACGACCGCCCGGCCGCCGCGCGCGATCGCGTCGTCGACGTGCCGGGCGACCACCTCGACCTGCGACGCCATCGTCATCGGCCCGAACTCCGCCCCGGCCCGCACCCGCGAAGCCCGGTCGACGACCTTCGCGGTGAACGCGTCAGCGACGTCGTCGAGCACGTACACCCGCTCGACCCCGACGCACGTCTGGCCGGCGTTGGCCATCCCGCCCCACACCGCGGCGTCGGCGGCGGCGTCGAGGTCGGCGTCCGAGTCGACGATCAGGGCGTCCTTTCCGCCGCACTCGATGAGCACCGGGGTGAGCGTCTCGGCGCAGGTCGCCATGACGCGCTTCCCGGTGCCCGTCGAGCCGGTGAAGGCGATCTTGCCGATCCCGGGGGCCCGGCACAGCGCGGCGCCGGTCTCCCCGAAACCGGTGACCACCTGCAGCAGCGGGCGCCCGTCGACGATCTCCGACAGCGTGTCGGCCAGCGCGATCCCGACGCCAGGGGTGAGCTCGCTGGGCTTGAACACCACCGCGTTGCCGGCCGCCAGCGCGTAGGCGATGGAGCCCATCGGCGTGAACATCGGGTAGTTCCACGGCCCGATGACGCCGACGACCCCGATCGGCGGGTACCCGAGCGTCGCGGCCTGGTTGCCCATCAGCAGCCCGGCCCGGACCCGGCGCCGGCCGAGCACCCGCTCGGCGTTGCGCGCGGCCCAGTGCAGGTGGTCGATCGTGAGCACCAGCTCGAGGCGCGCGTCGTCGAGGGGCTTGCCGGTCTCGGCGACGATCGTCTGCGCCAGGTCCTCCAGCCGGTGCACCAGCGCGGTGCGCCACCGCTCCAGCCGATGGCGCCGCTGGGCGTGGCCGAGGTCGTGCCACCACAGTGCGGCATCGGTGGCGCGCCCGACCGCGGCCGCCACCGCCTCCGCGTCCTGCACCGGGTGGGTGCCGACCACGTCGCCGGTGCGCGGATCGAGGGACTCGAAGGTGACAGGGGCGGGGCGGGCATCGGTGGTGGTCACCCCGGCAGCGTAGGTGACCACCCCGGGGACAATCTCAGGGGAAATACGGATGAACCGCCCGGCCGGCCGGACCAGGCTGAAGGGCATGGAAGGCCGGACCGGAACCGCGTGCACCGCCAAGGCACCGTCCACCGACATCACCCACGACGTCCTCGCCGGTGCCGCCCGCGGCGAGCAGCCCGCGCTGCGGCAGGTGTTCGCCACCGTCCACCGCACCGTGCTGGCGTACTGCCGGGCCCGTCTCGGCCGCGGCAGCCGGGTGCTCGACTCGCCCGAGGATCTCGCGCAGACCGTCTGCCTCAACCTCCTGCGTGCGCTGCCCCACTACCAGGACACGCAGCGCCCCTTCATGGCCTACGTATACGTCAGCGCGGCCAACGCCGTCACCGACGCCCACCGCAGGGCGGCGCGGCGGCGCACCGAGCAGCTCACCGATGCCCACGAGCCCATCGACACCGGCCCCGGGCCGGAGGAGCGGGGCGTGCACGCCGACGTCGCCCAGCAGGCCCGGGCGCTGCTGGACACCTTGCCCGAGCGGATGCGCGAGGTGCTCGTGCTGCGGGTCGCGCTGGGCCTCTCGGTCCGCCAGGCCGCCGAGATGTTGGAGATCAACGAGCAGACCCTGCGCGTCACCCAGCACCGGGCGCTGCGCCGACTGCGGGCGGCACCCGCGTGATCAGTCCGAGGGCCGGGGGGCTCGGCGGCCGCTGCGCCCGGTGGGCTTGGCCGGGCGGGTGTCCAACGGGAGATCGCGCATGACGACCGGCGGACCGCAGAACACGGTGAGATCACAGGCGGCCTGGATCGCCTGCTCGACGGAGTGGCCCAGGTGCAGCGCGGAGCGCGCGTACTCGAACCCGCTGCCGACGGCCCACCACTCGTGGTGCTCGATGTTGAGGTCGGACGTCGCCGAGATCAGCTTGCCGTCGTAGGCCATCAGCCAGCTGTTCCGCGGCTTGAAGTCTTTGATCATCTTGTCGATCCACTGGTGGAACTCGACGAAGAACTCCAGCACGTCGCGACGCTCCGACGAGCGCGGCTTGTGGTTCTCCAGGTAGATCGACATGTAGTTGTTGTGGCTGCTCGCCCCGGCCCCACCGATGATCAGGTCGGGCAGCACCATGAGCTTGCCGTCGTCCACCAGGTCCTTGTTGTGCCAGCCGTGGGTGACCTGGCTGTCACTGCCGATGAGGATCCTGTCCGACTCGACCTTGCCCGCGATGACCGTCACGGCGCCCAGTGTGGACTACTCCGGACGGCGCGACACCCACCCGATGATCTGGGCGCGCCTGGCGAACCCCGGCTTCCGTACCTCCGTTCCGTGGTTCCACCGATGGCGGGCCGCCTCCGAGCTCGTAGAACTTGCCGAACCGTCGAGAACCGGGAGGAACCCATGACGACCACCATCCGCAAGGGCCGGGTCGCCCCCGGCTACGACGCCGACCTGCTGGCCGTCTCGGGCGACCCGCTCACCGACATCGGCGCGCTGCTGCACATCGAGCGGGTGTTCCTCGCGGGCGCCACGGTGGTGGCACGCCCGTCGGCCGTGGCGGTCTCCCGATGAGCCGCGTCCGGGCGATCCTCGCCGCCGCGTGGCGTTGGGTGGTCGACGGCCTCGCCGCCGACCAGACCTGGTGCTGGGGCTACGTCCCCGGCGGCCCGCCGCCCTACGGGTGGCGGGACTGCGCACCGGGTCAGAACAGCAGCAGGTCGGCGGACTCGATGCCGCGCAGCGTGTCGTAGTCCACCACCACGCAGCGGATGCCGCGGTCCTCGGCGAGCGTGCGCGCCTGCGGCTTGATCTGCTGGGCCGCGAACACCCCGGCGACGGGGGCGAGCAGCGGGTCGCGGTTGCACAGCCCCAGGTAGCGGGTGAGCTGCTCCACGCCGTCGATCTCACCGCGCCGCTTCACCTCCACGATCACGTGCGCGCCCGCGGCGTCGCGGCACAGCAGGTCGACCGGGCCGATCGCGGTCATGTACTCGCGGCGCACCAGCGTGAACCCCTCCCCCAGGGCCGCCGGGTGCGCGGCGAGCAGTTCCTGCAGGTGCGCCTCAACGCCGTCCTTGACCAGCCCCGGATCGACGCCCAGCTCGTGCGCGGAGTCGTGCAGGACCTCCTCGATGGTGATGACGAGCGACTCGTCGGCCTTGTTGCGCACCGTCCAGACCCCGGGCGCCTCCTCCAGCCAGCACGGCGGGCTCATCCAGTTGAGCGGCTTGTAGGCGCGGTCGTCGGCGTGCACGCTCACCGAGCCGTCGGCCTTGACCAGCAACAGCCGCGGCGCCATCGGCAGGTGGGCGGTGAGCCGGCCGACGTAGTCGACCTGGCAGCGGGCGATGACCAGACGCACGACGACGCAGCGTACGGCGTGACCGGGTCCACTGCCGCCACGCGTGGTGCCAACCGATGCCGACCCGAAGTCTCGCGCGATCGCGTGAGGCGGGTTTCGGCGAACCGCCACACGGACAGCCCGCCGTCCGTAACGTCCCGATCGCCATGGATCAACGTGCAGAGCAACTGCGTGGGCCTCGACGGGCCGGCGTCGTCGTCTGCGCCGCCGACGTACTGATCCGATCGGGCCTCACCTCGATCCTGCGGGCCGCCGGCGCGATCGTCACTGCCGAGACGCCTGATCTCGCCGGCGCCGCGCTCGCTGCGGATCACCACCGAGCTCTGGCGGTTGTCGCCGATCTTCCGACGCCAGCGGTCGTCCTGGCCCCGCTGACGCGGCTCATCGCCCGCGGGCGAGGAGCAGGGTGGGGAACGGCAGGCGTCGTAGCACGACCGGATGCATGTGACGACGCGCTGGCCGTGGTCGCTGCCGGTGCCCGTGTGGTGCTGAGCCGTATGTCCGTTCCGATCCTGCTACCCGCGACCCTCGCAGCGCTGTACGAGGGAACGGCATGGGTCGACCCCGCCCTTGCCGGAGCGCTGCTGTCTCATGATCCGCCACGCATCGCTGCTGCCCTGGCACCGCTCACCAGCCGCGAGCGGGAAGTCCTGAACGGCATAGCCGCCGGGCTGACGAACGCCGAACTCGCTCGCGACCTGGTGCTCTCGATCAGGACCATCAAGTTCCACGTCTCGAACATCCTCACGAAGCTGAGCCTACGAAGCCGCGAGGAGGCGATCGTCCTCGTGCACCGCCACGTTCGCATTCGCGCGATGGCCGTCACCGGAGATCCGTAACGAACCTGGTCCCGCGTACAGGCCTGCTACCGGTCGACGGACCGGGGACAGGGAGATCGACTCGTCCTAGCTTCGGTGATCACGGCCGTCGACCGAGGGCCAGGTCCAGGGGGAGTCACCATGAAAGCGCTCGTCGTCGCCGTGCTCGTGTTCGTCACCACCTTGTTGCCGTTCACCACCGGCAGCGCGTCCGCCGCGCCGAACAGATCCGGAGCCCCCGCCGCCGGCTCTGCGACCAACACCTGCGGAAACATCACCTGCACGACGTACTGGACCCGTAGCTACACGAAGAACGTGCTTGCACCGGCCGCATCCGGCGGCAGTACAGCGTTCGTCGGTCTGATGGCAGCGATCTGCGGGGCAGCAGGACCAGGCCCGGCACTGCTCTGCGGCGGAGCTGCCACGACGCTCGCCGGGGTGAGCACCGCCGCCATCACCCAAGCCGCCGCGCAGAATCAGTGCGCTGCCTACGTCGCCGACATGATTCTTCAGGTCGGCATCTTCCGTACCGACAACAGCAGCTTCTGCAAGGATTGAGCCCGGTAACGTCCGGCGGGCAGACTCGTCCGGCGGGCAGGCTTGACACCGAGTTGGAACGACACCGAGGCGGATGAGCACGTGGTAGCGCTTACAGCCGTACTGGTCGTATCCGCTTCCGTCACCTGGTGGCGGCGGTACCGCCGCCACCCGGCGGCGCTGACGTGGGCGGGCGGAGCGATCGCTGCTGGCGCGCTTGCGCTTCTGCTGCCCACCTTGCTGGCGGGCACCCCAGCGCACTGGATCCTCGGCTACGAGCTGATCGTTCTTGCGGTCTACGGGCTGTGCTGGTACCTCGCCGAGCGATCATTTCGAAGCACCGCGAGCGAACCGATCGCGACCGACTGATCGGCCGTGGCAGCAGTCGGAACGTGGCGGAGCCTACCGGCGCCGGTGCCGGGCCAGGTGCGCGACGACGTGCGCGGCGTCGCGGCCGACGCCGCCGAGCAGGTGCGAGGTCATCGACGTCTGGAGCGGGACCCCGGCGAGGTAGAGGCCCGGCCGGTCGAGCACGACGCCGTGGCGGTGGGCCCGCACCGGCTCGTCGAGGAAGTCCCGGGCGGGAGTGAAGCCGGTGCACCAGACCACCGCGGCGACGTCCAGCGGGCGGCCCGCCACCGGTCGCCCGCCGTCCACCCCGGTGACGCGCGGGAACCGCCGCACCCCGGCGCGGTGCAGGTCCTCCGCACGCACCCGGCCCAGCGGGTCGGCACCGCGCTCGGGCAACCGGGCCGCGAGCGCCGCACCGGGCCGGCCGAGCGCCCGCAGGGCCCGGTAGCCGGCGTTGCCCAGCGGCGGCGCGTGGCCGACACCGCGGCCGGCCAGCCGGACCGGCCGGCCGGCCGCGAGCTCCAGCGCGATCTCCGCCCCCGAGTTGCCCGCACCGACCACGAGGACCGGCCCGGCGGGGAGCTGCTCCGGACCGCGGTAGCGGGCGCTGTGCAGCGCGACGATCGACGGGTCGAGCGCCCCGGCGAACGCGGGCAGCCGCGGTACCGCGTGCGCGCCCGTGGCCACCACGACGCTGCCGGCGTGCCACCGCCGGGGACCGGCCACGACCAGCCAGCGGTCCCCGTCAGCCCGCACGCTGTCGACCCGCACCCCGGTCCGGACCGCGATCCCGAACCGGTGGGCGTAGGCGCGCAGGTATGCCGCCACGGTGTCCTTTCCTGGAAGGTCCTTTCCCGGAAGGTCGCCGTCAGCGCCGGGCAGCCGCAGCCCGGGGAGGTGGCTGAAACGCGCGGGGGTGAACAGGCGCAGCGAGTCCCACCGGTCGCTCCAGCTCGCGCCGACCGCCGGCCCGGCGTCGAGCACCACGTGCCCGATGCCCCGCCGTCGCAGGTGGTAGGCCGTGGCGAGGCCGGCCTGCCCACCGCCGACGACGACGACCTCCACCTCGCCACCCTCGCCGCCCTCGCCGCCCTCGCCGTCCGCCACGGACGATACGTCTACCAGCGCAGCTCCAGCGTGCAGCACTTGGCACCGCCGCCGGCCTTGAGCAGCTCCGACAGGTCCACCCCCACCGGCTCGAACCCGCGCTCGCGCAGCCCGCGGACCAGCCCGGTGGCCTGCGCGGCGAGCACGACATGGCGGCCGTCGGACACCGCGTTGAGGCCGAGCACCGCGGCGTCGCGCTCGGCGGCGAGCAGCGCGTCCGGGAACAGCCGCCGCAGGGTCGCCCTGCTGTCCGGGCTGAACGCCTCCGGGTAGTAGGCGACCGTGTCCTCGTCGAGGACGGCGAGTGCGGTGTCGAGGTGGTAGAAGCGCGGATCGACCAGGCGCAGCGAGACCACGGGGCGCCCGAAGACCTCCTGCGCCTGGGCGTGCGCCTCGGGGGTGGTGCGGAAGCCGGTACCGGCCAGCACCAGGTCGCCGACGGGGAGCAGGTCGCCCTCGCCCTCGTTGACGTGCCCGGCGGCAGTGACGGTCAGGCCCGCAGCACGGAACCAGTCCGCGTAGGCCGGGCCCTCGGGCGCGCGCTCGGCGTGAGTGAACCGGGCCGTCAGCGCGCGGCCGCCGATCACGAGGCCGCCGTTGGCCGCGAACACCATGTCGGGCAGTCCGGGTTCGGCGGGGATCGTCTGGACGGCGTGGCCGAGGTCGAGGTAGGTGCGCCGCAGCGCGTCCCACTGGCGCAGTGCGCGGTCCGGGTCGACCGGGCGGGCGGTGTCCATCCAGGGGTTGATGGCGTAGCGGACGGCGAAGTGCTCCGGGGGGCACATCAGGTACCGGCGGGGACGGGCGGGACGGCGCGGGTGGGTCGCGACGGCGCGGGTGTCGGTGCGGGTGTCGGTGCGGGTGTCGGTGCGGGTGTCGAGGACAGCGGTCACCCTCTCCACGGTAGGCAGGCGACGGCGCCGTCCGCACCCGCGGACCGTGCGGCAACGCGGCCCGACGTTGCGCGTTGCGCGGCTTCGACGGCCCGACGTTGCGCGGCCCCGGCCGGTCCTAGGTTGTCCGCGTGGAGACGCTGCGCAGCCGACAGGTGTACGCCAACCGGTGGATGACCGTGCGCGAGGACGCCGTGCGCCGCGCCGACGGCACCGACGGGATCTACGGCGTCGTCGACAAGCCGACCTACGCCCTGGTGATCCCGCTCGACGGCGACCGGCTGCACCTGGTCGAGCAGTTCCGCTACCCGGTCGGACGGCGGCGCTGGGAGTTCCCCGCGGGCACCGCACCCGACCGCGCCGAGGTCGATCCGGCCCGGCTCGCCGCGCGCGAGCTGGTCGAGGAGACCGGGCTGGTCGCCGGGCGGGTGGAGCTGCTCGGGCGCCTCGACGTCGCCCCCGGGATGTCCAGCCAGCTCGGCACCGCCTGGCTGGCCACCGAGCTCACCGTCGGTCCGGCCCGGCGCGAGCACACCGAGCAGGACATGCGCGCGGCCTGGTTCGGCGTCGCCGAGTTCGAGGCGATGGTCCGCCGCGGCGAGATCACCGACGCGCAGAGCCTGGCGGCCTATCTTCTGCTGCGCCTACGTGACAGCATCGCTGGCACGTAACCGAGGGAGGCACCACGCATGGACCTGCGCGAGACCGAGGAGCAGCGACTGCTCCGCTCGTCGGTGGCCGCGATGGCCGCGAAGTACGGCCACGACTACCTGCGGGAGAAGGCCCGCGCGGGCGCGAAGACGACCGAGCTGTGGGAGGAGGCGGGCAAGGCCGGCTATCTCGGCGTCGCGGTACCCGCCGAGTACGGCGGCGGCGGCGCGGGCATGGTGGAGCTGTCGATCGTGGCCGAGGAGATCGCCGCGGCCGGCTGCCCGCTGCTGCTCATCGTGGTCTCACCCGCCATCGCGGCCACCGTGATCGCCCAGTCCGGGACCGCCGACCAGCGTGAACGCTGGCTGCCGCGGTTCGCCGACGGCTCGGTGCGCATGTCCTTCGCGATCACCGAACCCGACGCGGGCTCGAACTCCCACCGGATCACCACCACCGCCCGGCGCGACCCCGAGGGCGGCTGGCGCCTGTCCGGGACGAAGTACTACATCTCCGGGGTCGACGAGACTGACGCCACCCTCGTCGTCGCCCGGATGCAGGACAGCACCGGCACGCTGCGCCCGGCCATGTTCGTCGTCCCGAACGACACGCCGGGCATGACCTACCAGCCGATCGAGATGGCGCTCTGGGCCCCGGAGAAGCAGTTCACGGTCTTCTTCGACGACGCCCACCTGCCCGACGACGCGCTGGTCGGCGGCGAGGAGGCCGGGCTCGCGGCGCTGTTCGCCGGGCTCAACCCCGAACGGATCACCGTTGCCGCCTACTCCAACGGCCTGGCCCGCTACGCGCTGGCCAAGGGCGTGGCGTACGCCCGCGAGCGCACGGTGTGGAAGGCCCCGATCGGCAGCCACCAGGCGATCGCGCACCCGCTGGCGAAGGCGCACATCGAGCTGGAGCTGGCGCGCCACGCCACGACCCGCGCGGCCTGGCTCTACGACGCCCACGATCTGCACGCCGCCGGCGAGGCGGCCAACGTCGCCAAGTACGCCGCCGCCGAGGCCGCGATCAACGCCGTGGACGCCGCGGTGCAGACCCACGGGGGCAACGGGCTCGCCATGGAGTACGGGCTGGGCTCGCTGATCGGCGCGGTGCGGCTCGGCCGGATCGCCCCGGTGAGCCGGGAGATGATCCTCAACTACGTCGCCCAGCACACCTTGGGGCTACCCCGCAGCTACTGACGGCGACCGCCCGACCGCGCGGGGTAGGGTGGATCCCGATCACCCCGGGGGGCGCGTGTGCACACGACCGACGATCTCGTCAGCGGGCGTTACCGCCTGCACGAGAAGCTCGGCTCCGGCGGCATGGGCGTCGTCTGGCGGGCCACCGACGAGCTGCTCAACCGGCAGGTCGCGATCAAGCGGATCCGGCTGGACCTGCGTACCGACGAGACGGCCGAGCTGAGCAGGCGGCGCACGCTGCGGGAGGCCCGCATCGCCGCCCAGCTGCACCACCCGAACGTCGTGTCGATCTTCGACGTGCTCACGGTGGACGGCGATCCGTGGCTCGTGCTGGAGCACCTGCCGTGTGACACGCTCTCGTCGGCGATCAAGACCCACGGCCCGCCAGGGGCGCGCACGGCAGCGGGCATCGGGATCGCCGTGGCCGACGCGCTGGCCGCCGCCCACGACGTGGGCATCGTGCATCGCGACGTCAAGCCCGCCAACGTCCTGCTCGGCCGCGACGGCACCGTCAAGCTCAGCGACTTCGGGATCGCGCACGCCGTGGGCGACATCAACCTCACCGGCACGGGCCTGATCACCGGCACGCCCGCCTACCTGGCCCCCGAGGTCGCCCGCGGCGGCCCGAGCGGCGCACCCTCGGACGTCTACTCGCTCGGCGCCACGCTCTACGCCGCGGTCGAGGGCGTCCCGCCCTTCCAGTCCGACGACAACGTCTTCCGGATGCTCCAGCTCGTCGCGGCCGGCGAGGTACCTCCCCCGCGCAACGCCGGCGAGCTTGAGCCCGTGCTGCGCCGCCTGATGAGCATCGACCCGCAGGCGCGCCCCGGCGCCGCCCAGGCCCGGGAGATGCTGCGCGGCGTGCTCGACGGGCGCCCGCGGGCCTCGTCGATGCCCGCGCGGCCGCTACCCCAGCCGGTCGCCCGGGTCCCGGCCGTGAGCGACTCGGCGGCCCGCAGCGCCGCACTGGTGGCCGCGGTCGTCGTGGTGCTCGTGCTCGTCGCGTTCCTCGCCGTCACCCTCGGCTGAGCGCGGGTCCGCGGGTTACGGTCGTCGCATGGCCGACCTCCAGCACCTCGCCTCCTACGAGCACATCACGGTCAAGAACGAGGGCGACACCGTCCGCATCACGATGAACCGGCCCGAGCGGCGCAACGCGCTGTCCGAGCCGCATCTGCGCGAATTGCTGCGCGCGTTCACCGAGGCGGGCGACAGCACCGCCACCGGCATCGTGCTCGGCGCCGAGGGCCGGGCGTTCTCCGCGGGCCACGACTTCGCCGACGTCGCCGCCCGCGACCTCGCCGGGGTGCGCGACCTGCTGCGGCTCTGCACGCGGGTGATGCGCACCGTCCAGGAGGTGCCGCAGGTGGTGATCGCGCGGGTGCAGGCGATCGCGACCGCCGCGGGCTGCCAGCTCGTCGCGTCCTGCGACCTCGCCGTCGCCGCGGAGTCCGCCGCGTTCGCGCTCCCCGGGGGCAAGGCGGGCTGGTTCTGCCACACCCCGGCCGTCCCGGTGGCCCGCAGCATCGGCCGCAAGCGGCTCATGGAGCTGGCACTGACCGGAGACCCTGTCGACGCCCGGACCGCCGCGCAGTGGGGACTGGTCAACTACGCCGTGCCCGACGCCGAGCTCGACACCCGCGTCGACGAGTTGCTGGCCCGCGCCACCCGGGGCAGCCGCTTCGGCAAGGGCGTGGGCAAGCAGACCCTCTACGCCCAGCTCGACCGCCCCGAGGCCGACGCCTACGCGATCGCCGTGGAGGTGATGGCGTCGGTGTCGCAGACTCCGGGGGCGCGCGAGGGCATGGCGTCGTTCCTGGAGAAGCGGCACCCGGAGTGGCCGGACTGACAGTGAGGATGTAGGTGAGCCCCGCAGCGGTCGTTCTGCCCTCGGACTGACTGACTTCGGGTCTTCAAGGCGATCTGTCGTTCGGTCCGCTGCGGGGCTCGCTGTGCATGCCATCAGACGGCG
>JBQTJE010000018.1:0-1655 GCA_052387455.1 Pseudonocardia sp.
GCTCGTGGGCCGCTACCTCGACGGCACGCTGGACCTGGCGGCGCTGACCGGCGACCGGGTGCGGGGGCGCAGGCCGTGACGGCCGCGACCCTCGCCCCGGCGCCGCCCGCGCCGGCCGGCCCCCCGCCGGTGCCGCCGGCGCAGCGGGGGGAGCTCACCGTCTCCCGCCAGGTCGTGGAGAAGATCGCCGCCGCGGCCGCGATCGAGGTCGAGCACGTCGGCGGGGCGGCGCGGCGCGTGCTCGCGGTCTCGTTCGGGTCCGACGCCGCCGCCGACCGGCCGCAGGTGGAGGCCCGGGTGGACGGCTCGGTCGTCACGCTGGCGGTGCGCTGCTCGGTGGCCTACCCGGCCTCGGCGGCGGCCGTCACCCAGGCCCTGCGCCCCCACCGGATCGATCGGATCGACACGCTCACCGGGCTGCGCACCCGCCAGGTCGACATCGTGGTGAGCGCCCTGGTCAACCCGCGCACCGGCGGCCGCCGGGAGCTCCGATGAACCGCCGCCCCCGGCGCAGCATCCCGGCCGCGCTCGTCGCCACCGCGCTGCTCGCGCTCGCCGTCGTCACCGCCGTGACGTGCGTGCAGATGCTGCTCGGCCAGGCCCCGCTGGTGGATGCCGCGGCGTTGCTCGCCGCCGGTGGGTCGCTCGCGTGGAGCCAGCCCCCGGTGCTCGCCGCCGCCGGTGTGGTCGCCGCGCTCGGCCTGGTGCTGGTGCTGGTCGCGGTCACCCCCGGAACGCCCACCGTGCTCGCGCTCGAAACCCGCGACGGCGTGCCCGACGCGGGCGCGACGCGGCGCAGCCTCGGGCGGGCCCTCGCTCTGGCCGCCAGCGACGTCGACGGCGTCAGCGCCGCGTCGGTGCGGGTACGGGCCCGCACGGTCACCGCCACCGTACGCACGCCCCTCTACGACGCCGCCGACCTTCCCGACCAGGTCCGCGACGCCCTCGCGACGCGCCTCGCCGACATCGCTCCGGCCCGCCCGCCCCGCGTGCGGGTGCGCGCGCGGACCGAGAAAGGCGCGTCATGAGCAACCGTCCCGCCCGGCTCAACCGGTTCCTGCTCGCCGTCCTGGGCCTGCTGCTGCTCGGTGCGGGCGGGTTCGCGCTGGCGGCCGGCCTTGGCCTGCTCCGCGGCCCGCTGCCCGGGCTCGACCCCGCCGCACCGCTCGTGCCATCCGGCACGCGGCTGCTGAGCTGGACGCCGTGGGCGGCGCTGGGGATCGCCGTGCTCGTCGGTCTGGCGAGCCTGCGGTGGCTCGTCGCGCAGGCCATGCGCCGTCCCGCCACCCCCACGTGGCGGCTGCACACCGACGCCGCCCGCGGCACCACCCGGGTGGCCGCCGACGCCGCCGCCACCGCGGTCGCCGCCGACGTCGAGGCCTACGCCGGGGTGCACCGGGCGTCCGCCGTGCTCGTCGGCGCCCGCGCGGCGCCCCACCTGCAGCTGGACGTGTCCACGGAGGAGGGCGCGTCGGTCACCGACCTGCGCGCCCGCGTCGCCGAGCACGCCCTGCCGCGGCTGCGCCAGGCCCTCGACGCCGACACGCTCACCGCGGAGCTGCTGCTGCGCGTCGACACCGACGGCGCGAGCGGGGCTCGCGCCCGCTGACCCCCGGGGGGGCCGGGGATGGCCGGCGGCGACGTCAGCGCCGGGC
>JBQTJE010000019.1:0-45286 GCA_052387455.1 Pseudonocardia sp.
GTAGATCGTCGGTGACGTGACCGGCGAGGAGCACCAAGTGGGCGCAGCGCGCGCGATGTTGACCGAGGCCGATCGGGAGGAGATCTCCCGAGGGATCGCCGAGCAGCTGGAGGGCAAGGCGATCGCCGCCCGGATCGGGCGGTGCCCGAGTGTGGTCTCCCGGGACATCAGCCGCCACGGCGGGCGAACCGGGTATCGGGCCGTGGCCGCCCGAAGGGTGGCCGCGGAGCAGCGCCGCAGGCCCAAGACACGCAAGCTCGACGCCGATCCGGTGCTGCGCGCGCAGGTCGTCACGAAGCTGCGCGCGGGCTGCTCACCCGACCAGGTCGCGGGCCGGTTGCGCTACGAGCACGACGGCGACGACGCTGCCCGGGTGGCCGACACGGTGTCCCACGAGGCGATCTACACCTGGATCTACGCGCTGCCCAAGGGCGAGCTCGCGCGGGAGGGGATCCTGCTGCGCACCGGGCGCACCCAGCGTCGCCCGCGCGGCCGCAGAGCCAGCCCGGGAGCCCGGATCGTGGGCATGACCAGCATCGACGCCCGCCCGGGCGAGGTCGACGACCGAGCCGTGCCCGGCCACTGGGAGGGCGACCTGGTCATCGGCAAGGCCGGCCGCAGCGCGATGGCCACCCTGGTCGAGCGCACCAGCCGCTACGTCGTGGCGGTCGCGCTGCCCGCCGGGAAACGCGACGCCACCACCACCGCCAACGCACTGATCGGCTCGGTCGCCGGGATGCCCGCCGCGCTGGTCAAGACCCTCACCTGGGACCAGGGCAGCGAGATGGCCGGGCATGCCGCGTTCAGCCTGGCCACGAAGATCGACGTGTACTTCGCCCACGCACACTCGCCCTGGGAACGCGGCACCAACGAGAACACCAACGGGTTGCTGCGCGAGTACTTCCCCAAGAGCACCGAGATCACCGACAACCAGACCTACCTCGACATGGTCGCGGTCGAACTGAACAACCGACCACGCCGTATCCTCGGCTACCGAACCCCAGCAGAAGTCTTCACCGACCTCCTGGCCAGCACGATTGCTTCCACCGGCTGAGACCGCCCCTGCTTGACGACCGAGCCGGAAGTCGCCACATGTGGTGGTCACCTGCCCGGTAGCGCCCGCTGCGAGTTACGACGTCGAAGGTTCCCGACCCGGAGCGGTGACGCAAGTAGACGGCAGGGTCGACGAGCTGTGCCCGGTGACGATCACTCGGGCTCCCGAGGCACCCGCGGCGGGGGCCACGGGGACGACCCACGTGCCTCCGTGGGCCGACGGCCAGGCGCTGCTGGCCGAGGCGAAGGCGGCGTTCGACGGGCCGGTGGAGCTGGTCGCGCCCGATGCGGGCTATGACGTCTGAACGAGCCACACCTGGATCATCGGCGGTCGCCTGAATGGACTAGCGTGCCGCAGTCCGACCCGGACAGTATTAGGCCGATCAGGTGTCACTGGAGTGCTCGATGGAAGAGTTCGACGTCGCCGGCAAGGTTCCCCATGCCTACGACCAGCCGCTCGCCGAACTGTTCAGGGCGCAGGTACGGCGACACCGTGACCGTCCCGCGATCGCGATAGGTGACACCTGGCTCAGCTACGCCGAGTTCGGCGAGCTCGCCGAGCAGTTCGGACGCGGGTTGGTGAACCTCGGGCTGCCGGACGGCGGCATCGTCGCGGTGGCCGGCGAGCGCGGCCGCGACGCCTGTGTCGCGATGCTCGGCGCCGTCTGTGCCGGGCTCGGATACCTGCCGGTGGACCCGTCGCTGCCCGCCGACCGGGTGCGCCGCATGCTGGCCGACTGCGGCTCGTCGGCGGTGATCCGGTTGCCGGGCGCGACGACCGTGGACGGACGGGTGCTGGACTTCGCCGACGTGCTGGGCGCCGGCCGGGCAGTCGGGAACCGTCCGATGCCGCCCCGCCGGGTAGCGACGACCCGCGCCCCGGCCTGCGTGATGTTCACCTCGGGAACGACCGGTCGGCCGAAGGCCGTCCCGATGCCGCAGCGCGGCGTGGCCCGGCTGTCGATCGACAACGGCTTCCTGGACGTCGAGCCCACCGACCGGATGCTGCACATCTCCTCGCTGTCCTTCGACGCCTCGCTGATCGAGATGTGGCCGACGTGGCTGAACGGCGCCTGCCTGGTGCCGGCCGCATCCGACGTCCTGCTGTCCGCGTCGGCCCTGCACGACCTGCTGCGCCGCGAGCGGATCAGCGTCCTGTTCCTGACCACCAGCATCTTCCACCACATGGCCGGCGAGCGGCCGGGCATGTTCGCCGGGGTGCGGTGCGTGCTGACCGGCGGTGAGATGTTGCAGGCGCAGGCCGCCCGCCGGGTGGTCGAGCACAGCCGGCCGGCCCGCCTGATCAACGTCTACGGTCCGACCGAGGCCGTCTCCATCACCACCACCCACGAGGTCACCGACGTCGCGCCGGACGCCGTCGGGGTGTCGATCGGGGTCCCGATCGCCGACACCACGGTCTACATCGTCCGCCCCGACGGCAGCCTGGCCGCGGACGGCGAGGAAGGCGAGCTGTGCATCGCCGGTGGCTGTGTGGCGACCGGCTACCTGAACACGCCGGAGGAGTCGGCCGCGCGCTTCGTCGCGCTCCCGGTCGGCCCGGACGGCGAGCCGGTGCGCGTCTACCGCACCGGCGACGTCGTCTCCCGGCGCGCCGACGGCGTGCACGAGTTCATCGGCCGTCGCGACGACCAGATCAAGATTCGCGGTTTCCGGATCGAGCCGGGGGAGATCCGGGCCGCCCTGACGTCGCATCCCGGTGTCGCGGACGCGGCGGTGGTCGTGCACGGCGAGGGGAACTCCCGCGTGCTGGCCGCCTACGCGGCGACCGCCGGCCGACCGGCACCCGCTCCCACCCCCCACGAGCTGCTCGGCTACCTGCGCGACCGGCTGCCCGACTACCTGGTCCCGGCGACCGTCACGGTGCTCGACCGGTTCCCGGTGACGGCGAACGGCAAGCTCGACCGCGCCGCGCTGCCGGCTTCGGGACAGGCGCGCCCGGCCACCACCATCGAACCCGGAACGGCGGCCGAGACGGTGGCCCAGACGGTGGCCCAGACGGTGGCACGGACCTGGGCCGCGATCCTGCCGAGCGGCCGGGCCGAACCGGACGACGACTTCTTCGACGCCGGGGGCAACTCGCTGCTGGCCGTCCAGCTGGTCGCCGGGGTCGGGCAGGCGCTGGCGATCGACGACGGGCACAACTTCCTGCTGATCACCGGTCTGCTGAACGAGCCGACGCTGAAGGCGTTCACCTCGGCCGTCAAGGACCTCGCGCGCACCGGCGGAGCTCCCGCGCAGACCCCGGACGTGCCGGACGACCGGTGGCGGCTCGACGTCACCCGGGCGATGCCGCCGGTCACCCACGCCGATCCGGAGCCGAACTGGCGCAACCCGCGCCACGTGCTGCTGACCGGCGCGTCCGGTTTCCTCGGCGCGTACCTGCTCCGCGAGCTGCTCGACCGGACCGACGCCGTGGTCCACGCGCTCGTCCGGGGACGCGACGCCGCGCACGCGCACGACCGGCTCGTCGAGGCCCAGCGCCGCTACGGGATCCACCGATCTCTGCCCGAAGACCGGGTGCGCGCGGTGCCGGGCGACCTCACGCAGCCGCGGCTCGGCCTGGGCGAGGACGGCTGGGAAGAGCTGGCCGCCGGTGCCGACGTGATCCACCACTGCGGCGCCGAGGTCAACTTCCTCTACCCGTACGAGAAGCTGCGGGTGGCCAACGTGTTCGGCACCCAGGAGATCCTGCGCCTCGCGGCCCGCCGGGCCATCCCGGTGCACCACGTCTCCAGCGCGTCCGTCGTGCACGGCATGGGTGCGGCCGGCACCCGGCAGGTCACCGAGGACACTCCGCTGGACCACTTCGGGCTGCTCGCCATGGGCTACCCGGAGAGCAAGTGGGTCGCCGAGCAGGTGGTGCGCGGCGCGGCGGACGCCGGCTTCCCGGTGGCGATCCACCGGCCGTACGAGATCTCCGGCGACACGGAGGGATCGGTCTGGAACAGCGGATCGGCGCTGTGCGAGCTGTTCCGGATCATCACCGAGCTCGGGCTGGCGCCCGATCTCGATCTCGCGCTGAACCTGGTCCCGGTGGACTACGTCGCCGCGGCCGTCGTCCATCTCGCCCTGCACCGGCCGGCGCAGGGCCAGACCTACCACCAGGTCAACCCGCGCGAGGCGCTGCTGGGCGACATGGTGGACCGGCTGCGCGCGCATGGCCACCGTATCGACACCGTCGCCTACCCGGCCTGGACCGAGGCGCTGCTCGCCTACCTCGCCGACCGTCCCGGCCATCGGTTCAGCCCGCTCACGTCGCTGTTCACCAAGCGGGTCACGCCCGGCGGGATCACCCTGCAGGAGCTGTGCTGCGCCCGGATCGCCCCCGAGATGGACCGGAGCCGGCTCGACGCCGACCTCGCCGGCTCGGGGTTGGTCTGCCCGCCGGTGGACCACGAACTGCTCGACGGCCACATCGAGTACTTCCATGCCTCGGGCTTCCTCCCGCGACCGGCGGCCGTGCTCGCGACGGCGACCCGTGGCTGACGTCGCGGTGGCTGACGTCCAGGTCGAGCTGCCGGACCTGACCGATCCGCGCAACTTCATCCCCGATCCGCCGTACCGGGCGTGGGCCGCGATGCGCCGCATGGGCGAACTGCCGTTCCAGGAGCGCGCGGGTGCGCCCGGGTTCTACTCGGCGACCCGCTACGTCGACGTCGACGCGGTGGTCCGCGACTCCGTCACCTACAGCTCCGAGAGCGGCATGACGCTCGACACCGCGCTCGGCGCGCGCGACCCCGCGGCCGGCAAGATGGTGGAGCTGACCGACCCGCCCCGGCACCGGCGGCTGCGCACGCTGGTCAGCGGCGGGCTCAACCGTTCGGTGACCGCCGACCTGGCCGAGGTCCTGCGTTCGAGGGTGGACCGCTGGGTCGCCGACGCGGTCGCGGCGGGCCAGCTCGACTTCGTGGCGGCGGTCAGCGAGCGGGTGCCGGCCGCGGCCACCGGCCTGCTGCTCGGCCTGCCGGCGGAGCACTGGGACGTCCTCGCCGACCGGGCCAGTCGCGCGCTGTGCGGCTCGCTGCGCTGGGACGACGAACGCGCCGGCGACATGGCCGCACGCCGGCACTCCACCGCCACCGCCAACGCGCAGCTGCTCATCCACCTGGCCCAGCTGCTGGATCACGCCGAGCTGGCGCAGGACGGGCTGATCCGGCGACTGCTCGACTCGGAGATCGACGGCGACCGGCTGACCCGCGAGGAGGTGCTGCTGAACTGCCTCAACCTGGCCATCGCCGGAAACGAGACCACCAAGAACGCCACCGCCGGTGGCCTCGTGGCGTTCAGCCGGCATCCCGAGCAGTGGCAGCTCCTGCGCCGGCGACCCGAACTGCTCGACTCGGCCGTCGAGGAGATCCTGCGCTACACCTCGCCGACCCAACACCTCACGCGCACCGTCACCCGCGCGACGACCCTGGCCGGTACCCACCTGAACCCGGGTGACCTGCTGTGCGTCTGGGTGGGATCGGCCAACCGCGACGAGGAGGTCTTCGCCGATCCGGACGCGTTCCGGATCGACCGGGATCCGAACCCGCACCTCGCGTTCACCGCCGGCCGGCACTTCTGCCTGGGCGCGTCCCTGGCGAAACTGGAGATCCGGTTGGTGTTCGAGTCGCTGCTGCGCCGGGTCGGGTCCATCCGCCTGCTCGGCCCCCCGGTACGCAAGCCGACGAACCTGGTCGCCGCGTACGCGCAGCTCCCGGTCGCGCTGCAGGCGACCTGAGCCTGGATCCACCGCCGAGCTGAGTCATACGAGCTCAGCTGAGGATCTGATCGTGGCTACTCTTGCCGCGTGACTGCCCGCTGGGCGCTGGTCGGCCGGTCGGGGGAGCTGGACACGCTCACCCGGGCGCTCGACGGCGGCCGCGGCGGGCTCGTGCTCTGCGGTGCCGCCGGTGTCGGCAAGACGCGGCTCGCCGACGAGATGCTGCGGCGTGCCGAGCGGACCGGGCGGGCGACCGCGTGGGTTCGGGCCACCCGGTCGACGGCGGCACTGCCCTTCGGCGCGTTCGCGCACCTGATGCCCGCCGACGTCGACGGCCTCGCCAGCTCGTTCGATGCCATGCGGCGGGCGACGGCCGACCTGCGGGACGTCGCGGCGGGGCGCGGGCTCGTCGTGGGAATCGACGACGCGCACCTGCTCGACGAACCGTCGGCGGCGCTGGCCCACCATCTCGTGACGACCGGCACCGCGTTCGTCGTGGCGACGGTACGGGCGGGTGAGCGGGTGCCGGACGCCGTCCGGTCGCTGTGGAAGGACGAGCTGGCCGGGCGGATCGAGGTGGGCCCGCTGTCGCGGGTGGAGGTCGACGAGCTGCTCGCGGCGGTGCTGGACGGGCAGGTCGACACCGCCACCCGGCACCGGCTGTGGGAGGCCGGCCAGGGCAACGCCCTGTTCCTCCGTGAGCTGGTGCTGATGGGCCTCGACCGCGGCGCTCTCGCGGAGCGGGACGGCGTCTGGAGCTGGGACGGCCCGCTGGGCGGGGGCGTCCGGCTCCGGGAGCTGATCGAGGAACGGCTGTCCGGAGTGGCCGGTCCGGCACGCGCGGCGATGGAGGTCCTTGCGGTCGGCGAGCCGTTGCCCGAACCGGTGTTGTGCGCGGTGGTGGGCTCGGCGGTGCTGCGTGAGCTCGACGGCGCCGGGCTGCTGGCCGCCGCGCCGGACGGGTGGGGGCTGCGGCTCGGGCACCCCCTGTACGGCGAGAGCCTGCGGCACGGGCTGACGCCGCTGCGCCGCCGGGAGATCTGCGGGAGGCTGACCGACGCGCTGATCGGCCGCGGCGACGACGACCTGCTGCGTCGTGGCGTCTGGTCGCTCGAAGCGGGCCGCCACGATGACGGTGCCCTGCTGGTCGCCGCGGCCAGGCGCGCGCATGCGCTGTTCGACCATGCTCTCGGCGAGCGCCTCGCCCTCGCCGCGATCGCGGCGGGACGCGCCGACGCGTCGGTCGTGCTGGGCGCCAGCCTGCACGGGCAGCGCCGGTTCGACGAGGCGGCACGGGTGCTCGGCTCGCACCCCCCTGCCGGGGCCGGGGACGAGCTGCTCGTCGAGTGGGCGCTGGTCGCGGCACGCAACACCATGATCGGTCTTGGGGACGCTCCCGCCGCCGAGGCCGTGCTGGGCGCCGTCGAGGCCCGGCTGAGGGTTGGCGCGGCCCGGGATCGGCTCGTCGCCTACCGCGCGTACCTCGTCTTCCTGAACGGACGGATGTCCGACGCGCTGGCGATCGCCGAGTCCGCGAACGCGCCCGACCAGGATCTGGAGGCCCGCTTCCGCTCGACGATGGCGCGGACGCTGGCGCTCGGCGCGCTCGGCCGGTCGGCGGAGTCGCTCGCCCTGTCGCGGACGGCCGTCGACAGCGGTGGCCCGATCCGCGCCGAGCGGCCGATGCTCTTCAGCGAGCTGCGCTATGCGGAGTGGGCCGTCTGCTGGGTGGCCGGTCGGTACGCGGAGATGGAACGCCGCGCGCAGGACGGCCTCGCCGATGTGGTGCGGGGCGGGCACCACGACCTGTACGGCACGTGGGTGCTCGCGGTGGGCGTCTCGGCCCTGGTGCGCGGCCGGCCCCGGACGGCACTCGACCGCATCCGGGAGGCGCTGCCGGCGCTGCGCCGCTACTACGATCCCGCCGGGATGCGCGGCTTCGGGCTGGCGTCCCTGGCGCAGTCCGCAGCGCTGCTGGGTCGGGTCGACGAGGCGCGTGCGGCGATGGCGGAGTGGGAGCGGGTGCGCCATCCCGGCGTGCACATCTTCGACGCGCTCAACCAGCTCGGCGCGGCGTGGACGGCCGCCGCCTCGGGCGAGCTGTCGGCCGCGGCCCGCCGCGCCATCGCCGCCGCCGACATCGCGGTCGGCCAGCACCACCCCACCCTGGAGCTGGAGGCGCTGCACCAGGCCGTACGCCTCGGCGCCCGGGGGCTCGCCGCGCGGATCGCCCGGGTCGGCGCGCGGACCGACCATGCCCTCGCCGGTTGCTACGCCGAGCACGCTGCGGCTCTCGCCGCCGGGGACGGTCCCCGGCTCGAACGGTGTGCCCTCCGCTTCGCGGAGCTGGACGTGCCGCTGCTGGCCGCCGAGGCGGCGGTGGAGGCCTCGGAGGCGTATCGACACCGCGGGAGTGCGGCCGATGCGTTGCGGGCGGCCGGCCTCCTGCGGCGATGGCGCGACGCCTGCGAGGGCGCCCGGACGCCGGTCCTGGCACGCGAACCGGGCGGTGCCGCGAGGAGCCTGCTCACCCCCCGGGAGCGCGAGCTCGCCGAGCTCGCCGCGCGCGGTCTGTCCAACCGGGAGATCGCCGCGCGGCTGGTGCTCTCCCCGCGGACCGTCGGCAACCACCTCGCGCACGTCTACGCCAAGCTCGGGATCGCCGGGCGAGCCGAGCTCGGCGCACTGCTCACACCGGTCGGCGGCCCGAACAGCTGATCACGCACGCCCAGAAGTCGACGAAGTCGGGATCGGCGAGCTGCCCCTTCACGGCGCCGATCTCGGCGCTGCGCCACAGCCCGGCGGCTTGCATCGGGGTGGCGAGCGCGTCGACCAGCAGGTCGGCGAAGCGTGCCATTCCCGAGCCGCCCCGAACGGTCGTGACCCACCCGTCGGGGGCGACGTCGACGAGCCCGGCCTCGGTCAGCCACCCGGGCAGGGAGCCGCCCGTGCCCAGGTCCATCGCCGGGACCTTCTCCGTCGCCTGCCACAGCCCCCGCCAGACCGGGTCGGCGGCCCACGGCACCACCAGGCCCTGCAGCTCCTCCAGCAGCAGCACCCCGCCGGGACGCAGCCAGCGCGTCATCCGCTCGATCGCCCGGGGCCGGTCGGGCAGGTGCGTGACCACGACGCGGGTGTGGACCAGGTCGAACGAGCCGTCCGGGAAGTCGTCGACCAGCACGTCGTGGCACAGCACCTCGACGCCGTCGAGGTCACCGGTGAGGAAACGGGTGTCGACGTCGCTCGCCACGACCCGCCCCCGCGGGCCGACCCGGTCGGCGAGCATCCGCGCGACCGAGCCGTTGCCGGCGCCGACGTCCAGGCACCGCCATCCCTCGGTCACGCCGACCCTGTCGAGCTGGCGGCTCGTCCATGGATCGCACTCCTGGGCGAGAAGGCGCAGCCGCTCGTCCTCGGCACCCCATCCCGGATCGATGATGTAGCTCTCGGCCGCGTCCGTGCGGGTCATCGCGCCCTCCGTGGTGGTCGGTCGGTGCGCAGCAGAGCAGCTCGGCGCCCGCAGGCGCATGAGTCATGCCGTACTCAACTCCCCCGGCGAGCGCTGCCTAAGCTGGCGCGGTGACGCGAGCAGACGGCAGGGCCGACGACGAGCTGCGCCCGGTGACGATCACCCGGGGCTTCCAGAAGCATCCGGCGGGCTCGGTGCTGGTGGAGTTCGGGGAGACGAAGGTGCTGTGCGCCGCGAGCGTCACCGAGGGCGTGCCACGCTGGCGCAAGGGCTCGGGGCTGGGCTGGGTGACGGCGGAGTACGCGATGCTGCCCTCGTCGACGCACACGCGGTCGGACCGCGAGTCGGTGAAGGGTCGGGTCGGCGGGCGCACCCACGAGATCAGCCGGCTCATCGGGCGCTCGCTGCGGGTCGCGATCGACCTCAAGGCGTTGGGCGAGAACACGATCGCGCTGGACTGCGACGTGCTGCAGGCCGACGGCGGGACCCGCACCGCCGCGGTCACCGGGGCCTACGTGGCGCTCGCCGACGCCGTCACCTGGCTCGGCGCGCACGGGCGGCTGGCCGACCCGAAGCCGCTGGCCTGCCAGGTCGCCGCCGTCAGCGTCGGGGTGGTGGACGGCCGCGTGCGGCTGGACCTGCCCTACTCGGAGGACTCGCGCGCCGAGGTCGACACCAACGTCGTCGCCACCGACACCGGCACGCTCATCGAGGTCCAGGGCACCGGCGAGGGTGCCACGTTCACCCGCCGGACCCTCGACTCGATGCTCGACTGCGCCCTGGGCGGCATCGCCCGGCTCGCGAAGATCCAGGCCGCCGCGCTCGCCGAGCCGTACCCGGGCGAGCTGCCCGCGTGAGCCTGCCGGCCGTGCCGCCGGCCGTGCCGCCGGCGGTGCTGCCGACCGTGCTGCTGGCCACGCGCAACGCCGGGAAGCTCGCGGAGCTGCGGCGGATGCTCGACGGCGTCCCGGTGCAGGTGCTGGGTCTGGCCGACGTCGACCCCTTCCCCGACGCCCCCGAGACCGGCGCGACCTTCGCCGAGAACGCGCTCGCCAAAGCCCGCGACGCCTGTGCCGCCACGGGGCTCGCCGCGGTGGCCGACGACTCCGGCCTGGCCGTGGACGCGCTGAACGGGATGCCGGGCGTGCTGTCGGCGCGCTGGTGCGGGCGCCACGGCGACGACGGCGCGAACCTCGACCTCGTGCTGGGCCAGCTCGGCGACGTCCCCGACCCGCGGCGCGGTGCGGCGTTCGTGTGCGCGGCGGCGCTCGTCCGCCCGGACGGCACCGAGGTCGTCGAGCACGGGCAGTGGCGGGGGCGGCTGGTGCGCGCGCCCCGGGGTGCCGGCGGCTTCGGCTACGACCCGATCTTCGTGCCGGACGGCGACGTGCGGACGTCCGCGGAGCTCTCGGCCGCCGAGAAGGACGCGCTGTCGCACCGCGGGCGGGCGATGCGGGCTCTGCTGCCGCACCTGCGGGCGCTGACCGCGGGCTGAACGGGTAGGTCGGAGGCGGCGGGAATCGTGGTGACCGTCGATTGTGCGCGCGTCGCCGTCCGCCCGGGCGGTGATCGGCGTTTGGGGACACGCGTCCGCGTGGGAGACACCGCCGCGTCCCGAAACGGTGATCATGGCCGTTCCGGCCGCGGCGGGCGGTGGCGGCGGGCCGGGCGCCCGGCGCGCGGTGGCGGCGGGCCGGGCGTCCGGATGTTCGGTGATCGGCCCTTCGGGACGCGCGGCCGCGTCGTGCACGGTCGCGTGTCCCGAAACGGTGATCATGGTTCGGGTCCGGCGGCCCGGCCCCGTGATCGTCGGCGCGGGACGCGCAGCCGCGTCGTGGACGGTCGCGCGTCCCGAATCGGTGATCATGGGCAGCGCCGGCGGGCGGGCCCGGCGGGCGGCCCGGGCGGGGGGCCGGTCGGGCGGTGCCGCGGACGGGTGGTGGCGCCGACTGTCGGCGCGGCGGAGCGACGCCGGGAGGCCGGGCACGGGGCGACGCCGACGGGCCCGCGCGTCGCGATCACGTGCCGGCGGTAGGTTGACCCCTCGTGCCCCCCGCTGCCCCGCCCACCGAGCCCGCCCGGTCCTCGCGCCGCCGGTGGTGGATCGGGTCGGCCCTGCTCGTCGCCGGGGTGGCGGCCGGCGCGCTGCTCGCGTGGGGATCGCCGGACCCGCGACCCGTCCTGGCGGCGATCCGCGCGGCGGGGATCTGGGCGCCTGCGCTGTTCGTGTTCCTCCAGGTCGTGCTGACGGTGGGGCCGGTGCCGCGCACGGTGTTCACCGTCGCGGCAGGCGTGCTGTTCGGGTCGGCGGTCGGCGCCGCGGTCGCCGTGCTCGCCACGGTCGGCGCGGCGGCGCTGGCGTTCTGGCTGGTGCGAGCCGGCACCGCGCGGCTGGTCGCCCGCCACGCCGACCGGCGCGCGGTGCGCTGGACACGGGAGCGGCTGGAACGGCGCGGCCTGCTCGCGGTGCTGTCCCTGCGGCTCCTGCCGATGGTGCCGTTCCCGGTGCTGAACTACGCGTCGGGGGCGTCGGGCATGCGGTTCGGGCCGTACCTGCTCGGTACCGCGCTCGGTGTGCTCCCGGGGACGCTGGCAGTCGTCGTGCTCAGCGACGCCGCGGTCGGCGGTGCGCCCGACCCCCGGCTGCTCGCGGTGTCGGTGGTCTGCGGCGTGGTCGGCGCGGCGGGCGTGCTGGCGGCAGCCCGCCGCCCGACGGCCTGACCGACCCGACCGGGCGCGCCAGCGTGGCAGGGCTGCGTCAGCGCACCGCGACGGCGGCGTCAGCCAGCGCGGCCGGGCTGCGTCAGCGCAGCGTCGCCGGGCGCTCCACGCCCGTGCGGCGGCGCACCCGACTCGCCGTAGAGGTGGGTGCGGATGTGCAGGATCGGGTCGTCGGACAGCTCGATCCCGTCGGTGACGCGGGTGGGGTCGTTGACGAGGATGTCGCCGTCGCGCTCGCGCTCGGTCTCCGGGCCGGTCATCTGCACGACGCCCAGGTCGGCCCATTCGCGCTCCTCGGGCCAGGCGAGGCTCGAGTCTGTCGTCTGGTCGTCGTCGGTGGCGAGCTGGGCGAGCAGCCGGAACCGGGCGGGCAGCAGGTCGAAGATCCCGGTCATCAGGTAGTCGCGGTCCGCGGTGGCCCGCTCGGCGGGCGGCAGGCTCTCCACGCCGGCCTCCGGGGCGAGCCGCCAGCGGACGAACCGCCCGTCCCGGAGGCGTTGACGAGCCGGTACGCGACGAGCGAGTTGAAGATCATCGTGGCCCAGCTGCGCGGCGGGTCGCCTGCCGCGCCGATCGCCGCGGCCGCGGCGGCGACCTTCGGGTTCGCGGCGAGGTAGCCGTCGAATGCCTCGGGTCCCTCGCCCTGCGCCCGGATGAACGCGAGGAACTCCTCGGGCGTGCCGGTGGGGAACGCCGGCCAGGACTGGCACACCACGTCGGTCGTCGAGCCGTCGGGCAGGTAGAACTTGACTGCCATCCCGCGCGGGTCGTTCTCGGCGGCGTCGGGGCACATCGGGTTGGGGTCGCCGTTGGAGAAGCGGACGGTGACCCGCACCGGCTCGCCCTGCAGGTGGGCGGCGCGGCTGAGCTCGCGCGCCCGCGGGGTGGCGGTGAAGGTACCGGTGAGGGTGACGCCCTTGGTGTGGGTGACCCGGTGGCCCGGGCACGACCCCAGGACGGTCGCGACGGCCTCGATCAGCTCCTGGGCGAGAGTGGTGCTGCGGGTATCTGCGCTCGTCATGGTGGCTCCTCGGATCGTGGTGGGAGACGCCGGATGCTAGTCCGCAGACCCGGCGGGCGACAACCATGTCGTGCACGACAGATTGATCCGCGACTGCCCGCCCATCTGTGCACTTGGGCGGCGCCCTTTCAAACCTGGCGCCGGTGGTGGAGCGACTGCTCCGACTGGCGGAGACTCCCTCTTCAGGTTGCCGTCGCCACTGACGGTAGCTTGACGCCGAACGAGCCCACGCTGGTTCAAGCAGCGTGGGCTCGTTCGGCAGCGCGTCAGGTCAGGTCGATGACCTGCGCCCCACTGGCGCCGCCCTTGATCAGGCTGATCGCACGCTGGGTAGAGGCCTTGCTCACGTAGGTCTCGCTGGTGGCGAGCACCTCGTAGTTCCCGCTGGCCGAGATGGTGAAGTAGAACTGGCTGTTGGTGGACTTGCGGATGACGAAGCGCATGATCACTTCTCCTTGGAGACGCCCTTGAAGGGCTTGCTGTCCGCCTTCTGGTCCATGAAGCGGCCGTCGGGGCCACGCTTCGTCCAGTTGGCGGTTCGGGGGTTGTAGGTCTGGCTGCGCTGGCGGACGGCGCCGATACGCGAGCCACGGCCGGTGTTCTTGGCCATGATCCGAATCCTTCGTGCGGGGAGTGCGTTGTAGATCTACAACGGCATGTCGAAGCTAGCACGAACGTTGCCAGATCGCAACGCCGATGCCAGACTCGAACACGGAGGTCATCTTGGAGAGACGCGTTGACGTCGAACGCCTGCGGGCCGCACTCGATGCCGAGCGGAAGGAGCGTGGACTCTCGTGGCGTCAGGTCGCGACTGAGGCCGACGTCAGTTCGTCCCTGTTCACCCGCATCGGCAAGGGTCACTCGCCAGATTTGGAGAGCTTCGCGGCCCTGGTTCAGTGGCTCGGCGTGGCCGCCGATCAGTTCATGCATGCAGCCGACCAAGGCCTCCCGGTCGGCCGGCAGCAGCCACTCGGAGCGGAGATGGCGCTCCTGCTGCGGAACCGTGGCGACCTCACTCCGGCAGACCAGGAGTATATGCTTGATCTGATCAATGCTACCGCGAAGTATCTGAAGCAGCGCCGGGAGACGTAACGCTGTGGCTCTGTGGTACGGGTTTAAGCAGTACGCAGTCGACTTGACGGTCAGAGTGCGCAGACACCTAGGGTTGTCTGCGTTCGATCGGCTCGATGCCTGGCAGCTTGCGGCGCGATACGAGCTGCCAATCCTGCCATTCGACCAGCTACCCGCGAATCCTGCGACGATCCGGCACTTCACTGCCACCAACTCCGCACGCCTGTCGGGGATGTTGCTCACCATCGCGGAACAGCAGCTAATCCTCATCAACAGTGCGGACGAGCTCGGTCGCGTCGTTTCGACCATCGCCCACGAGGTGTCACATTGTATCCTCTGTCACCGCTCAGCGCTGCGTTTCACCGGCGAAAACGGCTGCTTGTCGAGCGATCCTGATCAAGAGGAAGAAGCTGCCTGGCTGGGAGGGGAGCTACTGGTGCCTCGTGCTGCCGCCCGACGGCTGGTTTTCAACGATATCGGTGAAGACGAGGCTGCTGCGATCTACGGCGTTAGCGTCGAGATGGTTCGCTGGCGGATGAATATCTGCGGAGCCAAGCAGATGCAGCGGCGAGTGGGCTAGGCGGCGAGGCTGATCAATATGTCGGATGCGATTGACCCAGCAACCCGTTCTTAAGTCTGACATGATTGCCGCTGCCCGTAATGGACAGTCGCCTCTGTGATCGCTATACTGTCCTTAATATGGAGCGATACGAACAAGCGCTGGCGACGTACAGAGAGCTGATGCCCTCTCGCTGGCGTCATGCGTGGAGCAACTATTCCGAAATGGATATCGTCGAAGTCCTGATGTTGCTAGATTCGGTCGTACATGCTGTCCGCGACGGCGAGCTTCATGCGACTGAGGCGGGAGCTATTCTCGCACCGCTCACGTCGCACCCCGTTTCGACCAGCTGGCTGGATGGCGAACTGGTGGCAATTGGCTTGCTCGGTAATGACTTGTCCCAAGGGTCATCGCTGCTGCCTGATTCTGAGCAAGCCTATCTGTGGTCAGAAATTCTTGCCTGCATCAAGCGGGTCGAGCTACAGGCGGCGTCGTAGGCGATCGACCGCGGCGTTGACTTCATTGCCCGACGCGGTGGCAGGCAGATACTCCTGGTGAGTGTGGCGTCCGCGCCGATCGGTGACTGTGAGGATGATGCGATCTTCAGGTGGACTGTGTACGACGTGAACGTGCGGACGTTCGGAGGTGATGTCACCATCCGGACCGATGAAGACGTCGATGCTGCCGTCCGCGCGCGCCCGGCTGTAGTAGCCGCCGTCACGGGACGGCGCGGGGTAGCGCGCGACACGATCGTCATGAACCTCGTTGATGATCCGCTGTGTCACGATTGGGTTCATGCCGGTGCCGTTCCGGATGGATATCAGCGCGCCGCGTCCCCAGTCGGCCCATGAGATTTTCCGTCGAGCCATGTCGCTCCCAGCGTTAGTGATCAGCGTCACCCTCTGCTTCGTCACCGGTACCGTCGGTGTTACGTCCAGCAGAGGCAACGACCTGAGCATCAGAGCTGGCACCCGCCGAGCGATACTGCTTACGCATGAACGATGTGGTGGCCACCCACGGTGACCAACGCTCACGTTCCGGAGTAGTGTTGCGCGGTGCGGCGGTTAGTTGTCGATCTTGCCTTCGTGCTCCCCGTGTGACAAGGTCCTCCGTTCCGTAGCGGCTTGGCCCGTCGCCAAACTACACTTATGTAACTCCAGGAGGACTTGATGACGTTGGCGGAGACAGACCCTCTCGACGAGCGAGAGAGGGCTCAACCGCCGCTGGAGATGGGCTACCGAACCGACGCCGGCGTCATGTACCGCGCCTCAGTCGAGCAGCTGCTGGGCTCCGCCTACTGCGACGAGCTACGCGGTCGAGTGAACTTGATCTTCACCTCGCCCCCGTTCCCGCTCAACCGCAAGAAGAAGTACGGCAACCACACCGGCGAGAAGTACTTGGAGTGGATCGCGGGCTTGGCGCCTCGCCTGGCCGAGCTACTGACGCCGGACGGCTCGCTGGTCATGGAGATTGGCAACGCTTGGGAGCCGGGCAAGCCGGTCATGTCGACTCTGCCGTTGCAGACGCTGCTCCGCTTCCTCGAGGCCGGGGAGCTGAACCTATGCCAGCAGTTCGTGTGTCATAACCCAACCAGACTGCCGACCCCAGTGCAGTGGGTCAACATCAAGCGGGTGCGAGTAAAGGACTCCTTCACTCAAGTCTGGTGGATGTCGCCAACCGCCAACCCAAAGGCCAATAACCGTAACGTCCTGACCGAGTACAGTGCCCGCATGAAGGCGCTGCTGCAGCGTGGCAGTTATAACGCAGGGCTACGGCCATCTGGGCATCACATCGGCGAGACTTCGTTTCTGACCAACAACGGTGGGGCAATCCCGTCCAACGTGCTTACGATCGCCAACACCACCTCGTCCGATCCGTACCGCAAGTATTGCCGTGAGCACGGCCTCGATGCGCACCCGGCGCCGATGCAGCCTGCGCTCGTGGAGTTCTTCGTCAACCTGTTGACTGACGCAGACGATCTCGTACTTGATCCGTTCGGTGGCAGCAATTCGACGGGTGCCGTCGCCGAAGAACTGGGTCGCCGGTGGGTTAGTGTCGAGCCGAACGAGCTGTACGTCGAGAGCTCGCGCGGACGCTTTCCTGACCTCGCCACGGAACCGCCGCGAATCATCTGAATCTCCCGGTCTCGGGCGGTCAGCTCAGTCCTCCCCCTCGACGCTGGCAGCGTCGGAGTCGGGCATCATCGTGGAGAGCACCGCGTCGGCCAGCCGTTGCAGTTCGGCACGCAGCCACGGTTCCTCTGGCTGAGGATCGGTCGTCTTCAATTCGTGATGCTGCAGCCACAAGCCGCAAGCCACCGGGAACTGGTAGCGATCGGCGCGAGTCTGTACCACTTCAGCCGTCAGCTTGCTTGAGTTCAGAGCGCGCGCGAGCCCGGTGAAGTCACGGTTGACCCAGATAATGGTGCTCTCGTCATCCTCATCGACTCGGCCGACGGTGTGCTGATCAACCTGCATCTCCTCAAACATGTCTGCGGTGATCCAGCGGACGTCAGGCCCGGTTTCGTCATCGGTGCCGCCGTCTGGCTGCTTGTCGGGCTCTGGAGGCGCGACGACGACGATCGGCAGAGCAGCCGTCAGCAGGCCGTTGGCGGTCATCAATTCGACGGTCATACCGTGCTCGCCGAGTGGAGTGTCTGACGTGGCCTGGATACGCCAGCGGGCTCTGCCGCCAAGGAGTTTGGAGCGGCTTTGGATGTGCAGGTTGTCGCCGCTGGCCTCGCCGAACGCGATCGACAGCGAGTCGTCGTGGGCTGGCAGGTAGCCGTTCTTCGCGTTGACGGCAACCCAGACGTAGCCGCTGAAGCCTTGCACGATCCGCATCGCCTTTGACTCGAAGCGGATCTCGGTCGGCACGTGCGGCAGGTGTGTGTCGTCGAGGTTGCGATTGTTCGGTGACGGGTCACCGGGATTCTTGGTCTTGCCCTTGACTGATCCGGTGCTTGCGCTACCGGTGCCGCCGCCGATCGTACCGTCACCGCTCTTGGGACCGCCCGGCTTCGTGACGCCCTTCAGCCTGGTCTTGATGAACTTGCCGAGTCGCTTGCGGATCTTCTCGTTGGTCGCCGATGTTGACCGGCGGAGGAGCTTCTCTTTCTCGGCGTGGTTGAGCCGCTTCAGCTCTGGGTCGGTCTTCAGCAGATCGGCGAGCGTGCCATAGATCAGGCGGCGCAGCTCGCTCTCGGTCGCGCGCTCTCGTGTGGAGGCGAACAGCTCGCGGCGGCCGATCGGTCGCAGGCCATTGGCGTCGATGTGCACCACCATGTTCTTGTACAGGTGGGGTAGTAGAGCCTTGTCCTTGATCCACGAGCGACGTTCGGCATCCTGCCGCTGGCCGTGCAGGGTCAGCGATACGGCGTTGCCCGCCTGGACATAGGAAGCGGCCGGGTCCGTCTTGGAGGTCGAGGCCTCTGGCCGGACCAACGCCCACCAGGAGATCTCGACCGAACCGTACTCGGGTCCGAGGTCGATGTCGTGGCTGTCGTAGGCGCCGAGGGCCAGGTCGCTCCGAGCCTTGTCGACGTTGGCTAGCCGGGCGGCGTTGCCGATGATGACGCGGTCATCAACCGCTCCGCTCGTCTTGCGCGGGTCGTTCTTTCGGTCGCCAGTCAGCAGGAACGGAAGCACCGGATCGAACAGCGCCCCGTGCAGGAACTGCCACATCTGAGTCGTGTAGGGCCCCGTCAGGCTCTGCACGTCATAGCGGACGTGCGTGATGCGAGTGCCATGCGCCAGCTCGGGGATCAGCGCCGGCGGCAGCGTGAACGGCGTGCCATCCGGCCTGACGAGCCAGACGTAGCGGGGCAGCACGTTCTTGACCGGGTCAGTGGCCTCCTCAAAGGCAACAGTCCAGCCGACAAGGTCTTGCTGGTCACCGAGCAGCTTGGGGTGGCGGCGCGACACAAACACCGTCCACTCGCTGAAGCCGAGCGTCACCGAGCCGCCTTGGCCATAGGTGCCCATGGTGAACGGCTTGCCGACCTTGTTCGACTCGTTGAGCGAGAGGAGCGTGGTACCGAAGTCGTTCGGATGCTGGCCGATCCCATGATCTTCAACGCGCACGGTCGGTCGCTTCGCCAGACCAGATTCGTGCATCGAGACGATCAGGTGCGAGGCAAGCCTGCGGCGGTCAGTCTCGGTCATTCCGGCCAGTCGATCTTCGGGCAGGCCGAAGTAGGCAGCTGCTGCTTCTTCTGGGCTGCGCGGCTCTGCGCCGGGATTGAGACGCATGGCCAGCTCCAGATGGCCGTCGATCCCGTTGGTGATCCGCTCTACCAGGGCCAGGCCTGGATCGGAGGCCATGCGGATGGTGCCGATGTTGTTATCGCGTCCGACCGAGACGGCCTTGGTGCCGTACTTGTCCTCGGCGATCTTCAGCACGCGCTCGACGTCACCGGGTGTCTGTGCCGACCACACCAGCCGTGCCAGCTCTGCTTCCCACTGTGGTGTCGTCATCGTGCCTTCCGGGCTCGGCGCTTGATCGTTGACTTGCCTATCTGTTCCCCGACGTGTTCCGTTAGCCCGTACAGCCCACGCTCGGGGGATACGACATCGGGCCATGACATGAGATGGACCGTGATGTTGTTCGGCCGTCCGGCGCCTGGGACTTCGAAGCCGCGGCGCTGGAACTCCGCATGAAGATCGTTCGAGTGCAGTGGGCGGCCAGCCTCAGTGAGGATCTCGACTGCCTGCCGGTGCACACGCTCCCGCGTGCCCTCAACTCCAGACGCTCGGCCAGTCCGCTCACGACCCGCCATGTCGTCGCCGAATGACGCGATCAGCTCCTTGAGGAGAACGCGCCGCTCCTGCAGACGTGCCTGCTCAGCAAGCAGCGGCTCCAAGCGTGCCTGCAGCTGAACGATCGCGACATCAACTTGCTCAACCCAAGCCTCAAGCTGGTCAGGCGCGGGCCCGCTATCGTCTGCCATAGGCATAGAGAATTGCCTCTAGCTAGGCTCTTGTCAAGTTGGTTTAGCTAGAGGCAGCGCACCACGCTGTAGGTCGGCTTCTAGCGATGCGTGTTGAGGCTGTTAAGCGACCCCGCAGTCGTCCGGCGACTGTCCGGAGGCGCGTACTAGCCACGCCAGAGCGGCGGAGCCGAAGGGTCGATCTCGGGCGCTGCTAGGAGCCTCGCAGCAACTCCAGCGGATCCGAATCGATCAACGCCGCGATCCGCTCCAACGACCGCAAGGTCAGGTTGCGCTCGCCGCGCTCCAGGCCGCCCATGTAGGTGCGGTGGACGCCGACGAGGTCAGCGAAGGCCTCCTGGGACAGGCCATGCTCCTGCCGGTAGCGGCGAAGGGAGCGGCCGACCGCTCGTTGGAGATCACCTTCCATGGTGGTGATCGACGGTGGCGGTTCGCTACTTGTCGGTCTACAGACCTATGAGTAGCATCTGTCTGTACGTCCTGGTCAGGGGCGTCTTCGCGGCATCCCGGGCGGGGGTGCCACCGGACATCGATCGGAGGTGCATCACATGGCCGGCGGTAACGGGTTCGCGGGTGGCAACGGCTGATCGGCCGCACCCCAGCAGGACAACGCCGCGTCGGAAGCAGCCGACGCGGCGTTCTGCCGTGATCGACACGGGCAGCGTGCCCTACCGACGAGGCTTGCTCACATCGGTATCGGGCTCGCCGCGACTGTGAGCCAGGTCAGCTTCGGTCGTCCAGACGAAAACCACGCCGGACTTCGGCATGAGCCAGCCGTCGAACTCTAGGCCGACGGTCTTGCCGGGGACACGTGGCGGTGTCTTGGTAATGATGCTCTTCTGGCTGGAGGCAATGAAGTCGAGCATGTTGACCTGGGTGATCGTGGTGTCGCTGTAGTCGAGCTCGACGTCCAAGCCGCGGGTTGGCTGCTCGACGTCGACGTACAGCCAGCGGCTGTGCGCCGGCGGCATCAGGCGGTAGGTGAAGGCCAGTCGCACTGGCTGTTGGCGTTCGACTTCCGGGATGCCGAGGCCGACAGTGTAGAGCTGGCCGCCCCTCCTGGCGGCTCGGCGGATCGGCCGCTCGGTGCCGTCGACGCTGAACTGCACCAGCTCGAAGGCCTCGGTGCTGCCGGCGTCGACGCCGCTGGACGGGTTGGTGAACCAGGCGAAGGTGGCCGCACCATCCTGGGTGAGCTCACGGTACTCGTCGTGATCGGAAACGGAGGCGAAGCGGCGGGTCTGGCTGGACGGGATGGTCGTGTACTCGTGGCGGATGGTGACGACGACGCGCCCGTCTGCGCCCGGCTGCGGCTGACTCGTGCGTGAAGTCGGAGCATTGCTTTCGGCAATGCTCCTATCTATAGATAGGCGAATGTTGATGCGGGCGTCACTCCAGCGCTCGACAGCACGGATGGCTTGGTCGCGGATATCGACATACAGCTCCTCGGCGAAGCGCTGATCGCCGAGTCGGATGCCCAGGCCATTCTGGACGATCTGGTCCAGCGTCTCGGGCGTGGCAACGCGGGCCAGGTCATCCGGGGCGAAGGCAAAGCCGTTGATAACGGCGTCGCGGATGGCGGGGGCTTCTTCGCGGAGGACCTGGCGCAGGCGCTGGTTGGCTCGCTCGTCGCCGTCTTTGCGGTCGATGTACTCGAAGGCGACGGCCAGGAGGCCGGTGGTGAAGAGGGCGGAGCCGAGGTCGGTCAGGGGGAGGTTGGCCAGCCAGACCGGTTCGGCGGTGCTCTCGATGGAGCGGGCCAACATGAGCAAGATAACACCGAGCAGGGCCGAGAGGACTGCCAGGAGCTGCAGTTTGGATTGGTAGAGGCGGTCGAGGGCGGTGCGCATGAGTTCATGTCCAGTATAGCAAAGTGCACGCGCCGACGACGATCTTCGTCGCGTCAGGTTCTCCACTAATCTGTCAATAGATCGACTCTATCCACAGCAGACGCGAGCGAGCAGTCAATGAGCCTTATTCGGTCCGGGCGCTGAAGCTTCCCGTAGGCATGGCGCACTGCCTGGTCGAGCACATCAAGTTCACTCTTTGCAGCTCGGATTTGCCTACTTCCCATCAGGGCCAGCAGCAGCGCCTCAGCCCGCCAGTACCAATCCATCGTCCTCGTGGCTAGAGCGGCGCACTTCCAGGCGAGTTCGTAATCATCATCTCGGAATTTGCCACTCAGCAGCTGGAGCTTGAGTGAAAGCACGGTCCGCCGGAGGTGGCCAGGACGGGTTGGCGCGAGATAGTTGCCCACATTGGAAATCCGATCCCGCCCAGCCGCGACATCGCGACATGCAAGATGGGCGGCCAGCTTCAACTCAGCTGTTGCCATCCGAGTATGATCATTGAACGAACCGTAACATTCAAGTGCGCTCGTGTACATCGAGCCAATGTCAAACGATTCACCGTCGACTAGCAGCACACCATCCTCAAGAATGCTCTCGCACACCATCAGCCGAAAGAAGTCGCCGGACAGCTCCGCCGTTAATCCATCCTGGATCGGCAGGATGCGCTCATCGGCCTGCGTCCGTTCGCTCAGCGCAGCAAGATTCAGAACCACACCACCAAACCGCCTCCGCCATACGGCAACCGCGGCCTTACCAAGCAACGCCTGGACATCAAAGCAGGATTCTCCAATATCCGGTGCTGCGGCCATTCGTTCCAGTGCATCGTATCGTTTGTCGGCCTCGTCCCAGCTTCCGTGGTCGGCAAACCACCTTGCACTGTCCTCGAGGAACGAGAGTTCACCATGCTCGTAGACCGCCATATCACGCGGAAACTCGAGGTGGATGTCATGAATGTCTTTGTCTGGCGGAACGGGGCCAAGGCCGTGCTCCTGGAAGAAGTATGTGGCCGGCCGAGCTGCCACCGCCTGTCTATCGGGATCGCCCACGAGGCCAGCCATCATGGCTAGGAAGCCCTCGCCGTCGTACTTTTCCGGTCGGTCAGGACTGAGAGCGATCCCCGTGATGAGCGCAGGCTGGAGCTGAGCGACTAGCCGACCATACTCGGGGGTTGCCAGCCGACCAGACCGCGTCAGCCCTTTCGCGAGAGGAGACCGAACTAGCCAGCGAAGGAGCTCGTTCGATCCACCTCGACGATTCAACTCGGTGGCAATTTCTGCCAGAAGCTCTCCCAATGCACGATCACCTAGCCCAGTCGTGTCAGTAGCGTCGTTGGAAACCAAGTCGAGAGCGACCAAGTACAGACTATCCCGAAGTGCGCTAAGGGCACTCTCTGAGACTCCGGCCGACAACATGTCACGCACCACGACGTATGCGCTCCTTGTCACGTGCACGTGTTGTTCGCGCAAGTGGTGCGCGATGAGGCGCCTCGCAAGCGGATTCATGGTCAGACCCCTGTCGCTGGCCTGTACCAGTTGCATTCGTTCAAGCGTGGCGAGGCCGGCGATAGCGCCACCGCTAAGCGCGGCGCGGTTGTCAGCCTCTTCGGTCACGGCGGAGTAGAGGTCACTTATGAGAGTGAATGGCATCGGGCTGGCACGGACGGCGGTCAGGATGCTAAGCGTGCGCCAAGCACCGGGAGACTCGTTTAGCAATCGCGCCACGATCGAACCGTAGACGATGCTGAGGGCTCGGTGCTCGCCAAGCTCGACGCCGAATACGTCAGCGGGATCTTCGTCGAGAAGGTCAAGTAGGTGCTTAGAGTTGATGCCGAACTGACCGTTCAGCAGCCCGGCTGTGTGGGTGATCGCGAGGGGAAGGCAGCCGAGCACCATGGCCAAGCGGTGTCGCTGGGCTGCCGTGAGTTGCGGTAACAGCTGCCGGACGAGTATTTCGGCTTCGGCTTCGGCCATCGGTGAGACCTTGACCTGATCTTGTACAAGCGCGGAACGGAGTGCTTCTTCGCTCGTCACTAGTACTAAGGCACTTGGCGGTCGTGGGACCACGCGCAAGAGAAGCTCGCTGCTTGAGACGTTATCAATGACGACAACTGAAACCTTAGTTGAGCCGCAGAGCATCGCGAAGAAGCTCAGGTAAAGCTCGTCAGTCGCCTCGGGAATCTCCGCTCCGACGAGTCGAAGGTACCTTATGATTCCAGCCCGCAGAAGGTATTCGGATGAGCCGTCCAGCCAGACGCCAGGCAGCTCTGCGTCTTGAGCGTGTTGTACGGCGAACTCGTATGCTGTTCTGCTCTTGCCGGAGCCGGGCTGACCGACGAGAGTTATCAGGCGCTGCCCAGCGGATACGTGGCTGTTGAACTGTTCTTGAATATCAGCGCGCGAGACGTAGGATGAGGTCCAGCGAGGGGCAGCGTCAATATGAGCACAGCGCGGTGGGTCTGACTGAAGCTGTAGTAGCCGATTACTGGCTTCGCCCTCGGTCGCCAAGGAAGAACTAGATGCGACCTCCGCCAAATACTCATGCTTCATCTTCAACAGCGCAGCAGCTAGTTTAGACCGAAGGTCATGGGCGTAATTTCTGCGCGTTCCGTCGCTCAAGTCTCTTAAGCTAGCAAGATCAAAAAATTCCCTAAGTAGGTGCGTATATTTTTTGCCGTCAACATGGTCCATGCTTTGCCCGGAGAGATTATAGGCGGCGAACGCAAACTGTCTCCAGGTCGCGTCTGTGCCCTCGCATATTTTTCTAGCAGGCAACCTGTTGGTAGCTCTTTTGATGATGCTGGTGAGTGCACCAGTGCTATCAGACGACCATTGTTCCGTTTCAAGCAACTGAGCCAAACTGATAAGGTGGGGAATGTCCAGCGGCTTTTGCCCGCGATCGGAATGAAGTGCGTCTGAAATTTGGCGATTTGCTAGCTGAACTAGCTCGCCACGGAGCTCCCTCAGTAAGCCCGAGTTGGCAGCTCCGATTACCTGCATGTGGACAGCATACTCGCCGGCGGGCGGCTGCGGTATACCTAATGGCTACTAGGTCGCCTCATTCACTCGCTCGCTAAGCCATGCCGCAATCTCTGGTGGAAGCCGTCCGCTTTCAATTGCAGTGCACATAGCAACGAGTGCCGACTCTTGGACGATCCCTGTCCAGTCCTGACCCTCGTTGAGGAGGCGGACCCATTGCTGCAGCGCCGGCATGACGTCGTAGTCGTCCGCCTCGAGTGCCGCGTACAGGAATGGTTCGAGGGCAATTCCCGCTGCGCCACGCTGACCGATCGAGCCTCGCGCCAGCTCGTCAATGACTTGTTCAGCCTTAACTAAATCGGTGGCAGGAAGATGGGCTAGCTCATTCTCGTAGAGCTCCATAAGGGTTTGATATCGCAAAGGAAGATCTTCATCAAAGTCGGATGGAGGTCGCACTGCTTCACCAAGCATTGCAATCTCGGCCGCGGTCAACTGCGTGAAGTCGAATACCCGCCGGGTCCAATGGGGTTGGTGTTCGGGGGATGGCTGTGGTGCTTGCGCTTCGGGGTTCATGCTTGCGTACTTCGCTGATTAATGGATTTGGCATATTTAATCACATTATTGGCCAAGTTGCAATACTTGTAATGATGACTAGGCGCTGCGGAGGCCGCAAACTGTTGTGGCTGACGGCTAGGTTGGAGGCCAAGATCGCATCGGCGTCGGTCGCGAACTTGGCCTCCAACTTGGCCGTCAGCCGATTGCGCTCCTCGGATGACTTCCTAAGCTGGTGGCACAAGGTTCTCGGCCCGCCACACGAGTCAACCGAGACTCGCCAGAATGAAGCGTAGGAGCGCATGAACGAGTTTATGGTGATCCTCTCCATCACTGTGCTGGCCTTCGCCCTTGGCGCATCTACAGCACGAAGCTTCTACAAGCACAAGGAGCGTCTGCTGCACGAGGTAATCCGTGCGCTCACTCGAAACTGACTTCATACCGCTCCATCATCAGCAAACCTCGAAATGAAAGGGAAGATTCCTGATGCCCGATCTCACCCGTCCGCACCCCAACAATCTGCTTACCACTCGCAGTGGCGAGCTCTACGCCCCCCGTCCCCCCGCACGCCTCCAGCGCGCCGTCAGCCAGGCCGTCCACACCGAGCACGGCCGCGCCATCGTGGCCGCCGCCCGGGTGCGAGCAGTGCACTACGTGACGACCCAGGCGGTGCAGGCCGTCGACGACTTGACGACGTTCGAGGCCTTGGCGTTGCAGCGCAACCCGCTAGCTGAGGGGCGGATCAAGGCGATCAACGACGTTGCCACGGCTGCGCTGGCGCAGATCGTGGCCGAGACGGGGCGGTCGTGATGGCCGAGCTCGTGGTGCTGGTGCTGCTGGTCGTGCTGGTCGTGACGGTGTTCGGCCTGGGCTACTGGAGCGGCCGCGACACGGTGGTGAGCGAACGTCACGAGCTGGCGGCACAGCGTGAGGCGCTGGACAGCGAGTGGCAGGCACTGCAGCAGGCGCAGCGGGTCGGCGACGTCTTCTACCGCGCCCGCCAGGCGATGCGCGACGCACTGCGGCCGGGCGACGGCCGGCAGTCCTGAACGCCCGACCGAACAGATCTGCCGATCTATCCCATCGGAAGGAGCCCGGAGATGCATGCCCCGACGAACCCGCAGCGACCGTTGGCGACGGCTGGAGGCCTTCGCCCAGCAGCGCCGTGACGACGAGGCCCGGCAGCTGGCAGGTCAGCTGCACCGGCTGTGGCGAGAGTTCGAGGCGGCCGCCGGCCTCGACGACCCGTCGCCCTACAGCGACCCGCGGCTGGCGAGCGGGAGCCGGGACAGCGCATGACCGTCATTCAGCAGAGCAGGCTCTACCGCACCATCCTGGCCGACCCGCCCTGGGGCGTCAGCACCCAGCGCGGCGGCCGTGGTGCCGAGCAGCACTACCCGCTCATGACCATCGAGGCCATCGCGGCGCTGCGCGTCGACCGGCTGGTGGCCGACGATGCGCACCTCTGGCTGTGGGTGACCAACGCCCACTGGCGCGAGCAGCTGGCCGTCATGGAGGCCTGGGGGTTCAGCTACCGCTCGTGCCTGACCTGGATCAAGCCGCGGCTCGGACTCGGCAACTACCTGCGCAACCAGACCGAGCACTTGTTGCTCGGGGTGCGCGGCAAGGCGCCGATCCAGTTCCGGGGGCAAGGCTCCTGGCTCTACGCGCCACTCCAGGATCACAGCCACAAGCCTGAGGAGCAGTACGCCGTCATCGAGCGCTGCTCGCCGGGGCCGTACCTGGAGTTGTTCGCCCGGCGAAAGCGGTCGGGCTGGCATGCCTGGGGCAACGAGGTGGACTGTGATGTGGCGTTGTAGCCGTCCGGCGGCTCGAGCCCATGGCTGAGCGCCCGCCGCTGGCCGGCCGCATCATCGGCTACGCGTTCATGGTCGTGGTGGTGGCCGGTGCAGCCCGGTTGGTCTGGGAGCTGCTGCAGCCACTGGTGCCGGTGCTGCTGACGCTGCTCGGTCTGGTGGCGGTGTTCTGGGTCGTCATCCGGCGGCCATTCTGAGCATGACCCGGGTTCGGCGTCACGCACCAGCGGGCAGAACAACAGATACCAGGACATGCCGTTCGGTGTTGTCAAATCACCCGAAATGCTTGCAAAGATTATCAGCAGTATCGCATAGTAAGAACGCGGGCAATCGCATACCAAAACATAAGCAGCATCATCTGGCAAGAATCGGCTGTTTAGGACACTGGTAGCGCTGTCCGCGTTCAACAAACTGCTCCCCCGGAATTTGGGGAACTCGTGCCATTAAACACCTGTTGTGCGTATTCGTCAAGCAACAGCTGGTGTCCTTTGTTGGCGTCTGTTCCTCTTGTTCGGTGGTGCCCGACAGAGGGAGGAATGAATGGAAGAAAACACAACGGAGCCGCCGGTGCATGTCACCGGCGAGCAGCGACCACATCCGGCCGTCCGACGGCTGGCCCGAGCCTGCATCGCGCTCGTGCGCTGGCAGCGACGGCAGACCGAGGAGGTAACAGCACCAACGGCGGCCAGCACAGGCGTGCCGTCGGACGCCACCACGCGCACCGCGACTGCGCCCATGGCGGGCGGCAGCGGAGCCGCCCATGGCTGACCTCATCTGGTTCGACGTCTTCCCACCGCGCGGGCTGCAGCTGCGGGAGCTCACCGGGCTGGTGCGGGTACTGGCCGGGCGGCCCCGGCTTGGACTGCAGCGCCTGACGCCGGTCGTCGTCTTCGAGCTGCATGTGACCCGCCGCGGCGTGTTCTGGCAGCTCGGTATCGACCAGCGCATGAGCGCCAGCCTGCCGGCTGAACTGACCGCCCAACTGCCAGGTCTCAACCTGGTCCGTCGGGAGTCATCCGTCCGTCCCGAGCTGACAACCGCCCGCGAGGTGCGCTACCGCGGCCTGGCCTTCCCGTTGCGGCACGACACCGCTGCCAGCGTGGCGGCCGGGCTGTACCAGCTGCACGCCCAGCTCGCTGTCGCCGAGACGGCCGTCGTCCAGTGGGTGGTCGGTCCCAGTAACGACCGGCGGCGCCACCCGGCCGACTTCACGCCGCTGGTTGCGCTCGGCCTCGCACGACCCGTGCCCGTCGACGGCGAGCGTCAGGCCTGGACGGCCAAGATCGCCGAGCCGCTGTTCGGTGTCCGTGGCCGCATCGGCGTCCAGGTCAGCGATCCGCGGCGGGCAGCCGTCCTGCTGCGCAGCCTGCTCGTCGCCCTCTCGCTCGCTAGTGGCGCCCAGACGCCGCTGACGGCTGGTCCGCAGTCCAGCCGCACCGCCCGGCAGATGGCGGGCGTCATCGGTCGCGCCCGCACCTGGTCGAGCATCGTGAGCGCCAGTGAGCTGGCAGTCCTGCTGGGCTGGCCGGTCGACGGTGCCGAACTGCCTGGCGCGGGCGCGGCCTTCGCGCCGGTCCCGGCGGCACTGCTGGTCGACGACGAGTCGGCCACCCGACAACCGGAACGGCTGCTCGGCCGCAGTCTGCACCCGGCGTCGTCCGAAACGCTGGTCGCACTCCCGGTGCAGGCGAGCCTGAGTCACCTGCACGTGATCGGGCCGACCGGCGCGGGCAAGAGCACGTTGTTGGCCAATCTCATCCTGGCCGACGCCGCCGCCGGGCGGACGGTCGTCGTCATCGAGCCCAAGGGCGACCTCGTCACTGACGTGCTGGCGCGGCTGCCACGCGTCCGTCAGGACGAGGTGGTGGTCATCGAGCCGGGCGACGGCCGGACGGTCGTCGGCGTCAATCCGCTGGCCGGGCCAGCCGACCAGGCTGAACGTCGTGCCGACGAGCTGCTGGCGCTGTTCCGCGAGTTGTTCGGCGCGGCCATCGGGCCCCGCAGTGCTGACGTGCTGCTGCACGCCCTCATCACCGCCGCCCGCTTGCCGGACGGCACCGTGACCGATCTGCCGGTTCTGCTGACGAGCGCCGCCTTCCGGCGTCAGGCGCTGGCGCAGGTGTCCGACCCGCTGGTGCTGGCCCCGTTCTGGGCAGCCTTCGAGGCCTACTCGGACAGCGAGCGAGCCCACGTCGTCGCACCGCTCATGAACAAGCTGCGTGTCTTCACGACGCGGGCAGCCATTCGCCGCATGCTCGGTCAAGCCAACCCGACACTGACACTCGACGAGCTGTTCAGCGAGCGGCGCATCGTGCTGGTCAACCTCAACCGCGGCCTGCTCGGACCGGAGACCGCCCGGCTGCTCGGTGCGCTGCTGCTGTCGCAGCTGTGGCGTGCCATCCAGCGACGGGCTGCCGAACCGCAGCGTCAGCGCGTCCCGGCGATGGTCGTTGTCGACGAGTGGCAGGATTACCTCGGCGCGCTCGACTTCGGCGACGTGCTGTCCACCTCGCGCGGGCTCGGTGTTGGCTGGACGGTGAGTCACCAGCACCTCGGCCAACTCAGCCCGGGGTTACAGGCCGCGGTGTTGGCCAATGCCCGCAGTCGGCTGGCCTTCCGGCCGGCGCAGAAGGACGCCGCGGCACTGTCCGCCGTCCTCGGGGCGGGGGTGACGCCCGACGAGCTGGAACGACTCGACGCCTACCAGGCGGTCGCCCGCGTGCTGGTGACCAACAGCCCGTCCGCCGCCTTCGCCGTGGCCACACCGCCGCTGGCTGCGACCGCCAGCAGCGGCACCCGGCTGCGGCGGCGCAGCGCCGCGCGGTTCGGAGTCGACGGGAAAGCGCTCGATGCCGAGTTGCAGGCGCGCTGGCAGGGCGGCAGCGGTACCCCGGGAACGGCGGGATCGATCGGGGTGACGCGGCGAAGGAAGACGTCATGACCCGCGCTGCCGAGAGTGCCGCTCGCCCGTCCTCTCGCCTCGACTCGGAGTCCGCTCCCACCAGCGGCAGTCCGGCCAATGTCTCGCCGACACTTCCGCTCCCGCGGAGCGGAAGACCTGCCGCCGGGCGGGCCTGCACGGTGCGCCGACGCCTGGGCGAGCGCGACCTGGTCATCCTGCGCACGCTGGCGACCTTTCGCCTCATGACCGGCCGGCAACTCCAACGGCTGCACGTCACTGACAAGGCACCGGTAACAGCGGCGCGGCGGATGCGAGCCGTGCTGCGGCGCCTGAGCGAGCTGCGCGTGCTGGTTCGGTTGGAGCGGCGCATCGGCGGTGTGCAGGCCGGATCGGACGGCATGGTCTACGGCCTCAGCGGGCTCGGCTGCGCCGTGCTGGCGCTCGACGATCCCGCCGGACACCGGCCGAAGCCGATCGGTTCGACCAAGCCAGCCTTCCAGGATCACGTACTGGCCGTCGCCAAGCTGTACGTGCAGCTGCGCGAGCGGCACGCGCTCGGTCTGGCGGAGCTCATCACGTTCGAGGCGGAACCGGCCTGCTGGCGCACGCACGCCAGCCGCGGCGGCGATCGAGCGGTGCTCAAGCCTGACGCCCACCTCGTGCTCGGCGTCGGAGACTATGAGCGGGCGGCCTTCATCGAGCTGGACACCGGCTCGGAGAGCCTGCCGACCGTCAGCCGCAAGTGCCGCCGCTACCTCGACTACTGGCAGTCCGGCCAGGAGCAGCAGGCGTCCGGCGTCTTCCCACGGGTCTGGTGGCTGGTGCCGACCGAGCGCCGGCGGGATGGGATCGCCGGCGTCATCGAGCGGCTGGCCGCCGATGAGCGTGCGCTGTTCACGGTGGCGGTGACCCCCGATGCCGCCGCGCTGCTCAGCGCGCCGGTGAACGACGGAGGCACGTCATGAGCGCTGCCATCCGACCGGACGGCGACGAGTCCGCCGGGCTGCCAGTCGGCGAGATCCTTATCGGCGACGCGGCCACGCGGCTGCGCGAGCTACCGAACGGCAGCGTCGACTGCGTCATCACCTCACCGCCGTACTTCGGGCTGCGCGACTACGGCCAGCCCGGTCAGCTCGGCGCGGAGGCGTCGGTCGAGGAGTGGGTGCTGCACCTGCGGACGGTCTGCCATGAGATCGCGCGGGTGCTGACGCCCACCGGCGCGCTGTGGCTCAACCTGGGCGACGGCTACAGCCGTCACTCCCGCGAGGGCGCCCCGAAGAAGAGCCTGCTGCTGGGACCGCAGCGCGTCGCGCTCGGACTGGTGGAGGACGGCTGGCTGCTGCGCAACCAGATCATCTGGGCCAAGCGCAACCCGATGCCGAGCAGTGTCAGCGACCGGCTCAGCTGCGGCTACGAGGTCGTGCTGCTGCTGACCCGGCAGCGGCACTACTACTTCAACCTGGATGCGGTGCGCGTCCCCGCGGAGACGCCGGAGCGGATGGCGCGGCGAACGGCGCCCGCCGCCTACCCGCCGCGGGCGGCGGTGCCGTCGCTCGGGGCCGGGGTGACGCCGCGGGTCGATCTGAACCAGGGACTCGGCGCCATGAAGGCGGCCGGACGCGACCACCACCCGCTCGGCAAGAACCCTGGCGACGTCTGGTCTCTGCCGACCGCCAACTACCGCGAGGCGCATTTCGCCACCTTCCCGGAAGCGTTGGTCGAGCGGCCGCTACTCAGCAGCTGCCCGGCGCGGGTGTGCCGGGGCTGCGGCGTGCCGTGGCGGCGAGCGACGCGCTGGCGAGATGGGCGGCGGCTGGCAATCGGGGAGCTGAGCCGAACCTGCGGGTGCGAGCCGAGCACCGCCTGGCGGCCGGGCATCGTGCTCGATCCGTTCATGGGGGCCGGGACGGTGGCGGTGACGGCGGAACGCTACGAGCGGGACTGGGTCGGGATCGAGCTGAATCCGCTCTTCGGTGAGCTGGCGAAGCAGCGGCTGCGGCAATGGCGCGCTGAACGGCGCGACCGTCCCGAGGAGCCCGCCGCCGAGGAGTACCCAGCATGAGAAGCGGGGACGCGCTGTCGCGCTCCCGCGCTTCGTCGGTGGCCTGCGGCCGCACCCGTCATCCCACCCCAGGGTTGACCGGCCGCACCACACCGAGGAAGGAGCGACACCTCATGACCGACGCAATCGGCAAGGACAGAGTCAAGACGCTCGGCATCCGGCTGCCCGACGAGCTGCACGCGCAGTTCGTTCTGGTAGCCAATCTCGACGGGCTCAACCTGAGCGAAGCCGTCAAGAAGGCCGTCGAGCTCTACGTCGACAGCAAGCGGAGCGAGGGTGACTTCGCTGAGCGGGCGGCAGCGGTGCTCGAGGACATCGAGCGCGAGGCGGCCGCCCGGCGGGCAGCCATCCAGGGGCTGTTTGGACCGGATGTTCAAGCGGCCGAAGCGCCTACGGCCGACAAGCCGACCCGGCGTGGACGGACTGCCGAGCAGAGCTGAGCATCTGCTCTGCCGCTTCCTCAAGAGGCCCCCGGGCAGTGCATAAAGCGCTGCCCGGGGGTGAAGAACCAGCCTCGCACGCCAGAAGGTGTGAACTCATTCTCCGGACGGCTGCGAGTCGCCCTTGACCACGGTCAGCAGACGGCGGAGGTAGGCCTCCTCGCCCAGCTCGCGCAGCAGCTTGCGGTTCGCAGTGATCCACTGCTCCTCAGAGACCAGCAGCTCATGGTCATCTGTCAGGGTCGGGTCGATCTGGACGGCATAGAACGGATTGATGAGCATGTCTGTCAGCTCATCCGCCGACATCGAGAAATCGGGAGGGATATTCATACGCCCCTACTATGCGGAAGAAGCGATCGAAATGCAATGACCTTGGCACCGGGCGAGAGAGCTGGAACAATGGACACCAAGGCAATTTTGAAGGAAGTAAGGAAAGGATAGACTGAGAGGAGAGGAATATGGCAGATAATCGCGAGAACTATGATGAAGGTGAACAGGGGATCGATCTGGACATGCGGATCGTGCCCGACGCCAGCCGCGTCCGGCGACGGGACGAAGCCCGCTACCACGGTAGCCGTGAAGGGCTCATCGCCCGGTTGAGCGGTGGCGAGGTGGACACCAACCGGGCGGCTCCCGCACAGCCCGTCGAACCGGCGGCGACGGCCGGACCGCTGCGGGCGGTGATCTACCTGCGGGTCAGCACCGAGGAACAGGCTCGGGTCGGGGGCACGGCCGAGGGCTACTCCATCCCGTACCAGCGGCGGGCGTGCCAGGAGAAGGCCGAGCAGGTCGGCGCCGCGGTGGTGGCCGAGTACGTCGACCTGGGGGAGTCGGCCAAGTCAGCCCGCCGTCCGGAGCTGCAGCGGATGCTGCGCGAGCTTGTGGGTCTCGGCGTGCGCGTCGTCATCGTGCACAAGATCGACCGGCTGGCGCGCAACACGCGCGACGACTACGAGATCAATGGCGCGATCGCGGCTGCCGGGGCGCGGCTGGTGTCGGTCAGCGAGCACATCGACGACACCCCGGCCGGACGGCTCAACCACGTCATCCAGGCTGGCGTCGCGCAGTACTACTCGGACAACCTGCGCTTCGAGGTCATCAAGGGGTTGACGACCAAGGTGCAGACCGGCGGCACGCCCTACCGTGCGCCGACCGGCTACCTCAACCGGCAGGAGTCCCGGGACAACATCATCATCCGCTCGATCGAGGTCGATCCCGAGCGGGCACCGTTGGTGCGCTGGGCGTTCGAGGCCTACTCCCACGGCGACTGGACTGTGCGCACGCTGCTCGAGGCGCTGACGGAGAAGGGTCTGCGGACGCGGGCAACGCCGAAGCGCCCGGCGAAGCCGCTGAGCATCAACGGGTTGCACGGCCTGCTGCGCAACCCCTACTACACCGGCGTCGTGCCATACCTCGGCGCCTACCACGACGGCACACACCCGCCGCTGGTCGACACCGAAACCTGGCTGCGCGTCCAAGCAGTGCTGGCCGCCCACAACACAGCGGGGGAGAAGGACCGCAAGCACCCGCACTACCTCAAGGGCAGCATCTGGTGCGGCGGCTGCGGCGGCCGGCTGATCTTCAGTCGCAACACCGGCAACGGCGGTAGCTACGACTACTTCTTCTGCCTCAACCGGCGGCAGAAGCGCCAGCCCTGCCGCCGTCGTGCCGTCCGAGTCAAGGCCGTCGAGAGCGGCGTCGAGGACTTCTACCGCCGCTTCCAGCTCGACCCCGACCGCGCCGAAAGCATTCGCGCCGCCGTCTCGGCCGAGCTGAGGGTCGAGAGCGAGATCGCGGCCATGGACAAGCAGCGCGCCAACCAGCAACTCACGGCGCTGACCAACGAACGCAAGGCCGTGCTGCAGGCGCACTACGCCGGAGCCATCCCGCTCGACCTACTCCGCGAAGAGATGGAGCGGCTGACCCGCGAGATGAGCGAAGCCGAGGGACTGGCAAGAACGGCCATGGCCACCGTCGAACAGCTGGAGTCCACGCTGCACGCAGCCCTCACCGTCGCCACCCACTGCCACCAGCACTACCAGCAGGCGCCACCGCACCTGCGGCGGCAGATCAACCAGGGCTTCTTCACGAAGCTGTACATCGACACCGACGGGACAGTCGAGCGCACCGAGCTGACGGAGCCGTTTGCCAGCCTGCTTCGCATCTCGGCGCAGGTCACGCCCGCGGTCGCCGAGGGCGACCCCGGCACATCGGCAGCTAGCGAGGCGGTCAGTGCTGCGCCCGACACGCCAGGGCGTGCCCGGCGCAGCCTGGGCGCGAAAGACAACAGCCCGACGATCGGAGGGCTCGTCGGGCTGTTTGATGATCTTGATACCAGCGGTGATGATCTTGTTGCCGCTGGTGTGAATAAGGTCGGTCTGGTGCCGGCGGCGGGATTCGAACCCGCACTGTCTCCGCCCTAAACGGAGGGCCTCCTGCCAGTTGGGCTACGCCGGCGGTTGCGCCTGCGCCAGGTCGGCGGTGAGCGCGCGAACACAGGATACGAAGACTCCTCAAGCGCGGCGCAGCGCGGCGGACCGCGCCACCCACCCACCCACCCACCCACCCACCCGCCGCCGCGCCGCCGCCCGGACGTTGGCGCCGCGCGAGCCGGACGGCGCGCGGTCGAGGGATGCCCCCGCTCGGCGAGCCGTCGGCCTGCCGCGTCGAGCGGTCAGACGCCCAGCTCCCGGCGCAGCTTGGCGACGTGCCCGGTGGCCTTGACGTTGTACTGCGCCACCTCGACGACACCGCCCGCGTCGATGACGAACGTCGAGCGGATGACGCCCTGGACGGTCTTGCCGTACATCGTCTTCTCGCCGAACGCCCCCCACGCGGTGAGCACCTCGCGCCCGGGGTCGGACAGCAACGGGAACGTCAGGCCCTCGGCGTCGCGGAAGCGGGCGAGCTTGGCGGGCTTGTCCGGGGAGACGCCCAGGACGACGAGGCCCGCGGCGTCGAGGGCGGCGAGGCTGTCGCGGAAGTCGCAGGCCTGCTTCGTGCAGCCCGGGGTCGACGCCGCCGGGTAGAAGTAGACGACCACGCGGCGCCCCCGGTGCTCGGCGAGCGAGACGGGCTTGCCGTCGGCGTCTGGGAGGGTGAAGTCGGGGGCGGGGTCACCGGGGGACAGGCGCGACATGCCCGCCATCCTCGCGTGGCTCCCCGCCGCGCGTGGCCCCGGGGTTGACTACGGTGGCGCCGACCGCCGAGCACAGGAGGCACCAATGGCGCGCGATCCCGACACCATCCAGCGCGAGATCGACCAGGCCCGTGACCAGCTCGCCGAGAGCCTCGACGCGCTCTCCGACCGCGCGCACCCGCGCCACCTCGTCGAGGGCGGCAAGCAGCGGGTGCAGACCACCCTCGGCACGCCCGCGGTGCGCTACGCGCTGATCGGGGTCGGCGCGATCGTCGTGCTGGCGATCCTGCGCAAGCTGTTCCGCTGATCGGCCGGGCTGATCGGGTACGACGACGGTCAGCCCAGCGCGGCGGCGGCGGCCTCGGTCTCGGCCCGGCTCGCGCCCCGGGCCACCAGCGGGCGCAGGCGCACCACCACCCGCGGCGCGCCGAAGCCCAGCACCGCCACCAGCCGCTCGCCCGCGGTGTAGCCGACCACGGTGCCGTGCACCGTGCCGCCGGCCAACCCGTCGCCGCGCAGCGCGACGACGGCGTCGGCGCGGTCCGGGCGGCCGAAGAGCTGGATCTTGGTGCCGAACTGGTCGGACCAGAAGTACGGGACGGCCGGCGCGGGGGGCGCAGCGCCGGCGACGTCCCTGGCAACGGCGGCGGCCTGGTCGCCCGCGTTCGTCCAGTGCTCGCTGCGGTGGCGGGTGCCGTCCCCGGCGTCCCATGCGGCGACGTCGCCGAGCGCCCACACCCCGGGGAGCCCGTGCACCCGCCCGGTCGGGCCGCAGCCCACGCCGCCCGACGGGTCGGGCGCGACGGCGCCGTCCAGCCACTCCAGGCGCGGTGTGCCCCCGATCCCCACGAGGGCGACGTCGGCCTCCACCCCGGCGCCGCCCGCGGTCTGCACGGCGAACGAGGCCCCCGCGTCGAGCAGGCGCACCGGCCCGACCCCGGTGTGCAGGCGTACGCCGGCCTCGACGAGCAGCCGCCCGCACAGCGCCCCCACCTGCGTGCCCACGGCGCGCGCCGACGGCACCGGCAGCGCCTCCAGCACGGTGACGTCGAGCCCGAGGGTGCGCGCCGAGCTCGCCACCTCGGCCCCGACGAACCCGGCCCCGACCACCAGCAGCGACCGGGCCCCCACCAGCGCGGCCCGCAGCGCTACCGCGTCGTCGAGGGTGCGCAGCGTGTGCACCCGGTCGGACTGGCCGGGCAGGCGGCGCGCGGACAGGCCCGTGGCCACCACGACGGCGTCGCCGCGCAGCACCTCGCCGTCCGCGAGCGTGACCTCGCCGGGGCGCACCCTGGTGGCGGTGACGCCGAGCCGCAGCGTGACGTCGAGCGCGTCGTCGAGCTTCAGGGCCGTGCGGGCGGGCTCCCACTCCCCGGTGAGCACCTGCTTGGACAGCGGCGGCCGGTCGTAAGGGCGGTGCGGTTCGTCGCCGACGAGCGTGACCCGTCCCGCGTACCCGGCGCGGCGCAGGTGCTCGGCCGTGCGCAGCCCGCCGAGCCCCGCGCCGACCACGACGACGTGGCCGGTCACGACACCCGCGTCTCCGGGTCCAGCCGGGTGCGCAGGCGTTCGAGGGTCTGGGACAGCAACCGCGACACGTGCATCTGCGAGATGCCGACCTCCTCGGCGATCTGGGTCTGGGTCTTGTTGCCGAAGAACCGCAGCATCACGATCGTGCGCTCGCGCGGGGCCAGCTCGGCCAGCACCGGTCGCAAGGCCTGGCGGGTGTCGACGCGGTCCAGCTCGGCGTCGGCCTCGCCCACCAGTTCCCCGACCGTGGCACTGCCCTTCTCCGACGACAGCATCTCGTCCAGCGACGAGCTCCGGTAGGACGCGGACGCCTCCAGGCCCTCCAGCACCTCGGACACGGGGACGCCGAGACGGTCGGCGATCTCGCTCGGCTTCGGGGCGCGGCCCAGCTGCTGCGACAGCTCCGACACCACACCGTTGATCGAGACGTGCATGTCCTTCAGGCGCCGGGGCACGCGCATCGACCAGCCGAGGTCGCGGAAGTGCCGGCGGACCTCACCGGAGATCGTCGGCACGGCGAAGGAGAAGAAATCGCTGCCGCGCTCGGGGGAGAAGCGGTCGATCGCGTTGATGAGCCCGACGGTGGCGACCTGCGTGAGATCGTCGAGCGGCTCGCCGCGGTTGGCGAAGCGGCGCGCGATGTGCTGCGCGACCGGGAGGTAGCCGGTGACGAGTCGCGCCCGCAGCGTTTCCCGCTCCGGGTCGTCGGGGTCGAGCGCGGCGTACCGCTCCAGCAGCGGGACGAGATGGCCGTACTCGGGGTCGACCCGCGTCAAAGGTCCTGTCCGTCTGCGCCGGGCGCGGCGGCCCGCTTGTCCAGCCGGATGCCCAGGATGGGGCGGGCGCCGTCGACGCCCGGCTCGTGGCGCACCTGCACGTCGTCGGCGAGGGTCTGCAGGACCCGCCAGCCGAACGTGTCGGTGGACACGATGGCGTCGGCCTTGTCGGCCTGCACCTCGGCGTGCACCTGGATGCGTTCGGGATGCACCCAGAACACGCACCGGAGGCTGGAGGTGGGAGCGGCCACGTCGACGAGTGTGGCGCACGCCTCGTCGACGGCCATCCGCAGATCGGAGATCGCGTCGAGGTCGAAGTCGGCACGGGCGGCGAGGTCGGAGGCGACCGCGCGGATCGTGGGGATCAGCGCAGCGCTCGCCGCCGTCCGGACCTCCACGGTGGACACCCCGTCGAGCGCACCGTCGAGATCAGCAGCGTCGGACACAGCTCTCCTTCCGTTGGGCACCCATCGTGCTACCCCTGCGCCGGGCGGATCAATCTCAGGGACGAGCGTCCGGGAGCCGGACTGTACCGGTGCAGGGTCGGCGGCACCCGCCCGACCACGGCCACCGCTCACGGACCCGTGACGGCCGCTCACCGTCTGTGCCCATCAGCGCTGGATAGTGCCGCGCAAAGGTAGTTAGCTCTGCCTCATCAGCCGGTCGCACATGACCGGTTCGGGTGCGTCGGGGGGCGAGTCCATGGTGGCGGTCGTCGAGGGTGGCGTCAGCCCGCTCGAACAGCGCCGCAAGGCGCCCGTGCTGCACCGTCTCGTCGCGGTGGCGATCTCGCCGGCGGAGGTGCGTCCCGGCTCCGAGCTGCTCACGCGGCTCGCCGGAGTCGACCAGGTGGATCTCCTCGTCGTCACCGACGGTGACGACGACGGCCGGCCCGAGGGCTCGGACGACGACGACGACGTTCCGGACGCCGGCGACCGGGTCCGTGAGGCCGCGGCGGGGCTGGGGCTGCGGGTCGACGTCCACCGGCTCGGCCTGCGGGTGCCCGCCGACCGGCCGCGCCCCCGCGACGTGGACGACGTCGTCGCCGCCATCAGCGAGCTGGTGGGCTTCGATCCGGAACCCGGCGTCGGTTGCGTCGTTCCCGTGCGCCGTCGCGGCCGCGGGCGCAGGGGCCCGGCGGACCTGGTGATCGGCCGGGCCGTCGAGCGTGTCGTGGCGGCCTACCGGCTGCCGCTGCTGACCTACGTGCCGCTCGCCGGCTAGCTCGCCACCGCCACGCCGCGGCTCTCCAGGATCACCCGGCGCTCGGCCTCGGCGAGCCCGCCCCACACACCGAAGGGCTCGCGGGTCTGGAGGGCGAACTCGCGGCACATGTCCATCACCGGGCAGCGCCCGCACACCTCCTTGGCCTGCGCCGTGCGGCGGGCGCGGGAGGGGTTGCGCTCCCCGTCGGGATGGAAGAAGACCGAGCTGTCCATGCCGCGGCACGAGCCGAGCCGCTGCCACTGCCAGGCATGGTCCATCGGCCCCGGAAGCCGGGAAACATCGCTCATCGCGCCGTCACCTCTTATCCCGTCGAGTGCCCGTGCCTTTCCGGGCGGCTGACGGCGTGGTTCCCCGGGCGCCGGGAGCCCAAACGCGACGGACGGGACGGCCGCGCCCGGCGTCACCGATTCGTTACCTACGGGGTTGACCCGGGGGCGAGGTGCGGTGCCGTGCGCGCATGGACTCCTCAGGTGCGGGCGAGGGCGAGCGCGAGGGTGTCGTGGATGTCGAACAGCGGCACCAGACCGGCGATCGCCAGCGGCCGCAGGACCCTGCGCTGGGTGCAGGCCAGCCGCAGCTCGACCCCGCCGTTGTGGGCGGCCTCGCGCACCTCGATGAGCACGGCCAGCCCGCTCGTGCCGAGGAAGGTCACGCCGTCGAGGCCGAGCACGACCAGCTCCGCGCCACCGGCGAACTGGTCGAGCACCACGCGGCGCAGCTGGGGCGAGGTGAGCATGTCGACCTCGCCACCGACCTCCACCACCGTCTGGCCCGCAGCCGGGCTGCTGATGGTGATGGCGATCTGGTCGTCACCGTCGGCGCCCGGGGTGGCGGGCGACGGTTCGGGGGCGCGGGTCTCGGGCATCGGGGTCACGGTAGGGCGCCGGGGGCGGTGCTGCCACTCGTGGCGGTCAGCCGGTGCCCGCCGTCGGGGGTGCGGCGGGTCCGGCCGGTGCGGGCGAGCAGCTCCAGCAACGGCACCGCGACCCGCCGCGTGGTGCGCAGGGCCTGGCGGGCCTCGCTGAGGGTGAACTCGGGGCCGAGCCCGGCGAGGATCTCGACGGCCCGCGCGTCGGCCCCGGGGATCAGCACGACGCCGTCGGCCAGCCGCAGCAGCGCGCCCGCCTTCACCAGCGACGCCAGCGCGCGGGCGTCGAGCCCGAGCTCGGCCAGTCGCGCGGCGTCCGGCGCGGCGAACGGGTCGGCGGCCAGGTCGGTGCGCAGGGCGTCGAGCGCGGCCGCGGCCCGGGGCGACAGGGTCGCCGCCGCCGCGCGCACCACCCGTCCGGCGCGCAGTGCGAGCGGCTCGGGGGCGTGGCGGACCACGGCGTCGAGCAGGCGGGCGTCGGGCAGCCCCGCCGCCTGGCGGGCCGCCTCGGTGGGCAGCCCGGGATCGACGGGGTCGCGCTCGTCGTGGGCGGTCACGGCGGCGGCGAGCCGGGCGGCGGCGGCGCGGGCGTGGACGGGGTCGACGAGCCACCCGGCGACCGCGGGGAGCGTGTCGAGGTCGGTCGCGGCGACCCCCATGGCCAGCAGGTCGGCGCGGCGCGCGGTACCCCGCCGGGCCAGCTCGCTCGTCGCGTCGGGGATCCCGGTGAGGGAGGCGAGAGCGCCGGCCCGGTGCGCGGCGGCCCCCCGGCGGCGCAGCTCGGGCGGGGCGACGTCGAGCACCGTGAGCCCGGCGAGCACCCGGTGGCGCCCGGGGTCGCGCAGGACCGCGCGGTCGCCGATCCGCAGCGGCAGCGGGCGGCCCAGGCGCAGCCGGGCGGCGTCGGCGCCCAGCGGGCGCAACCGGGCGGGCACCGCCGCGGACCCGACGTGCAGCGTCAGTTCCCCGGGCAGGTCGGCGGCCGTGGCGGGGGTCGGGGCCGGGCGGACGCCGGTGAGCCGCACGTCCAGCACCGTGGTCGACCGCCACGCGCCCGGCGTCAGCAGCGCCTCCCCGCGGGCGAGCGCGTCGCGGGCGACACCGCGCAGGTTCACCGCCACCCGCGCCACGCCGCGCACGTCGTCGGCCGGGGCGCCGAGGCTCTGCAACGCGCGCACGGTGACCGCCCGCCCGTCGCCCGCCAGTTGCAGCGCGTCGCCCGCGCGCAGCCGGCCGGCCGCGAGGGTTCCGGTGACCACCGTGCCCGCGCCGCGGATCGTGAACGACCGGTCCACCCAGAACCGCACGTCCGCGGCCGGGTCCGGCACCGGCAGCGCCGCGGCCAGCGCGACGATCTCGCGGCGCAGCGCGTCCATCCCGGCCCCGGTGACCGCCGAGACCGCCACCGCCGGCAGCCCCGCCAGCGGGGTACCCGCCAGGTGCAGGTACGCCTCGTCGCGGGCGAGCTCGGGATCGGCGAGGTCGCTGCGGGTCACCACCAGTAGCCCGTGCCGGACGCCGAGCGCGACCAGGGCGTCGACGTGCTCGGCGGACTGCGGCATCCAGCCCTCGTCGGCCGCGACGACCAGCAGCACCGCCGGGACCGGGCCCACTCCGGCGAGCATCGTCGTGACGAACCGCTCGTGCCCGGGGACGTCGACGAACGCGACCGTGGCGCCGTCGATCTCGGCCCAGGCGAAGCCGAGGTCGATCGTCATGCCGCGGCGGCGCTCCTCGGCCCAGCGGTCGGGCTCCATCCCGGTCAGCGCCCGGACCAGCGTCGACTTCCCGTGGTCGACGTGCCCGGCGGTGGCGAGGACCTGCACGGCTCAGCGCACCGCGAGGACGGCGGTGGCGATCGCGTCGTCGGCGTCCGGGTCGACGGCGCGCAGGTCGAGCAGGCAGCGGCCGCGCTCGATGCGGCCGAGCACGGGCTGCGGCGTGCGGCGCAGGTCGGCGGCGTAGCGCTCGGGGAGCGACACCGCCGCGCTGGGCAGGGCGACGCCCGGCGCGCCGCCGCCGCCGACGGACGCGACCGAGTCGACCGCCACCGCCTCGACGCCGGCCGAGCGCAGCCGCGACGCCAGCGCGCGTGCCCGGGACCGCACCGTCTCGACCGGGGCGTCGAGCGCCGCCGCGGTGGGCGTCGCCGGGCCGCGCAGGGTGGCCTCGAACGCGGCGAGGGTGAGCTTGTCCACCCGCATCGCGCGGGCCAGCGGGTGGCGCCGGATCCGCTCGACGATCTCGGCGCCATGGCCCGGTGCCCCGAGCAGCAGCCCGGCCTGCGGGCCGCCGAGGAGCTTGTCCCCCGAGGCGGTGACGAGCGTGGCGCCGCACGCGAGCGCCGTGGCGGCGTCGGGCTCGTCGGGCAGCAGCGGGTGCGGGGCGAGCAACCCGGAACCGATGTCGGCGACCACCGGCACGCCCAGCCCGGTCAGTTCCGCGACGTCGGCGGCCCGGGTGAACCCCGACACGACGAAGTTGGACGGGTGCACCTTGAGCACGAACGCGGTGGCCTCTCCGACCGCGGCCGCGTAGTCCCCGGCCGTGACCCGGTTGGTGGTGCCGACCTCGCGCAGCCGCGCCCCGGTGGCCGTGAGCAGGTCGGGGATGCGGAAGCCGTCGCCGATCTCCACGAGCTCGCCGCGGGCGATGACGATCTCGCGGCGCTCGCCGCCCGCGAGGGTCAGCGCGACCAGCGCGAGCGCCGCGGCACCGTTGTTGACCAGGTGCGCCCCGCCCGCGCCGGGCACCGCCGCGAGCAGCGCCTCGATCGCCGTGCGCCCGCGTCGCCCCCGCCCGCCGGTGCCGAGATCGAGCTCGATGTCGCAGGTGCCTGCGGCGACGTCGAGCGCCGCGCGGGCCGCGGTGGACAGCGGCGCCCGGCCGAGGTTGGTGTGCAGCAGCACGCCGGTGGCGTTGATCACCGGTTGCAGGGCGGTGGCCGTGGCCGGCAGCGCGGCGAGCACCGCGTCCACCACGGCGTGCGGCGGGATCTCGCCCGCCCGTGCCCGCTCCTGCGCCGCACCCACCGCGGCCTTCACCAGGCCGTGCCCCAGCCGGGCACCGGCGGCGGCGACCCCCGGCGCCGCCAGCACCGCGTCGGTGCGCGGGACCAGGCGCCGCGGGTCGTCCACGGCGTCGAGCCTAGGCGCGAGCGGAGTCCAGCGTGATCTCGGTGTTGCCCTTGAACAGCCCCGACACCGGGCACTGCTCCTTGGCGTCGGTGAAGGCCTTGTCGACGGCCGCGTCGTCGAGGCCGTCGATGTCCGCCCGGCTGGTCAGCGCGATCCTGGTGATGCCCTCGCCGACGACGAGGGTGACGACCGCGGAGGTCTGCACGCTGTTCATCGTGCCGCCCGCCTCGCCCACCAGGTGCGACAGCATCATCGAGAAGCAGGACGAGTGCGCCGCGGCGATCAGCTCCTCGGGGCTGGTGAGCCCGTTGGCCTGCTCCGCGCGCGACGGCCACGAGACGTCCTGGCTGCCCGCGCCCGAGGTGTCGAGGCTGACGGTGCCCTTGCCGTCGAGCAGGCCGCCGGTCCAGTTGGTGGTGGCTTTGCGGTCGGTCCCCATGTCGATGCTCCCGCGGTCGGTGGTGTGCCGGTCGTGTGCCCGCTACCGGCGTCCCCGCCGGTTGCGTTGCGCACAACATAGTCCCGCGGCGGGGCGGTCCGCACCGTCGGGGCGCCGCGGCCTGCCCGGCTGGACAGGCCGCGGCGTGCTCAGCGGGAGGTGTGCGCGGGCTCCCGGGTCTCGGTGCGCGGGGCCACGACGGACCGGGCGGCGGGCGCCTGCTGCGGGGGAGCCGGGGCAGCACCGGCGATCTCCGCGCCCAGCAGGGAGTGCAGCCGGCCGATCTCGCCGCGCACCCCGTCGTGCAGGGAACCCAGGCGGCGCAGCTCCTGCTCGGCGGCCTCCCGCTTGCGTCCGCACTCGTGGTCGGTGCGCTTCTGGAGCTGCTCGGCGCGGGCTTGGGCGTCCGCGAGCAGCTTCTCCGCACCCGCCCGGGCTTCGTCGCCGATGCGCGCGGACTCGTCGCGGGCGTCGGCGAGCGTCGCTTGGGCCTGCTGCTCGCGCTCCTGGATGGCCACGGTGCGCTGCGCCGCCTCCTGGTCGAGCTCGGCGGAGCGGGCGATGAGCGTCTGCTCGATCTCGTGGCGGTGGCGTTCGGCGTCCGCACGCGCCTTCTCCACGACGCTGGTGGCCTCCTGCGCAGCGCGGGTGCGCACGTCGGCCGCCTCGTGCTCGGCCATCCGGAGGATCTTCTCGGCGCGGAAGCCGAAGCTGTCCTGCGACATCGGCTTGTCCGACTCGCTGCGCGCCCGCACGGCGCGGAGCTCCTCGTCGACGGTGCGGATGCGCTGGTCGGCATCGGCGCGGGCCTTCTCGGCCGCCGCGAGGCGCCCGGTGAGCTCGCGCACGCGCGCGTCGACCTGCTCGCGGTCGTAGCCGCGGCGGACGATCTCGAACGTCGGACCGCCGTCAGGGGTGGGGTGGTGGCTCTGGCCGGGGATCAGTGTCACGGGACCGCACTTTGTCACTCGAACAGCGGACCGCCCACCGGGTGGTCGGTGGGCGGGTTCGCCGGTGCGGTCGGCGGTCCCGCGCGACGTAGGGTTCGGGCGTGCCCGACGAGCCCGCGCCCGCGCCGCCGCCGCGGCGGCTCACCCAGTTCAGCCACGGCGCCGGTTGAGCGTGCAAGCTCGCCCCCGGCGAGCTCGCGCAGGTGCTGCGCATGCTGACCCCGCAGACCCATCCGGACCTGCTCGTCGGCACCGAGACCGGTGACGACGCGGCCGTCTGGCGGCTCGACGACGCCCGCGCGCTGGTCGCGACCACCGACTTCCTCACCCCCGTCGTCGACGACCCGTTCACCTGGGGCCGGATCGCCGCGCAGAACGCGGTGTCCGACGTGCACGCCATGGGCGGGCGGCCGCTGTTCGCGCTGAACATCGTGGCCTGGCCGGCGGCCGAGCTGCCCGGCTCGATGCTCGCCGAGGTGCTGCGCGGCGGCGCGTCGATCGGGGCGGAGAGCGGGTTCGCCGTCGTCGGCGGGCACACCGTGGACGACCCGGAGCCCAAGTACGGCCTAGCCGTCGTCGGCGAGGTGCGCCCGGACCGGATCCTCACCAACACCGGCCTGCGTCCCGGTGACGCGCTGGTGCTCACCAAGGCGCTCGGGATCGGGATCGTCACGACGGCGGTGAAGCGCGGCTCGGCGGCGGCCGGCGTCGTCGAGGCGGCGGTGGCGTCGATGACGGCGTCGAACGCGGCGGCCGCGGCGGCCGCGCTGGGCGCGGGCGCCACCGGCTGCACCGACGTCACCGGGTTCGGGCTGCTCGGACACCTGGCGAAGATGGCGGCGGCGTCCGGGGTGGACGCGGTGCTCGACGTCGCGGCGGTGCCGGTGCTGCCGGGGGTGCGGGCGCTCGCCGAGGCCGGCACCGTGCCCGGTGGCACGCGCCGCAACCGGGAGTGGGTGGCGGCGTGGCTGGACGCCGGGCCCGTCGCCGAGCTGGACGTGCTGCTGCTCGCCGACGCCCAGACCTCCGGCGGCCTGCTGTTCGAAGCCGCCCC
>JBQTJE010000020.1:0-26326 GCA_052387455.1 Pseudonocardia sp.
TCATGAAGCTCACGCCCCTCTACCCCAACGAGCGCCTGCGGCTGGAGACCGAGCCGCACAAGCTCACCACCCGGGTGATCGACCTGGTGATGCCGGTGGGCAAGGGCCAGCGGGCGCTGATCGTGTCGCCGCCGAAGGCGGGCAAGACCACGATCATGCAGAACATCGCGAACGCGATCACCACCAACAACCCGGAGTGCCACCTCATGGTCGTCCTCGTGGACGAGCGGCCGGAGGAGGTCACCGACATGCAGCGGTCGGTGAAGGGTGAGGTCATCGCGTCGACGTTCGACCGGCCGCCGGGCGACCACACCACGATCGCGGAGCTCTCCATCGAGCGGGCCAAGCGCCTGGTGGAGCTGGGCCACGACGTCGTGGTGCTGCTCGACAACATCACCCGCCTGGGCCGGGCCTACAACCTGGCCGCGCCCGCGTCCGGCCGGATCCTGTCCGGCGGCGTGGACTCCACGGCGCTCTACCCGCCCAAGCGGTTCCTCGGCGCGGCGCGCAACATCGAGGACGGCGGGTCGCTCACGATCTTCGCGACCGCGCTGGTCGAGACCGGGTCCACGATGGACACCGTGATCTTCGAGGAGTTCAAGGGCACCGGCAACGCCGAGCTGAGGCTCGACCGGCGCATCGCAGACAAGCGGGTCTTCCCCGCGATCGACGTCAGCGACTCGGGCACCCGCAAGGACGAGCTGCTGCTCTCGCCCGACGAGCACGCCGTGATGGTGAAGCTGCGCCGGGTGCTGTCCGCGCTGGACGACCAGCAGGCCATCGACCTGCTGCTCACCCAGCTGCGCAAGACGCGCACCAACATCGAGTTCCTCATGCAGGTCGCGAAGAGCACCCCCGGCGCAGACGACTGACCGACGGGCCGCTCGCGGCCCGTCGGAATGCGCGCAGCGCCCGGATGGTTCAATACCACGTCTGGCACATCCGGCGCCGGTTCACTCCGCAGGGCCCGCTTTCCGGGGGTGCTCGGGGGGCGGAGCCCCCCGACCGCGGGGACCCGGCGCCACATCGAGAGGAATCCCCGTGCGCGAAGGCATCCACCCGGACTACGTGGCCACCACGGTCCACTGCGGCTGCGGCAACGAGTTCACCACCCGCAGCACCAAGAAGAGCGGCTCGATCCACGTCGAGGTCTGCTCGGCCTGCCACCCCTTCTACACCGGCAAGCAGAAGATCCTCGACTCCGGCGGTCGCGTCGCCCGGTTCGAGGCGCGCTACGGCAAGCGCCCCGCGAAGGCCAAGTAGCTCCGTCCACGGCGTCCACCCGACGATCGGGTGGGCGCCGTCGGCGTGTCCGGGGACGAAAGCCGAGGAGGTCGGGATGAGCGAGCCGGTGAAGGTCGACGAGCTGGTCGCCGAGCACGCCGAGCTGGAGCGCCGCCTCGCCGACCCGTCGGTGCACGCCGACGCCGCGCAGGCCCGCAAGCTGGGCCGCCGTTACGCCGAGCTGGGCCCGATCGTCGCCGCGTCCCGGGAGCTCACGGGCGCCCGTTCCGATCGCGATGCCGCCCGCGAGCTCGCCGGAGAGGACGCCTCCTTCGCCGCGGAGGCCCAGGAGCTGGACGCGCGCATCCCGGAGCTGGAGACCACGCTGGCCGACCTGCTCGTCCCGCGCGACCCGCACGACGGCGAGGACGTCGTCCTGGAGGTCAAGTCGGGGGAGGGTGGCGAGGAGTCGGCGCTGTTCGCGGGCGACCTCGTGCGGATGTACCTGCGCTACGCCGAGCGCCGCGGCTGGCGCGGGGAGATCCTCGACGCCGTCGAGTCGGACCTGGGCGGCTACAAGGACGCCACGGTGTCGGTGCGGGCGAAGGCGGCCGCCCCGACCGGGGTGTGGGCGGCGCTGAAGTACGAGGGCGGCGTGCACCGGGTCCAACGGGTGCCGGTCACCGAGTCGCAGGGCCGCATCCACACCTCCGCGGCGGGCGTGCTCGTCTACCCCGACGTCGGCGAGTCGGCCGAAGTGGAGATCGACGAGAACGACCTGCGCGTGGACGTCTTCCGGTCCTCGGGCAAGGGCGGGCAGAGCGTCAACACCACCGACTCCGCGGTGCGGATCACGCACCTGCCCACCGGGATCGTCGTGAGCTGCCAGAACGAGCGCTCCCAGCTCCAGAACCGGGCCCGCGCGATGGCAGTGCTGCGCGCCCGGTTGCAGGCGGCGGCGGAGGAGGAGGCCGCCGCGAAGGCGTCGGCGGACCGGCGCTCGCAGGTTCGGACGGTGGACCGGTCCGAGCGCATCCGGACCTACAACTTCCCCGAGAACCGGATCTCCGACCACCGGGTGGGCTACAAGGCCTACAACCTCGCCGCGGTGCTCGACGGCGACCTCGACGGCGTGCTCGACGCCCTGGTGGCCGCCGAGCGCGCCGAGTCCGTCGGATAGTGATCGTGTCTCGTGGGCGGTGATGGCGGTCGCAGGCGCGACCACGGCCCATCAGACGCGATCACGACGCAGGTGCGCGAGGGGGCGGCCGCGCTCGCGACGGCCGGGGTCGTGAGCGCGCGGCACGACGCCGAGGTGCTCGCCGCGCACGTCGCTGGCGTCGACCGCGGCCGGCTGGTCCTGTCGCCACCGCTGGACACCGCCGCGTACCGCCGCCTGATCGCCCGCCGGGCGGCCCGCGAGCCGCTGCAACACCTGCTCGGGACGGCCGTGCTCGGTGCGGTCGAGGTCGCGGTCGGGCCCGGGGTGTTCGTGCCCCGCCCGGAGACGGAGCTGCTGATCGCGTGGGGGCTCGCTGCGGTCGCCGAGGTGCGCGAGCCGCTGGTCGTGGACCTGTGTACGGGCAGCGGCGCGATCGCGCTGGCCGTGGCGACGGCCCGGCCGGACGCGCTGGTGCACGCCGTCGAGATCGACCCCGACGCGCTGGTCTGGGCGCGGCGCAACACCGTCGGGCGCGCGGTCGTCCTGCACGCCGCGGACGTGCGCGACCCCGCGCTGCTCGCCGATCTCGCCGGGCGGGTCGACCTCGTGCTGTGCAACCCGCCGTACGTCCCCGACGGCACGCCCGTGCCCCCCGAGGTGCACCGGGACCCGCCCGGCGCCGTGTTCGGTGGGCCCGACGGGCTCGACGTGGTGCGCGCCGTCGTCGCGGCGGCCGGGCGGCTGCTGCGGCCCGGCGGCCGGGTGGGGATCGAGCACGACGACACGCACGGCGCGGCCGTGCCCGCGCTGCTGCGCGCGCGCGGGTTCACCGGCGTGGCGGCGCACCGGGACCTCGCCGGCCGCCCCCGGTTCGCGACCGGGGCTAGGCTCTGCGGCCGTGACACCGCCCGTCTATGACTGCACCGAGCCCGACGCCCGGGCCCAGGGTCTCGCCGCCGCCGCGCGCGCGGCCCGTTCGGGCCGGCTGGTCGTGCTGCCCACCGACACCGTCTACGGCGTGGGCTGTGACGCGTTCTCCCGCGAGGGCGTGCAGGCGCTGCTCGCCGCGAAGCGCCGCGGCCCTGACATGCCGGTGCCGGTGCTGATCGGCTCGTGGACCACGATCGACGGTCTCGTGCACGGCGTACCGCGCACGGCCCGGCTGCTGGTCGAGGCGTTCTGGCCGGGCGGGTTGTCGATCGTGCTGCCGCACGCGCCGTCGCTGGGCTGGGACCTCGGGCGCACGCGTGGCACGGTGATGCTGCGCATGCCGCTGCACCCGGTGGCGATCGAGCTGCTGCGCGAGGTGGGACCGATGGCGGTGTCGAGCGCCAACGTCTCGGGTTCGCCGCCGGCGTCGTCGGCCGAGGAGGCGGTTCGGCAGCTGGGGGACACGGTGTCGGTTTACCTCGACGGCGGCCCGTCCGGCGAGCCGGTCGCCTCGACGGTCGTGGACCTCACCGGCGCCGAGCCGCGGGTGCTGCGCGAGGGCGCCGTCGCGGTGGCCGACGTCGCCGAGGTGCTCGGCCGCGAGGTGCAGGTCGCGTAGGGGGCACCCGGCCCGGTGGGTACCGTGGGCGCCGTGACCGAGCGCGTGACGGCGACAGTTCAATCCGGCGACCAGGCCTTCTGGGGCCCCGACTTCGGCGCGTTGCAGGACCAGGACCCGGAGATCGCGGGTGTCGTCCTCGACGAGCTCGACCGGCTGCGCGGCGGCCTGCAGCTGATCGCCAGCGAGAACCTGACGAGCCCGGCCGTGCTGGCGGCGCTGGGGTCGACGCTGTCCAACAAGTACGCGGAGGGCTACCCGGGCCGGCGCTACTACGGCGGCTGCGAGGTCGTCGACCGGGCCGAGGAGATCGGCAATGCGCGCACGCGAGAGCTGTTCGGCGCCGAGCACGCGAATTTGCAGCCGCACTGCGGAGCGAGCGCGAACCTCGCGGCCTACGCCGCGTTCGCGAAGCCGGGCGACCCGGTGCTCGCGATGGACCTCAAGCAGGGCGGCCACCTCACCCACGGCAGCAAGGTCAACTTCTCCGGCAGGTGGTTCGAGCCGATCAGCTACACCGTCCGCGAGGACACCGAGCTGATCGACTACGACGAGGTGCGCGACCTCGCCCGCAAGCACCGTCCGAAGATCATCATTGCCGGAGCCACCGCATACCCGAGGCTGATCGACTTCGCGGCGTTCCGGGAGATCGCCGACGAGGTGGGCGCGATCTTCGTCGTCGACGCTGCGCACTTCATCGGGCTGGTCGCGGGCAAGGCGATCCCGAGCCCGGTGCCGTACGCCGACGTCGTCACGGCGACCACGCACAAGGTGCTGCGCGGCCCGCGCGGCGGCATGGTCCTGTGCCGCGCGGAGCACGCGAAGGCGATCGACAAGGCGGTCTTCCCGTTTCTTCAGGGTGGCCCGCTCATGCACGGCGTGGCGGCCAAGGCGGTGGCCATGCGGGAGGCCGCGCAGCCGGCGTACCGGGCGTACGCGGCGCAGGTGATCGCCAACGCACAGGCGCTGGCCAAGAGCCTGGAGTCCGAGGGGATGCGCGCGGTCTCCGGCGGCACCGACACCCACCTGGCGCTGGTCGACCTGCGTCCGATCGGCGTCACCGGCGGCGAGGCCGAGGCCCGCTGCGACGCCGCGCGGATCACCCTGAACAAGAACGCCATCCCGTACGACCCGGCGCCGCCGATGAAGCCGTCGGGGATCCGGGTCGGCTCGCCGAGCGTCACCACTCAGGGCATGGTCGAGTCGGACATGGCCGAGGTCGGATCGCTGCTGGGCCGGGCCGTGCGCGCGGCGCACGGCACGCCGGGGGGCGACGCCGAGCTGGCCGCGGTGGCCGACGCGGTCTCCGCGCTGGTGGCGAAGGCGCCCGCCTACCCGGTGCGCTGAGCGGCCACGCGCTGGTCACCGCCGTGCTCGCCCAGGCGCCCGCGCAGGTCACGGCGCTGCTGCCGGTCCGCGAGTACCTGCTCACCGGCGCCACGGCGGCAATCGTCACGTTCCTGCTGGTCGGGCCGGTGCGGTTGCTGGCATTGCGGCTCGGCGCGGTGGCCTGGCCCCGAGGCCGCGACGTGCACGTCACGCCCACGCCGCGGTGGGGCGGGCTGGCGATGGTCGGCGGCGTGGTCGCGGGTGTCACGATGGCCTACCAGCTCCCGGCGCTGCGGCTGGCCTTCGACGCCTTCACCGGCGGCACCCCCGAGGTCGTGTGGGTGGTCGCTGCCGGGCTGATCCTGGCCGCGGTGGGGGCACTCGACGACCGCTTCGAGCTCGACGCGCTCACCAAGCTCGCCGGCCAGACCACCGCGGCGGGGGTGCTGGTCCTGGGCGGGGTGCAGTGGTCGGTGCTGTGGGTGCCCTGGGGCGGGGGAGCGAGCGCCACCGGCTCGTTCGTCCTGCTGGGCCAGGAGCAGGGAGTGCTGCTCACGGTCGTGCTCACTGTGGCGCTGGTCAACGCGATGAACTTCGTCGACGGCCTCGACGGGCTCGCCGCAGGGGTCGGGCTGATCGCGGCGGGGGCGGTGGGGGCGTTCGCGATCGGGCTCGTGCTCAAGAACGGCAACGACCCCACGGCGTTCTCGCCCGCGCTGATCGCGGCCGTCCTCGCCGGGGCGTGCCTGGGGTTCCTGCCGCACAACTTCAACCCGTCGCGGATCTTCATGGGCGACTCGGGCTCGATGCTCATCGGGCTGATGCTGGCCGCGGCCACGACGAGCGCGTCGGGCCGGTTGCCGGTCGGAGTGGGCGACGTGGGCGGCACCGATGTCCTCGCCCTGTTCTCCCCGCTGATCGTGCTGGCCGCGGTCGTCCTCGTGCCGCTGCTGGACCTGCTGATGGCCGTGGTGCGTCGCACCCGCGCGGGCATGAGCCCGTTCACGCCGGACAAGATGCACCTGCACCACCGGTTGCTGGAGATCGGGCACAGCCACCGCCGCGCGGTGCTGCTCATCTACCTGTGGGCGGCGTTGCTCGCGTTCGGCGCGGTGGCCCTGGCGCTGATCGACGACCCGTTCGTCGTGCTGTGGTCGATCGGCGTCGGGCTGGTGGTCGCCGTCCTCGCCACAGCCATACCGCGCGCCCGGATGCCGTCACCGCCCGCGGTCGCGCGGCCCTGACCGGGCACGCAGGTCGTCCGGTCGACTCGCGCAGCACCCACCGTGCGATCACTCGCCGACCGTCACGCGGGGTCCGGGCGGTCCGCACGGATACGGGCTTGTGAATTCTTTCACAACCTGCCTTATTGCAGGTGAGGCGGCACAATGGCATCCGCTGTGCCCGTGGTAGCGTCCGGACGTCGGCCGGTGACGGTCGGTAGTTCGCGATACTGCAAGGCCCTGCCGCCGGGGCGATCATCACGGTCCGACGACACGGTGACACCGGCGGTGGCCCGACTCGACGAGGAGCCGCCGTTGAACGTTCCCACCCGGGTGCCGACCGTCCCCTCGTCGGCCGGCGTGCCCTGGTGAACGGTGGTGGCCCCGAGCTGAGCGACCTGCTCTCGCTCGGCCTGACCCTGGCCTCGTGCCTGGTGGTCGGGTTCGGCCTCGGCTGGCTGGTCGACCTGCCGTTCGGAACGTTCCCCGCGTTCGCCCTCGCCGGACTGGCCCTCGGTGTCGTGGCCGCCTGCTTCTACTTCTACAAGACGTTCAAGAGGTACTCGTGAGACCCGAGGAGGTGATCACCCGATGACCACGGGGACGCCGTACACGCCGCCCGTCACCCGGGCCACCTTCCGGCGCTCGCTCGTCCTGGCGGCCGTCGCGGGCACGATCGGGGTGGTCGTGCTCGTCGCGCTCGGCCACTGGGCCGCCGCGCTGTGCGGGCTGTTCGGCCTCGCGCTCGGCGCCCTCAACTCCTACCTCGTGCTGCAGGCCGTGATCAGGTTCGCGGTGGACAAGCCCTCCAAGGCGGCGTTCTCCCGGGCCGTCCTCGGCCGGCTCGCGGTGATCACGCTGCTCGCCCTGGCCTGCGCCTGGTTCCTGCGCCCCGTCGGGCTTGCCGTGTTCGGCGGCCTCGCCCTGTTCCAGTTCCTCGCGATCGTGAGTTCCATGGTGCCGCTCGTCAAGGAGATCCGACAGAAATGAGCACGATGACGGACGTCCTCGCCGCCGGGGGCGAGATCAGCCCGGGTTCGCACCCCACGGTGGAGTTCCTCGGGCTCACCCTCAACATCGACACGATCATCACCACGGCCGTCGCCGCGGCGTTCGTGTGCGGGCTCGGCCTCTACATGGCGCGCGGTGCCACCAAGGGACGGCCGACGAAGCTCCAGCTCGCCTTCGAGGCGCTCGTCGGCTGGGTGCAGGGCCAGGTCCGCGACGGTATGGGCATGCGGGCGCCCAGTGGCGTCGTCGCACTGTCGGTGGCGCTGTTCGCCTTCATCCTTGTCTGCAACTGGATCGCGCAGCTGCCCGGGCACGCCGTCGGCATCGTCCCGCCCACGGCGGACGTCAACCTGGTCTACCCGATGATGCTGGTCGTGATCGTCTGGGTGAACGTGGCCGGGATCCGCAAGCAGGGCGCCAAGAACTTCTTCGGTCACATGGCCAAGCCCTACGCGGCCCTGGCGCCGATCGAGTTCGTCACCATGTACTTCGCGCGGCCCGTCTCGCTGGCCCTGCGACTGTGGGGCAACATCTTCGCGGGCGGTCTGATGATCTCCCTGATCGCGCTCATGCCCGCGTACATCCTGTGGGCTCCGACCGCGGCGTGGAAGATGTTCGAGCTGTTCATCGGCCTGCTCCAGGCCCTGATCTTCACGCTGCTGACGATCATCTACTTCAGTGAGGCCGTCGGCAGCGACGAGGGGGCGGCGCACCACTAGCCGCCCGGCACCCCCACCCGGACCCGACGTGCTCACCGGGGCGAGCGCCCCCGTGAGGAAAGAGAACTGAGGAGAGACATGAGTGCAGGCATTATGCTCGCGCAGGCGGCGGCCGACGGGCCGGACCCGATCCTGCTCGGCCTCGCGATGGTCGGCGGCGGGCTCGCGCTGGCCGGCGGCGCCGCGGGTGCGGCGATCGGTGACGGCCTGGCCGGTGCCGCCGTCATCAACGGTGTGGCGCGCCAGCCGGAGGCGGCCGGCCGCCTCAACACCACCATGTTCCTGATCATCGGCCTCTGTGAGGGCATGTACTTCATCAACCTCGCGTTCATGGCGCTGTTCGTGTTCGTCACGGGCGCGGGCTGAGGTTTCCGTCATGACGACCGTTTCGCTGGTGGCTGCCGCGCCCGGGTCGGGAGGCGGCGACAGCAACTTCCTCCTGCCCAACGGGACGATCTTCGTCGAGCTGCTGATCTTCCTGGTCGTCTTCCTCGTCTTCAAGCGGTACATCGTGCCGCCGCTGGCCAAGGCGATGCAGGAACGTCAGGACATGGTGCGCAAGCAGGTGGAGGACCGCGAGGAGTCCGCCCGGCGGCTCCGCCAGGCCGAGGAGCGCTACCAGGAGGCGCTGGCGGAGGCCCGCGGCGAGGCGGGGCGCATCCGGGACGAGGCGCGGGCCGACGCCCAGCTCATCCGCGACGAGATGCGGGAGCAGGCCGACCAGGAGGTCGCCCGCATCCGCACCGAGGGCGAGGAGCAGCTCGCCGCGCAGCGCGAGCAGGCGGTGGAGCAGCTCCGCGGTGAGATCGGCGGCCTGTCCGACGACCTCGCCCGGCGCATCGTCGGCAGGCAGACCACCTCGACCGGAGGGAACCACTGATGCCGCTCGAGGAGCTGTACGTCCTGCTGGCGGAGATCTTCGCGTTCGCCGTCGTCGTCTTCGTGCTGTACCGCTACGTCTGGCCGCTGGTCGGCAAGATGGTGCGCGAGCGCCAGGACGCCGTCCAGCAGCAGGTCGACGACGCCGACGAGGCCGAGCGCAAACTGGCGCAGGCGCAGCAGCGCTTCGACGAGGCCGTCGCCGAGGCACGGGAGGAGGCGGCCCGGATCCGCGACGACGCCCGGGCTGATGCCCACCGCCTGCGCGAGGAGCTCAAGGAGCAGGCCGACCGCGAGGTCGAGCGCATCCGCCAGCGGGGCGAGGAGCAGCTCGCCGCCCAGCGTGACCACACCGTGCGGCGCCTGCGCGCGGAGATCGGCGCGCTCTCGCTGGAGCGGGCCGAGCAGCAGGTCAGGGAGTCGCTGGCCGACGAGGGCGCGCGCAGCGCCACCGTCGACGGGTTCCTCGACGAACTGGACGGACTGCCGGGCCGGGCCACCGCGTCGGCATCCGCAGGAGGGGACAACTGATGGCGCTGCTGCTGCAACCGGCGAGCCGCGAGTCGCTGGGCGTGGCCGGGGCCCGACTCGACACCGTCGTCGACGGGTCCACGGGCGCCGAGCTGGGTCGCCTGGGTGAGGAGCTGTTCGCCGTCCTCGGGCTCCTGCTCCGCGAGGTCGCGCTGCGGCGCCAGCTCGCCGACCCGGCGGTGCCCGCCACGGCCCGCTCGGCCCTGGCCGACCGCCTGCTGGCCCAGAAGGTCGGCCGGCCGGCACTGGACACGGTGTCGGAGCTGGTGGCGGCGCGCTGGTCGCGCTCGCTCGACCTGGTCGACGCGCTGGAGTCGCTCGCCCGGCGCGCGTCGCTGGCGGTCGCGGAGAAGGACGGCACGCTCGACGACGTCGAGGACGAGCTGTTCCGGTTCGGCCGCGTGCTCGACCGTGAGCCGCGGCTCAACGCGTTGCTGGGCGACCTCGGCACGCCCGCCGAGAACCGCGTGGGTCTGCTGCGCGAGGTGCTGGGCGACAAGCCCACAGCCGTCACGGCGGCGCTGCTCGAGCAGACCGTCCGAAGTTCCCGCGGGCGCAGCCTCGACCTCGTGGCCGCGGAGCTGTCGGAGCTGGCCGCGGAGCGCCGCGACCGCTACGTCGCCCACGTCCGCACCGCGGTGCGGCTCACCGCCGAGCAGGAACAGCGGCTCACCGACACGCTCAGCCGGCTCTACGAGCGGGCGATCTCCCTCCAGATCGAGCTCGACCCCGACCTGCTCGGCGGCCTCGTGGTCCGCGTGGGCGGGGAGCTCATCGACGGCAGCGTCGCCGGCCGGCTCGCGACCGCCCGTCGCCGGCTCCCGAGCTGACTCGGCCGCCCGATCCCTAGACGACGACAAGAGGACAACGACCCCCATGGCAGAGCTGACGATCTCCCCGGAGGAGATCCGGAGTGCGATCTCCAGCTACGTCTCGTCGCTGGAGACCGAGACCTCCCGCGAGGAGGTCGGCCACGTCGCCGACACCGGTGACGGCATCGCGCACGTCGAGGGCCTGCCCTCGGCGATGACCAACGAGCTGCTGGAGTTCTCCGGCGGGATCCTCGGGGTCGCGCTGAACCTCGACCAGCGTGAGATCGGCGCGGTCATCCTTGGCCCGTACGGCGGCATCGAGGAGGGGCAGCCGGTCAAGCGCACCGGCAACATCCTCTCGGTGCCGGTCGGTGACGCGTTCCTCGGCCGGGTCATCGACCCGCTGGGCGCGCCGATCGACGGCCTCGGCGACATCGAGGCCGAGACCCAGCGCGTCCTGGAGCTGCAGGCGGCGTCCGTCGTCGAGCGGCAGAGCGTGAGCGAGCCGCTGCAGACCGGGATCAAGGCCATCGACGCCATGACCCCGATCGGCCGCGGCCAGCGCCAGCTGATCATCGGCGACCGCAAGACCGGCAAGACCGCGGTCTGCGTCGACACGATCATCAACCAGAAGCAGAACTGGGAGTCCGGCGACGAGAAGCGGCAGGTCCGCTGCATCTACGTCGCGATCGGGCAGAAGGGCTCCACGATCGCCGGCATCCGGCAGTCGCTGGAGGAGTCCGGCGCGCTGGAGTACACCACCATCGTCGCCGCCCCGGCTTCCGACCCGGCCGGCTTCAAGTGGCTCGCCCCCTACACCGGCTCGGCGCTCGGCCAGCACTGGATGTACCAGGGCAAGCATGTCCTGATCGTGTTCGACGACCTGTCCAAGCAGGCCGAGGCGTACCGCGCCATCTCGCTGCTGCTGCGCCGCCCGCCGGGTCGCGAGGCCTACCCCGGCGACGTCTTCTACCTGCACTCGCGGCTGCTCGAGCGCTGCGCGAAGCTCTCCGACGAGCTGGGCGCGGGCTCGATGACCGGGCTGCCGATCATCGAGACCAAGGCCAACGACGTGTCGGCCTACATCCCCACCAACGTCATCTCGATCACCGACGGCCAGGTGTTCCTGGAGTCCGACCTGTTCAACCAGGGCGTGCGCCCGGCGATCAACGTGGGCATCTCGGTGTCGCGCGTGGGTGGTGCCGCGCAGGTGAAGGCGATGAAGGCGGTGTCGGGCTCGCTGCGCCTGGACCTGTCGCAGTACCGCGAACTGGAGGCGTTCGCCGCGTTCGGCTCCGACCTCGACGACGCCTCGGCCCGCGCGCTGGGCCGCGGCGAGCGGCTGGTGGAGCTGCTCAAGCAGTCGCAGTACGCGCCGGTCCCGGTGCAGGAGGAGGTCGTCTCCATCTGGCTGGGCACCACGGGCAAGCTCGACTCCGTCCCGGTGGCCGACGTCCGCCGGTTCGAGAGCGAGGCGCTCGACCACATCCGCCGCAACCACGAGGGCGTGCTGGCCGAGATCCGCGACACCGGCAAGCTCACCGACGAGAACACCGAGCGGCTCGTCGGCATCGTCGACGAGTTCAAGAAGGGCTTCACCGCGACCGACGGTTCGTCGGTGGTGCCGAAGGAGCGCGCGGCCGAGGCGCTCGACGAGGACGAGGTCGACCGCGAGTCGGTCAAGGTCAACAAGCCCGCTCCGAAGAAGGACTGAGCGGGTCGGGCGGGCCGGGAGAGGCGGGCTAGAGACATGGCGGCACAGATTCGCGTCCTGCGACGGCGGATCCGGTCGACGCAGTCGATCAAGAAGATCACCCGGGCGATGGAGCTCATCGCCACGTCGCGGATCGCCAAGGCGCGCGCACGGGTGAACGAGGCCAAGCCCTACGCGGAGGAGATGACCCGGGTCCTCACGGAGCTCGCGAACAACTCCGCGCTCGACCACCCGCTGCTCGTCGAGCGCGAGTCGCCGCGCCGGGCCGCGGTGCTGGTGGTCACGAGCGACCGCGGCCAGTGCGGCGGCTACAACGCAGGAGTGCTCAAGGAGGCCGAGCAGCTCCAGTCGCTGCTGCGCGAGCAGGGCAAGGAGCCGGTGCTCTACGTGATCGGGCGCAAGGGCGTGAGCTACTACCGGTTCCGCAAGCGCACGGTCGAGGCGTCCTGGACCGGGTTCTCCGAGCAGCCGACCTACGAGAACGCGGCGGAGGCGGCGCGTGCGCTGGTCGCGGCGTTCATGGCGGGTGCGGACGACCACGCCGACGGGGCCGGCGAGGACGGCGTGCAGGGCGTCGACGAGCTGCACCTCGTGTACACCCAGTTCAAGAACATGGTCACTCAGAGCCCTCAGGCGCGCCGGATGGCGCCGATGGAGGTCGAGTACGCCGAGGAGTCCGAGACCGAGACCGGCGGGGCGACGGGGGTGGCGCCCGACGACGACCGCGGCGGGCTCCAGCCTCTCTACGAGTTCGAGCCGGACGCCGACACGCTGTTCGACGCCCTGCTCCCCCGGTACATCGGGGCGCGCCTGTTCGCGGCGCTGCTGGAGTCGGCCGCGTCCGAGTCGGCCAACCGGCAGCGGGCGATGAAGGCCGCCACCGACAACGCCAACGAACTGATCCGCGACCTGACCCTCGAGGCCAACCAGGCCCGTCAGGCGCAGATCACCCAGGAGATCAGCGAGATCGTCGGTGGGGCCGACGCTCTCGTCAGCGCAGGGAGTGAGAGCTGATGACCGTCATTGCTGGTTCCGACAGCCAGGCCACCGAGACCTCGACCGGACGTGTCGTGCGGGTCACGGGCCCGGTCGTCGACGTCGAGTTCCCGCGCAACTCCGTTCCGGCGCTGTACAACGCCCTGACGGTGGAGGTCACCTTCGGGGACCTGGCGAAGACCCTCACCCTGGAGGTCGCCCAGCACCTGGGCGACAACCTGGTGCGGACGATCTCGATGCAGCCGACCGACGGGCTGGTCCGCAACCAGGACGTCACCGACCTCGGCCGCCCGATCTCCGTGCCGGTCGGCGACCAGGTGAAGGGGCACGTGTTCAACGCGCTCGGGGAGTGCCTGGACAAGCCCGACCTTGAGATCACCGGCGAGCTGTGGGGCATCCACCGCAAGGCGCCGAGCTTCGACCAGCTCGAGGGCAAGACCGAGATGCTGGAGACCGGCATCAAGGTCATCGACCTGCTCACCCCGTACGTGCAGGGCGGCAAGATCGGCCTGTTCGGCGGCGCCGGAGTCGGCAAGACGGTGCTCATCCAGGAGATGATCACCCGCGTGGCCAAGAACTTCGGCGGCACCTCGGTGTTCGCCGGGGTGGGCGAGCGCACCCGCGAGGGCAACGACCTCATCACCGAGATGACCGAGGCCGACGTCATCAAGGACACCGCGCTGGTGTTCGGCCAGATGGACGAGCCGCCCGGCACGCGCATGCGAGTGGGCCTGTCGGCGCTGACCATGGCGGAGTACTTCCGCGACGAGCAGAACCAGGACGTGCTGCTCTTCATCGACAACATCTTCCGGTTCACCCAGGCCGGTTCCGAGGTCTCCACGCTGCTGGGCCGCATGCCTTCCGCGGTGGGCTACCAGCCGACGCTGGCCGACGAGATGGGCGAACTGCAGGAGCGCATCACCTCCACCCGCGGCAACTCGATCACCTCGATGCAGGCGATCTACGTGCCCGCCGACGACTACACCGACCCGGCGCCGGCCACCACGTTCGCGCACCTGGACGCCACGACCGAGCTGTCCCGGCCGATCTCCCAGAAGGGGATCTACCCGGCGGTGGACCCGCTGACGTCCACCTCGCGGATCCTCGACCCCCAGTACGTCGGGGACGAGCACTTCCGGGTGGCCAACGAGGTCAAGCGGATCCTGCAGAAGTACTCCGACCTGCAGGACATCATCGCCATCCTGGGCATCGACGAGCTGTCCGAGGAGGACAAGCAGCTCGTCGGCCGGGCGCGCCGGATCGAGCGGTTCCTGTCGCAGAACCTGCTGGTCGCCGAGCAGTTCACCGGGCAGCCCGGCTCCACGGTGCCGCTGAAGGAGACCATCGAGTCGTTCGACAAGATCGCCAAGGGCGACTTCGACGACGTTCCCGAGCAGGCGTTCTTCCTGTGCGGCGGCCTCGAGGACCTGGACCGCAACCGCAAGAAGCTGGAGTCCTGACGTGGCACCGACCCGACGAAGGAGTGTCAGTTGGCCGAGATGACGGTGGAGGTCGTCGCCGTCGAGCGCCGGATCTGGTCGGGGGAGGCGACGTTCGTCCTGGCCCGCACGACGATCGGCGAGATCGGCGTGCTGCCCGGCCACGAACCCCCCCTGGCGCAGCTGGAGGACTCGGGCCTGCTGCGGATCGACGCCACCGACGGCACGTCGGTCACCGCCGCCGTGCACGGGGGCTTCCTGTCGATCACGCCCGAGGGGGTCACGGTGCTCGCCGAGTTCGCCGAGGTCTCCGAGGAGATCGACGTCGAGCGGGCGCGGGCGGCGCTGGACCGCGCCGACCGGTCCGAGTCCGAGGGCGCCGCCGCGGCGGCACGGGCGGAGGCGCGGCTCAAGGCCGCGGGAGCGGCCGAGTAGTCCGGGCCCGGCAGTGGTCACCGTGGCCCAGGTCGTGGGCCTGCTGCTGCTGCTGGGCACTGCAGCGCTCGGATACCTCGCCTTTCGGCGAGTACGGCTGATGCGGCGCGGCGGCGTGGATGTGTGTCTGCGTCGCCGCCGGGCCGTCCAGGACGTCACCCGCGGGGTGGGCTGGCACTTCGGGGTCGGTCGGTACCGGGGCGACGAGCTGGCGTGGCACCGGCTCACCAGCTTCCGGCCGGGCGCCACGGTGGTGATCGACCGCACCGCGCTGGAGATCGTCGGCCGCCGCCCGCCGACCGGGGCCGAGACCTACGTGATTCCGCAGGCACGCACGGTGCTGCGGTGCCGCAGCGGTGGCGAGGACCTGGAGCTGGCGATGGCCCCGGGCGTGCTCACCGGCTTCCTGGCATGGCTGGAGGCCACCCCGCCCGGCCGGGCGACCGGGTACCGGCAGGCCTCGTAGCCCGCGAGTCGGGCTGTTCGGCAGCGCGAGTCGGGCTAATCGGCAGTCTCGGGCCCGCCCGGCCGCCACAGCACGTCGCCGCCGGGGTTGGCGACACGGCCCAGGATGAACAGCAGGTCGGAGAGCCGGTTGAGGTAGCGGGCCGGCAGCGGGTTGGTGCGCTCGGCGTCGACCTGCAGCAGCGCCCACACCGACCGCTCGGCACGGCGCGTCACCGTCCGGGCGACGTGCAGGTGCGCCGCACCCGGGGTGCCGCCGGGGAGGATGAACGAGTCGAGCTTCGGCAGGGCCTCGTTGAACGTGTCGCACCAGCCCTCGAGGCGCGTCACGTAGTCCTCGGTGACGCGCAGCGGCGGATATTTCGGATCCTCGACGATCGGGGTACAGAGGTCGGCGCCGACGTCGAACAGGTCGTTCTGGATCTGTCGCAACGGCGCCAGCACGTCCGCGGCGAGCCCGCCGACCGTGACGGCCACGCCGATCGCGGCGTTGGCCTCGTCGGTGTCGGCGTAGGCCGCGAGCCGCACGTCGGTCTTGTGGACGCGGCTGAAGTCGCCGAGCGCGGTACTGCCGTCGTCGCCGGTCCGGGTGTAGATCCTGGTGAGATGCACGGCCATGCAGTGACCGTACCGATGGGTACCGGCGGCGATCGCCCCCCGCCCGCCCGCTAGCGTCGTCGGCCGTGGCGGAGCACTTCGCGGTGGCCGGTGGAGCGCGGCTGGTCGGCACGGTCGACGTCGTCGGTGCCAAGAACAGCGTCCTGAAGCTGATGGCGGCCGCGCTGCTGGCCGAGGGCACGACAGTGCTCACCAACTGCCCGGAGATTCTCGACGTTCCGCTCATGGCCGATGTGCTGCGCAGCCTCGGCTGCGCCGTCGGCATCGATGGCGGCACGGTCACGATCGGCGTGCCGGCCCAGCTCAGCGCCCGCGCCGACGACCGCTCGGTGTCGCGGCTGCGCGCTTCGGTGTGCGTGCTGGGCCCGCTCGTCGCGCGGTGCCGGCGGGCTGTGGTGCCGCTGCCGGGCGGGGACGCGATCGGCTCGCGGCCCCTGGACATGCACCAGGCCGGGCTGCGCAAGCTCGGCGCGACCACCGAGATCGAGCACGGCCGGGTGGTGGCGCGGGCCGAAGTGCTGCGCGGGGCCCAGATCTGGCTCGACTTCCCCAGCGTCGGGGCCACGGAGAACATCCTCATGGCCGCCGTCCTGGCCGACGGCACCACCGTGATCGACAATGCGGCCCGCGAGCCGGAGATCGTCGATCTCACCGCGATGCTCCAGCAGATGGGCGCCAAGATCGACGGCGTGGGCAGCTCGACGCTCACCGTGCACGGCGTCGGGCAGCTCGCACCCACCCACCACCGGGTGATCGGCGACCGCATCGTCGGTGCCACCTGGGCGTTCGCGGCGGCGATGACGCGCGGTGAGGTGACGGTCCGCGGGGTGGACCCGCATCATCTCGACCTCGTCCTGGACAAGCTGCGCAGCGCGGGAGCCGAGACCGAGATCGGCCCGGACACCTTCAGCGTGCGGATGGACGGTCGCCCGCGCGCGGTCGACTTCGTCACCCTGCCCTACCCGGGCTTCGCCACCGACCTCCAGCCGATGGCGATCGCGCTCTCCGCGGTCGCGGACGGCACATCGATGATCACCGAGAACGTGTTCGAGGCCAGGTTCCGCTTCGTCGACGAGATGGTGCGGCTCGGGGCGGACGCGCGCACCGACGGTCACCACGCGGTCGTGCGCGGGGTCGAGCGGTTGTCCAGCGCGCCGGTGTGGGCCAGCGACATCCGGGCGGGGGCAGGGCTCGTCCTGGCAGCACTGTGTGCCGAGGGGAGTACCGAGGTCTGGGACGTCGACCACATCGACCGCGGCTACCCCCGCTTCGTCGAGAACCTCCACGACCTCGGGGCGGACATCGCCCGGGTCGGCGCCGACCCGAAGCGCTGAGCCGCGCGCCCGCCGGTCGTGGCGGAGGGATCAGCTCACCGGCGGCAGCTTCCCCGCAGCGGCGCGGGCCAGTGCGGTTGCCGGTGTGCAGAGCTCGGTCCCGGGCGCGGAACCGTGCACGATGATCTGGATGTTCGCCGCGCGCCGGGCGCCCGTGGCGTCGGTGAAGTAGTGCTGGGCGAACTCGACGGTGCACCGACCCGCGCTGGCCCGGACCCCGGCCTCGCGGCCCGCGATGTCGACACCGGTGGAGTTCGGGATCTCCGAGGGCGGGTAGCTGCGGTAGTAGTAGACCTCGACCCGGTCGCCGCTGCTGCGTTTCCAGTCGCACGACCAGCCGGCAGCGCCCGCGTCACCGACAGGAGGAAGGCCTGGCACCACCACCAGCTCGGCGGGGGTGAGCAGGGTGCACGCCTCGATGCCGGCCAGTGGCGTGCCGACGTCCGGCGGCGTGCGGGTGGCGATGGCGCGCTCGCCGATCCGGGTGGTCGCGGCGACCGCGGCGACGTCGGCCACCGAGCACAGGTCGAGAGGGGTGCTGCCGAAGTGTCGGGCGAAGATGCTGATGACGAATCCGTCGGGGAGCAGCACCTTGCGCACGCACCGGTCGTCGCCCATCGGGAGCCGGGCGAGGGTGAGCTCGCCGATCTCCTCCGGCGTGCCACCGAGGTCCTCGTCCGGCGCCAGCCGCCCCAGCAGCACGGCGAAGACTGACACGGGGTCGGCGTCAGGTGGAGTGATGTCGGCCCGGCAGCCGTCGAAGCTGGCGTTGGTCGGATCCAGTTCGGTGCTGCCGAACCGGCTCAGCGCCGCGGTGTCGAGCAGCGAGCAGGGATCGGCGGTGCGCACGTCGGCGATGCCGAGCGCCGGGTCCGCGACCCCCGGAACGGCCGAACCGCCCCCGGCCGCGCGGAGAGCGACGGCGCCGACGGCCGTGCCGAGCAGCACGGCGCCGAGGACGATCATCGCAACCACCCGCCCCCGCCGAGACCGGGTGGTCGGGGTCGGTGCGGGTCGGGCCGTTCCCGGCCACGGCCCTGGCGCGAACGCGGGCGGTCCGGGCGCCTGCCGCGCGACGTGGGCGAGATGGGCGAGGACCTGGTGGGCCTGTGCGGCCGTCGGGCGGGCGGCCGGGTCGTCGGCGAGCAGGTGTCCGATGAGCCCGGTGAGCGGGCCGGCGTTGCGCGGCGCGGGGGCACCCCCACGGCCGATCCGCGTGATCATGACCAGCAGGTCGCCGCCGGCCCCGAACGGCGGTTCGCCGTCGACGGCGGCGAACAGCGTGGCACCCAGCGCGAACATGTCGGTGCGGGCGTCGGTGCCCTGGCCGCGGGCGGTTTCCGGGGCCAGGTAGGCAACCGTCCCGGTGAGCAGACCGGTGGCCGTGAGCGAGGACGCGGTCGCGGCGTGCGCGATCCCGAAGTCGGTGAGCTTCGAGGTGGTCGGCGTGACCAGCAGGTTGTCCGGCTTGACGTCGCGGTGCACGATCCCCGCCGCGTGGGCGCAGGCCAACGCGGCGGCCGCCTGCGCACCGATCGCCGCGACCTCGGACGGCGGGAGCGGGCCGCGCCGCTCGATCAGTGTGCCGAGGCTGATCGAGGGGACGTACTCCAACACCAGCCAGATCTCGCCGTTCTCGATGAGGACATCGAAGATCGAGACCACGTGCGGGTGGTGCAGCGACGCGGCGATCCGGGCCTCGCGCATCGTTCGTGCCCGGGCGAGCTCGATGTCGGTGGGCGCGAGGTCGGTTCGGCGGAGCTGCTTGAGGGCAACCTCCCGCCCCAGGAGCTCGTCGGTCGCCCGCCAGACGGTGCCCATGCCCCCCGCGCCCAGGACTTCGTGGAGCCGGTAGCGCCCGGCGACCGGAGTCGGGTCCGAGCCGGCTGCGTCGAGCGACACGACCACCTCCGTACGGTGCAGTGCGCAGTGCGCCTCTCGGTCGCTGATTGTGCCGTCCGGACCAGCGGCGCGCCCCGCGGGTCGGCACGTCGACGGCGGGTACTGGCCGCGCCCAGCGACGGTGGGTGTGACCCCGGTCCTTCGCGGCGGGCCGTGACGTGACCGGTCAGTAGGATCCAGCGATCGTCCGCCGTCGAAGGAGTTGTCCGGTGCCGTACCCCACCGACCGTGAGCGCGACCGGCCCTGGGTGATCCGGACCTACGCCGGGCACTCGTCGGCCCGCAAGTCCAACGAGCTGTACCGGCGCAACATCGCCAAGGGGCAGACCGGCCTGTCCGTGGCCTTCGACCTGCCCACCCAGACCGGCTACGACCCCGACGACGAGCTGGCGCGCGGTGAGGTGGGCAAGGTCGGCGTGCCGGTGAGCCACATCGGCGACATGCGGGCGCTGTTCGACGGCATCCCGATGGCCGAGGCGAACACCTCGATGACGATCAACGCGCCGGCGATGTGGCTGCTCGCGCTCTACGTCGCGGTCGCCGACGAGCACGACGCGCCGCGCGCCACACTCGCCGGCACGACGCAGAACGACATCGTCAAGGAGTACCTGTCGCGGGGGACCTACGTGTTCCCGCCCGCGCCCAGCATGCGGCTGATCTCGGACATGATCTCGTGGTCGGTGGCGAACATCCCGAAGTGGAACCCGATCAACGTCTGCAGCTACCACCTGCAGGAGGCGGGCGCGACGCCCGCGCAGGAACTGGCCTACGCGCTGAGCACGGCGGTCGCGGTGCTCGACACCGTGCGCGCGTCCGGGCAGGTGCCGGAGGAGAAGTTCGGCGACGTCGTCGGGCGCATCTCGTTCTTCGTCAACGCGGGCCTGCGGTTCGTCGAGGAGATGTGCAAGATGCGGGCGTTCGTGCAGCTCTGGGACGAGATCACCCGCGAGCGGTACGGCATCGATGACCCGTTGCAGCGGCGGCTGCGCTACGGCGTGCAGGTCAACTCGCTGGGGCTCACCGAGGCCCAGCCGGAGAACAACGTGCAGCGGATCGTGCTGGAGATGCTGGCCGTGACACTGTCGCGCGATGCCCGGGCCCGGGCGATCCAGCTGCCCGCGTGGAACGAGGCGCTGGGCCTGCCGCGGCCGTGGGACCAGCAGTGGGCGCTGCGCATGCAGCAGGTGCTCGCCTACGAGACCGACCTGCTGGAGTACGAGGACCTGTTCGACGGTTCCCGCGTCGTCGAGGCCAAGGTCACCGAGCTGGTCGACGGCGCCCGCGCCGAGATCGGACGAGTGCAGGAGATGGGCGGCGCGGTCGCCGCGGTCGAGAGCGGCTACATGAAGGGACAGCTCGTGTCGTCCCTGGCCGAGCGGCGGCGGCGGATGGAGTCCGGCGAAGACATCGTCGTCGGGGTCAACCGGTTCGACACCACCGAGCCCAGCCCGCTGCAGGCCGAGGGCGCGGCCACGATCGAGACGGTCGATCCGGAGACCGAGGCCGCCGCGATCGAGGCGATCCGGGAGTGGCGCGACGGCCGCGACGCCGCGGCCGTCGACTCGGCACTGGACGAGCGGCGCGACGCCGCCAAGACCGACGCCAACCTGATGGACGCCTCCATCGCCTGCGCCAAGGTCGGCGTGACGACGGGGGAGTGGGCCGGGGCGCTGCGGGAGGTGTTCGGCGAGTTCCGGGCGCCCACCGGGGTGTCGGCGGCGGTGTCCGGGGGCGAGACGATGGCGGGGATCGCCGAGGTGCGTGAGCGTGTGCGCCACGCGGGCGAGCAGCTCGGCGAGAAGCTGCGGATGCTCGTCGGCAAGCCGGGGCTGGACGGGCACTCCAACGGCGCCGAGCAGGTGGCCGTGCGCGCCCGCGACGTCGGCTTCGAGGTGATCTACCAGGGCATCCGGCTCACGCCCGCGCAGATCGTCGCCGCCGCGGTGCAGGAGGGCGTGCACGTCGTGGGGCTCTCGGTGCTGTCCGGGTCGCACCTGGAGGTCGTCCCGGCGGTGGTTGAGGGCCTGCGCGCGGCCGGGGCGGGCGACGTGCCCGTGGTCGTCGGCGGGATCATCCCGAACGACGACGCGGCGGCGCTGCGCGAGCGCGGCGTCGCGGCGGTGTTCACGCCGAAGGACTACCAGCTCACCGAGATGATGGACGAGATCGTGACGCTGGTGGTGGCCGCGCACCGCTAGTCGCTGCTAGCCCGGAGCCGGGAGCTTCCCGGCGGCCGCGGTGGCGAGCGCCGCGGCGCTCCCGCAGGTTCCGTCGTCGCGGCCGAACACGGTGAGCTGCACGAGATCGGCCCGCTCGCCCAGGCTGCCGCGGTAGCGCCGCTGCACCAGCTCGACGCGACACCGTCCGTCACCGGGCACGATGGCCGCCGCGCGCCCCACGATCTGGACGGTGATCGCGCTGCGCGGGTCGGGCGGCTCGCCCCGGTCGAAGTTGACGTAGACGGCCGGCGCGGGGGAGCCCCAGCTGCACGACCAGTCGCCGAACCCGGGGGTGCCCGGTGACCGGGCGCCGGGAACGGCCGCGAGGGCGTCCGCGTCGAGCAGGGTGCAGGCGTCGACGCCGGCCAGCGGGCTGGTGACGTCCAGGGGTTCGCGGGCCCCGGCGCCGCGGGTGCCGAGGATCCGGGCTGCGGCGCGCGCGCCGGTGTCGGCGACCGCGCACAGGTCTGCGGCCTGCCCCTGCGCATAGACGGCGACGACGGTGCGGTCGGCCAGCAGCAGTTCCCGCGCGCAGATCGACCCGGATCCGCGCAACCGCTGGAGAGTGACGCCGTCGACCTGCTCGGGGTCGCCGTCGAGCCCGTTGGTGGCCCTGGTGAGGGTGAACTCCACCGACAGCCCCAGCGCGCCGCCGCCGGCGGGCCGGAGGTCGGCGCGGCACCCGGAGAACGGCACGTTCGCCTGGTCGACGGTCACCGTGCCGTGCCGGGCGAGGGCCACGGTGTCGATCAGCGAGCACGGGTCGGCGGTGCGCGGGTCACCGAGGCTGACGGCTGCGGCCGGGCCGGTGCCCGAGCCACCGCCCAGCAGCAGCGCGCCCGCGACACCCGCCGCCAGGACGGCCAGCACCCCGAGCGCCGCCGCGACCAGCAGCCCGGTGCGCCGCGGGTGCGCGGGCGCCGGGCCGGCCGGCGGCGGGTGCAGGGGGACGGTGGGGCCCGCGGCGACGGCCTGGGTGGGCGCCTCGCCCCGATCGGGTGCGGACAGGTGCAGCAGCGCGTCGCGGACCTGCGCGGCGTTCGGCCGGGCGCGCGGGTCGCCGGCGAGCATGGCGCCCAGCAGTTCGGTAAGGGGTCCGGCCCGTTGCGGAGGTGGCGCCTGGCCGTGGGCGATGCGGCCGATCAGGACCAGCAGGTCGCCGCCCGCACCGAACGGTGGAGCGCCCTCGACGGCGGCGTAGAGGGTGGCGCCGAGGGCGTAGACGTCGCTGCGGGCGTCGGTGCCCTCGCCGCGGCAGCTCTCCGGCGCCAGATAGGCCGGGGTGCCGGTGAGCATGCCCGTCTGCGTGAGGCTGGGGGTGGCCGCCGCGGAGGAGATCCCGAAGTCGGTGAGCTTCGCGACCGGGCCCGCCACCAGCACGTTGTCGGGCTTCACGTCGCGGTGCACGATGCCGGCGGCGTGCGCCGCGGCAAGCGCCCCCGCGACCTGCGCGCCGATCGCCGCCACCTCGGCGACGGGCAGCCGGCCGCGGTCGCGCAGCATCCGGCCCAGGCTCACCGACGGCAGGTACTCCAGCACCAGCCACGGCTCGGCGTCCTCCACGACGACATCGAAGATCGACACGACCTGCGGGTGGTGCAGCGACGCCGCGATCCGGGCCTCGCGCATGATGCGCTCGCGGGCGAGCGCGGCCTCGTCGTCGGGCAGGTCGGCGACCCGCAGCCGCTTCAGTGCCACCTCGCGGCCGAGCAGCTCGTCGACGGCGAGCCACACCGCGCCCATGCCGCCCCTGCCCAGCAGCTCGCCGAGCCGGTAGCGGCCGGCCACGAGGCGGGCGCCTTCGGGCGGGGCGGTACTCAACGGCCCTTCCCCAGATTCACGTGCCCTCCTCGCGCTCGCCGCGGCGGCGGAAGTAGCCGAAACCGGGGATGCCGTTGATGGCCTGGCGCACGTCCTTGAGCACGTCGAGCAACTCGTGAATGTCGGGGCCGACGCGGTCGAGGGTGGCCAGGATCGGCATGATGTCGGTCTCCAGGTGCTCGGTGAGCGCCGGGAGGTGGTCGACGAGCTGGATCGCGGCGTGCAGTTCCTCGGCGGAGAACTCCTCGACGAACCGCCGGGCCAGCGGTGCGGCCTGCTCGGCGATCGGGGCGTAGGTGACGAGCAGGTCGCGCGCGGCGCCGCTCGTGCCGCCCGCCTGTGCCACGACCTCGCCCGCCTGCTGGGCCACCGCGGTGGCCTGGTCGATGACGCCGGCGGCGTCGGCGGCCACGGCGCCCGCGCGGGTCACGACGCCGCCGGCGTCGCCGGCCACCGCATCCGCCCTCGCCACGACCACTTCGGCCCGCGCGGCGACGGCATCCACCCGGTCGGCCATCTCCCCGATGCGCACCAGCAGCGCGTCGACGTCGTCGAGCAGCCCGGTGACCCGTTCGGGCAGCGCGGCCACGACACCGACGGCCTCGTCGGTCCAGCCGAGCACCGCGCGCATCCCGCCGATCACGTCGCCCGGCCCCCACACCGGCAGCCCGGCGATGCGTCGTGTCATGGGTCGATCCTCTCGCACCGCGGCCGGTCGCACCGGCACCGCCCTTGCCGGGCGTTCCGACCCGGCGTACGGTGACCGTATGACCAGATTCGAACTTCTGGTCATCTCGGCGGGAGAGGGACACATGGCGGCTCCGGACGCAGCACCGGTACGGGTCGAGCGGGTGCTCGACGCCGCCGCCGACCTGCTCGTGCGCCGGGGCTACCAGCGGGTGACGATCGAGGACATCGCGCGCCGGGCCGGCATCGGCAAGGGCACCGTCTACCTGCACTTCCGCACCAAGGAGGAGCTGTTCCTCATGGTGCTGCTGCGCATCCACCACCGGGTCGTCGCGGCGATGGTGGCGCGGCTGCTCAGCGAGCCCGCCGAGGTGCTGCCCGGGCGGATGGTCCGGTCCCTGTTCGAGGACGTCGCCGCCGACGCCGTCACCCGGCCGCTGTACCTGGGCGACCCGGAGGTGCTGGGCCGGCTGACCCACGAGGCCGCCGGCACGCTCGCCGGGCTGGGGGCGCGTCGCGACGCGATCCTGCGCGAGCACTTCGGGCTGCTACGCGCGGCAGGCCTGCTGCGCACCGACCGGAGCGTCGACGAGCAGCGCTACCTGCTGGCCGCGATCACCAGCGGCTTCTACTTCGTCGACGGCATCGGCCTGCCCTACGCGCCCGGCGCCGTGCGGCGGCGGGCCGAGCTGATGGAGCAGGCGGTCGCGGCGGTGCTGCACGCTCCCGACCCGCCTGCCGGAGCCGGCGCCGCGCTCGCGCCGCGGGTCGCCGAGCTGTACCGGTCCCTGAACGTGCACATCGACGAGGAGTGGCGCGCCCGCGTCCGGTGACCCCGGCGGCCGCCCCCGAAGGAGGAAGCCATGACCGCACCGTCGGTCCCGGACCTCATGAGCCCGGAGCTGATCGCCGATCCCTACGGCGGCTACGACCGCCTGCGCGAGCAGGCGCCCGTGCTGCGTGGGCGCTTCCTCGACGGCAGCGACGTCTGGTACGTGACCCGGGCCGCCGACGTCCGCACCGTGCTCGGCGACCCGCGGTTCGTCAACGCCGCGACCAGCGTGCCGGGGGTGGCGGTCGACAGCCGCCGCGACAACGCGCTGCGGCAGTTCGGCGTCCCCGACGAGCTCGCCGCCTACCTCGCCGGCACCGTCCTCGACTCCGACCCGCCGGACCACACGCGCCTGCGCAAGCTGGTCTCCCGCGCGTTCACCGTGCGCCGGGTCGGCCAGCTGCGCCCGCGCGTGGCGACGATCACCGCCGGGCTCCTGGACGGCCTTGCCGCGGCCGCGCCCGGACCGGTCGACCTGATCGACAGGTTCGCCTACCCGCTGCCGATCACCGTGATCTGCGAGCTCGTCGGCATCCCGGAGCCCGACCGGCCGGCCTGGCGGGAGTGGGGCCGCGCGCTCGTGACGATGGACCCCGCGCAGCTCGGCCCGGCGCTGCGGGAGATGGTCGAGCACATTCACGGGCTGATCGGCACGCGCGGGTCTGCCCCGGCCGACGACCTGCTCAACGCGCTGATCCGCACCCGTGACGAGGACGGCGACCGGCTCTCGGACGCCGAGATGGTGTCGATGGTGCTCACCCTGGTGCTGGCCGGGCACGAGACCACGGCACACCTCGTCGGCAACGCCACGCTGGCCCTGCTCACCCACCCCGACCAGCTCGCGCGGCTGCGCACCGAGCCCGCGCTGTGGCCCGGCGCGGTGCACGAGCTGATGCGGTTCTGCGGGCCCGTGCACGTCACCCGGCTGCGGTACGCCGCCGAGGACGTCGAGGTGGGCGGTACACCGGTACGCACGGGCGACGCCGTGCAGGTCGTGCTGGTCTCGGCCAACTTCGACCCGCGCGAGCACCCCGACCCGCACCGGCTCGACGTCACGCGGCTGGGGCACGCCCGCGGCGACGGGCACCTCGGGTTCGGGCACGGCGCCCACTACTGCCTCGGCGCGGCGCTGGCCCGCCAGGAGGCGGAGGTGGCGCTGTCGATGCTGGTCGCGCGGTTCCCCGCACTCGCGCTCGCCACCGACACGCCGCAGTGGGTGCCGCTGCCGGGTGCGCGCCGGCTCGCGGAGCTACCGGTCCGGCTCGGCTAGAGCCGGCCGGGCCAGCAACCGGCGCCGTCGGCGATGCTCCTATGGATCGTCAAGCCCTGTCTTGGGGCTGAGGCCTTCCTCCGGCTGTGATCGTCTCGCTCCGCTTGTCGGTGTCAACGTCGTTCGTCCTCGCTGCGCTGCGGGCGCTGCACGTT
>JBQTJE010000021.1:0-1916 GCA_052387455.1 Pseudonocardia sp.
GCCGCCCGCGCAGCCCTGGCGTCGCGCGGGGTGCCGATCGGCGAGGTCCTGCTGCTCGGCCCGGAGGGCACGTCCGGATCACGGTTCGCGTTCTTCACCGATCCGGACGGCAACGGCTGGTCGCTCCGGGAGATCAAGCGCTTGTGAAGGGGACTCACGGTCGCTGGCTCGGCACTCGAACCGCCCGCCGCACTCCGGTCCTCGCACAGGTTCGGTCGACCTCGCACAGGTTCGGCGGGATGCGACGTCGACCGAACCTGTGCGAGGTCAGGACGGCTCGGCGTTCGGGCGGATGGCCATCACGACCGCTTTGGGCTCGGTGAAGAACTCCCGGCTGAACGTGCCGCCCTCGCGGCCCCAGCCAGAGTCGCCGAACCCGCCGAAGGGCGCGCGGAGGTCGCGGACGAAGAAGCAGTTCACCCAGACAGTCCCGGCGCGCAGCGCGGCGCCCACCCGGTGCGCGCGGGACAGGTTCTCGGTGAACACCATCGCGTTGAGCCCGTACGGGGAGTCGTTCGCCAGCCCCACCGCCTCGGCCTCGGTGTCGAACGGCGCCACCGTCACGACCGGCCCGAACACCTCCTCGCGGACGATCGGCGCGTCAGGCGGGGCGTCGACGACCACCGTGGGCCGCACCGTCCAGCCGTCGCCCAGCCCGCCGGTGAGGACCTTGCCCCCCGGTTCCTCGACGTAACGGCGCACCTTCTCGAAGTGCGCCGCCGATGCGAGCGGGCCGAGCTGGGTCGCGGGGTCGCGCGGGTCGCCGAGGCGCAGCGCCTCGGCGGCGGTGACGAACCGGGCGAGGAACTCGTCGAGGATCGGGCGCTGCACGTAGAGCCGCGAGCCGGCGAGACACACCTGGCCGGCGTTGGTGAAGACGGCCTTGATCGACCAGTCGACGGCGTTGTCCAGGTCGGCATCGGCGAACACGAGATTGGCGCCCTTGCCACCCAGTTCCAACGACACCGGGGTGAGGTTGCGCGCGGCGGCCGCGGTGATCACCCGACCGGTGCCGGACTCGCCGGTGAAGGTGATCCGGTCGACGCGCGGGTCGGCGGTGAGCGCCGCGCCCGCGGAGTCCGGCCCGAAGCCGTGCAGGACGTTGAGCACGCCCGGCGGGACGCCGGCCTCCAGCGCGAGCCGGGCCAGGATCGTCGCGGAGGCGGGCGTGTCCTCGGCGGGCTTGAGGACGACCGTGTTGCCCCAGGCCAGCGCGGGCGCCACCTTCCACGACTCCAGCATCAGCGGGAAGTTCCACGGCGCGATGGCCGCGACGACGCCGGCGGGCTCGTAGCGGGTGTAGGCGTGGTGGCCGGTGTCCATCGGCAGCGTCTCGGCCGGCGCGAGGCGGGCGTGGTCGGCGAAGAACCGGAAGTTCTGGGCCGTGCGCGGGACGTCCTTGGTGCGGGCGTCGGTGACCGGCTTGCCCATGTCGCGGGTGTCGGCGCACGCCAGCTCGTCGACGTGGGCCTCGACGAGGTCGGCGAGGCGGTGCAGCAACGCCCCGCGCTCGGCGAATCCCATCCGCGGCCACGGCCCGGAGTCGAACGCGCGGCGGGCCGCCGATACCGCGAGGTCGGCCTCGGCCGCGCCACCCAGGGCCACCTGGGAGTACGGCTCGCGCGTCCACGGGTCGACGGTCTCGAACGTCGCTGCGGAGCCGACCTCGACCCCGTCGATCACGTGCTTGATCACGAGCCCTGCTCCCGCTCGGCCACGAGCTGGATCGCCACGTCGATGATCATGTCCTCCTGGCCGCCGACCAGCCCGATCTCGCCGCACCGGCGCAGCAGGTCGTGGGTGGGCACCTTGTAGCGCTCGCCCGCGCGCTCGGCGTGCAGCAGGAACGACGAGTACACCCCGGCCCAGCCCTGCACGATCGCGTTGCGGTCCATCTTCGGCCAGCGCGGCAGGTA
>JBQTJE010000022.1:0-6643 GCA_052387455.1 Pseudonocardia sp.
GGCGACACCTCCATCCCCGACCGCGCCCGCCTCGACAACCACTACATCGACACCTGGACCCCCCTGCTCGACCTCACCATCCTCGCCCGCACCTTCGGCAAGGTCCTGCTCAGCGGCTCCTGACCGGTTCCTGGTCAGCGGCAGGCACAGCGGCGATACTGCGGAGCGCGAGATGACCCGAGGGGGAGAGCTGACCACCGACACGGGCCCGGCCGCGCCCCCGCACGGGGCCGCGGCCCAGGCGCTGCGCAGGGTGGCGTCCCCCGCCGGGGTGGTGGCGCTGATGGTCCTGCTGATCTGCGTGCCGCTGCCGCTGGGCGGGGGCGCTTTTCCGGCGGACGCGCTGTCGGGCCTGCTGGTGGTCGTCGTCGGGATCCGGGCGCTGCGCGACGGGCTGCGGCTCAGCCCCGCCGCGGCGGTGCTGTTCGGGTCGGTGGTGCTGGCCGCGTCGATCGTCGCGCTCACCGGCGCCGACGCCGCGGGGAGCTTCGCCGCGTGGGCCCGCTACCTGCAGCTGTTCGCGCTCGTGCCGCTGGCCGTGGTCCTCTCGTTGCGCGACCGCCGCGACGGTGAACTGGTCGCCCACGCACTCGTGCTGGCGGGGGTCGTCCAGGGGGTGGCCAGCGTCGTGCAGGTCGCCACCGGCGCGGGTGCGACCTTCCAGGGCCAGAACTCCCGGGCGACGGGCACGTTCGGCGCCGAGGACGTCATCGCGGCATCGGTGATCATCGGGCTGGCGATCACGGTGTGCGTCGGGTTGACGATCTCGGCGACGGGGCGCAGGCGGTTTGTGTACGTCGTGACGGCGATCGGGTTGCTGCTGCCGATGGGTCTCACGCTGAGCCGGGGGAGCTGGCTGTCCACGGCGTTCGCGCTGGTGGTCGTGCTGGCGTTCGCCGGCTGGCGGGCGTTCGCGGCCACCGCGGTGTGCGGGGCGGCGGCGCTCGTGGTGCTGATCGGCGGCTTCGGCGTCGGCTCGGAGACCATCGGCGCGCGCCTGGCGTCCATCGGCGACACCTCGTCGGCGCCCGACCCGTCCACCAACGACCGCTACGCGCTGTGGGCCACGGCCGTCGACATCTGGGTCGACCACCCCATCGCCGGCGTCGGGCTCAAGGAGTTTCCGCGCTACCGGGACAGCTACGCGCCGCTCGACCTCAGCTCCGGCAGCACCGTCGGGCAGTCCGGCGGCAGTGGCGCGGGGCTCGGCCAGCAGGAGCTGCTCTCCCCGCACAACCAGTACCTCCTGGTGCTCTCCGAGCAGGGCGTCCTCGGTTTCCTGCCGTTCGCGGCGCTGCTGTTCGTGTCCACGGCCACCGCCGCCCGGTCGGCGTGGCGCGGCCCGCGCGGCGCCAGGGGGCTCGGCGCGGCGATCGTCGGAGTGTCGTTGTGGCAACTGCTCCAGTTCGTCTACGGCGACCTGGGCGGGGCGACGAGCCTGGTCACGTCGGTGGTGATCGGCCTGGCGGTGTGGTTCGGCCTGGAACGCTCCGCCGAGGTCGCGCCGTGAGCACCTCGGGCGAGCGGGTCGTCGCGAAGGCGGCGGCGATCTCGGCGATCCTCGCGGGCGCGGGGTCCGCGCTGGGGCTGGCCCGTGACGTGCTGGTCGGGGCGCTCTTCGGGGCGAACCGGCAGACCGACGCGTTCTTCGTCGCCTGGACGCTGCCGGAGACGACGGCGCCGCTGCTCATCGAGGGCACCATGGCGTTCGTCATGGTGCCGGCGTTCGGCCGCGCGCTGGCTGCGGCGGAGGCCCGCCGCGCCGCCGACGTCGCGGCCGGCGGGATCGTCGCGACCGCGGACCCCACCCGCGAATTGATCGAGGCCACGTTCCTGCGGATCGTGCTGGGGCTGGCGGCCGTGGGCGTGTTCGTCGCGGTGGCCGCGCCGTGGCTGATCTCGGTGCTCGCGCCGGGGCTGCCGGACGCGGAACTGGCCACGCGGTGCCTGCGCGCGGTGGCGGTCACCGTGCCGCTGTTCGGGATCGCCGGCTACCTGGCGGCGGCGCTGCGCACGCACGGGCAGTTCGCCGCCCCGGCCGCGATCAACCTCGCCTACAACCTCGGCATCATCCTCACGATCCTGCTGACCTACCGCTGGTTCGGCGTCCTCGGCGCGGCGATCGGCATCTCCGTGGGCGCCGTGCTGATGGTCGCCGTGCAGCTGCCGTCGACGGTGCGCCGGGTGCCGTTGCCGCGGACGCTCTCGCTGCGCCGCACCACCACGTTGCTGGTGTTCGCGGCGTTCCTGCCGGTGGCCGCGCACTCGCTGGCCCGGCAGGCGCAGGTGCTCATCGAGCGGTTCGCGGCCGCACCCCCGGACTGGTTCGGCAGCGGGCCGCTGGCCGAGGGCACCATCTCGCACCTCAACTACTCGCAGAAGATCGCCCAGATCCCCATCACGCTGTCGTTCATGGCCGCCGCCGTGACGTTCCCGATCTTCGCCAAGAGCGTGGCCAGCGGCGACAGCGACCAGGCGCGCCGCCGAATGGAGATCGACACGGCGGTGCTCGGCGGGATCGCGCTGCTCGTGACCGCCTACCTGACGATCTACGCCCCGGCCGTCGTCGAGGTGCTGTTCCAGCGCCGCGAGTTCACCGCCGAGGACACCGCAGCCACCGCCGCCATCCTGCGCATCTACGTCCTGGGCATCCTCGGGCAGGCCCTGGTGAGCCTGCTGGTGCGCCCGTTCTTCACGTTCCAGAGCCGCATCTGGTTCCCGGCGTTCGCGATGCTGTGGGGCCTGCTGGTCACCGCGGTCGCCACGTTCCTGCTGGTCGGGCCGTTCGGCGCGGGCGGGATCGCCGGCGCCAACGCGCTGGGCATCACGGTCACCGCGGTGATCCTCGCCGTCGGTGCGCGCAGCAGGCTGTCCACCGCACCGACCCCGGCGGCGTACGGGCGGATGGCGCTGCTCGCGATCCCGGTCGGACTGGCGGCGCTCGTCGGGCTGGGGGTGCACCGGTTGCTCGCCGGCGCGCCCGCGGTGGTGCTGGCCGGGGTGGGCGGGATCTGCATGGTCGCGGTGACCGGTGGGATCTGCCTGCTCGCCCTGCGGCTGCGGGCCCGGGAGGGGGCGCGATGAGGTTCCCGTTCGTGCTGATGTACCACTCGGTGGGCCCGGGAGTCGGGGCCGAGGACGACCCCCACCAGCTCACCGTCACACCTGAGCGGCTCGACGCGCAGTTGCGGGCGCTGCGCCGCCAGGGCCTGCGCGGGCGCTCCATGCGCGACCTGCTGGCCGCGGGCGGGCGCGGGGTCGGGCTCACCTTCGACGACGGGTATGTCGACTTCGTCGAGCAGGCGGTGCCGGTCCTGCGCCGCCACGGCGCGACGGCCACCGTGTACGTACTGGCTGGGCGGCTCGGCGGCGACAACTCCTGGGACGCCGACGCCCCCCGAAAGCCCCTGATGACCGCCGACCAGGTGCGCGAGTCCGCCCGGGCCGGGATGGAGATCGGCTCGCACGGGCTCCTGCACCGGCACCTGCCGCAGCTCACCGAAGACGAGCTGGCGGCCGAGCTGGAGCAGAGCCGCGAGGCGCTGGCCGAGGTGACCGGCGCGCCGGTGGACGCCTTCGCCTACCCCTACGGCGACCTCGGGCCCCGCGAGGTCGCGGCGGCCCGGGTGGCCGGGTACGGCAACGCCGTCGCCGTCGACGTCGCGGGTACCGGTGTGGCGGCGTCGCGCCACGCCCTGCCGCGCAGCTACGCCGGGCAGCGCGACGGCGGCCTTCGACTGCTCGCCAAGCGGGCCCGCGCGCGGGTGCGGGAGGTGCGCGGATGAGGGTGCTGCACGTGATCACGGGCCTCGACGCGGGTGGGGCCGAGCAGTGGCTGCGCCTGCTGCTGCGCCACAGCGCCGCCGACGCCGACGTGCTCGCGCTGTGCAACGCGGGCGTGCTCGCCGAGGCGATCCGCTCCGACGGCGTGCGCGTCACCGACCTGGGCATGCGCGGCAACCGCGACCTGGGCGCGATCCCGCGGCTGGTCGCGCACGTGCGCCGCGGCCGCTACGACCTCGTGCACACCCACCTCTACCGGGCGCCGGTCTACGGCGCGCTCGCCGCGCGGCTCGCGGGCGTCCGCACCGTCGTCAGCACCGAGCACTCCCTCAACGACCGGCTCATCGAGGGCCGGCCGACCGACCGGGCGGGTGTGCGCGGGCTCTACCTCGCCGCGGCCCGCCTCACCACCCGGGTCGTCGCGGTCTCCGAGCCCGTGGCGCGGCGGCTGGTCGCCTGGGGGGTGCCGGCGGCGAAGGTGACGGTCGTGCCGGTCGGGATCGAGACCGCGGCGTTCGCCTTCGACCCGCAGGCCCGCCGCGACGTCCGCGCCGAGCTGGGCATCGCCGAGGACACCGTCGTCGTCGGCGGGGTGGGCCGGATGGTCGAGCCGAAGCGGTTCGACGTCCTGCTGCGGGCGCTGACCCCGCTGCCCGGCGTGGCGGTGCTGCTGGTCGGCGAGGGCCCGGCCCGCGACGGGCTCGCCGCGCTCGCCGCGCAGCTGGGCATGGCCGACCGGGTCCGGTTCGCCGGGCGGCGCCTGGACGTGGGGCGCGTGCTGTCCGCGATGGACGTGTTCGCGTCCACCTCGCCCGAGGAGACGTTCGGTGTGGCCATCCTGGAGGCGATGGCCGCCGGGCTGCCGGTCGTGTACGCGGCCGCGCCCGCCCTCGACGCCCTGCCCGCCGCGGCACTCGCCGCCGTGACCCGCGCCGAGCCGACGCCCGCGGCGTTCGAGGCCGCGCTGCGCGGGGTCGCCGGCCCGGGCACGGACCGGGCCCGCGCGTCTGCGCCATCGGCTCTGCTCGCCGACTACGATGGGGCGACGCTGGCCCGGCGCATCGACCGGATCTACGACGACTGCCTCGGGCCGGCGCCGTCGACGTCCCCGCGCACGGGGTTCGGGAGGGGAGCGCGGCATGGCTGACGCACCGGGTGTGCCGCGATGATCCCGCGCTGGGTGGTGCCGCTGGCATTCGTGGTACTCGGCGCCGCGGGCGGGTTCGCCTACACGCAGCTCGTCACGCCCGCCTACGAGTCGAAGGCCTACGTGATCGCCACCGCGCAGGCCACCACGACCACGACGGGTGCCATCCCCGGCGACGAGCGCCGCGCCATCCAGGTCGCCCAGACCCTCGGCCGGCTCGTCGACCAGCAGGAGGTCGTCACCGCCGCGGGAACGGCGGCCGGGCTCACTCCCGACCAGGTCGTCCGGCAGGTGCAGGGCCGCACGATGCCCGAGTCCTCCACGATCGAGATCGTGGGTCGCGGCGCCACCCCGGCAGGAGCCGCGGACGTGGTCAACGCCGTCGCGGACGAGCTGGTGAAGCTCAACGCCGACAAGATGGAAGCCACCGGGGTCACGCTGTCGGTGCTCAGTCCCGCGTCGGTGCCCGCCGAGCCGAGCTCGCCGGTTCTCGTGCTCAACCTCGGGGTCGGCGCGGGCGCGGGCATCCTGCTCGGCGCGCTCTACCTGCTGGCCACCGGTGGGTCCCGGCGCGCGTCCGCCCCGGCACCGTCCGGGCCGCTCCCGGGAGTGATCGGTGCCGGGCCGCCCGGCGCCCGCCCCGGCCCGCCGGGCCAGGGCTACCCGCCGCAGCGCCCGCCGGGGCCGCCGCCCGGTTACCGCCCGCAGGGACCAGGTGGGCCACCCAACGGGCGTCCCGGTCCACCGCCGCCGCCCCCGCCGCGGGGCGCGGCCGTCCCGCCGCAGTACCCGGGTGGCCGCCCCCGGTAGCAGCCGGTCACGCAGGTCACGGTGCGGTGAACGTGAACGGCATCCGCCGTACCCGGTTGTCGAAGCTCGACGCCAGCAGGTCCGGCTCGCCCACCGTGCGCACGTCCGGGATGCGGCGTAGCAGCTCGCCGAAGATCGCCGCCATCTCCTGGCGGGCGAGGTGGGCGCCGAGGCAGAAGTGCGGGCCCGTGCCGCCGAAGCCGACGTGCGGGTTGGGGCGGCGGGTGACGTCGAAGGTGTCCGGGGCGGCGAAGACGTCCTCGTCGAAGTTGGCGGAGACGTAGAACAGCACCACCCGGTCCTGCGCGCGCATCGGGTGCCCGTGCCACTCGGTGTCCTCGGTGACGCGGCGGCGGAACTGCCGGATCGGGCTGGCCACCCGCACCATCTCGTCCACCGCGCCGGGCAGCCGGGCGTCGAGGTCGGCGAGCAGCAGGGCCCGCTGGTCGGGGTGGCGGGTCAGCAACCAGAGGCCGTGCGCGATCGCGTTGCGGGTCGTCTCGATGCCCGCCACGAGCAGCAGCGAGAAGAACGAGCCGAGCTGGCGGCCGTCGAGGCGCTGGCCGTCGACGTTGGCCGTGACCAGCGCCGAGACGAGGTCGTCGGTGGGTTCGCGGCGGCGCCGCCGGCCCACCGCCCGCACCAGCACGTGCAGCTTGGCCAGCGCCCGCAGGTTCTGCCCCGGCAGCCGCAGCCACGGGCGGCGCACCCCGATGAACTCGGTCGACTCGGTGACCTGGGCGAGCACCCACGCCCGGTCCTCGGGCGCGATCCCCATCATGTCGCAGATGACCCGCACGGGAAGCTGGGCTGCGACGGCGTCGACGAAGTCGGGGGGGCGCCGCGCGATCACGTCGTCGACGATCTCGCGGGCGGCGTCATGGATGTCGTCGACGATCGTGG
>JBQTJE010000023.1:0-4546 GCA_052387455.1 Pseudonocardia sp.
GAGGGGCCGCCTACCAGCGGACCGACACGCCGCCGGCCCGGACAGCCCAGGGAGATCAGCTGTCCGTAGAGAGGGAGATGTGGTGTCCGCCTACAGGGAGATTGGCCTGTCCGCTGTCACGGCGCCGCCTACACGGCCCACGTCGGATCGGGGGCAGCACCCGGCGGGGACAGATCGCGGCCGCCCTCTCGTCGTCGCCCCCGAGGAGCCGCGCCTCAGCCGGCGCGCGCCACCCAGGTCTGGGTCGACCGGGCGGGCACGGTGGGCAGCCGAATCTACGGTCCGCACTTCGAACAGCTCTGCCGGCAGTGGTCGGCCGGCATGCCGCCGCAGCCACCGTCGGCTGTCGCGCGAGTGTGGTCGGCTCCACCGAGCTGAGCTGTCGTACCCACCGATCGACCCACGAGCTGGACGTGGTCGTCGTCGGGGAGTCACGGCAGGTGTGCGCGATCGGCGAGGCCAAGTGGCGGGCGGACCCGATCGGCACCGGGCAGCTCGAGCGCCTGCGTCATGTGCGATCGCTCCTGGAGGTGCAGCCCGCACCGGTGCGACTCCTGCTGTTCAGCCGCAGCGGGTCCACGGACGCACTGCGGCGGGAAGCCGCGGCCGCCGGCGTTGTCGAGCTGATCGATCTGGACCGGCTCTACCTCGGGCAGTGACGCCGATCGACCCAGCCCGCGGCGCGGGCGGGCGGGCGGGCGGGTCCACCGTCGCGGCACGATCGCGACTACTACGCCGGCGCGCGGAACTTGCGCGGGCGCCCGCGTGGCCGCTTGCGCGCGATGACCACGCCTCGGTGGAAGATCTGCCCGCCCCAGACGCCGCTGTACTCGCGGCGGGCCAGCGCGGCGGCCAGGCACGCCACCCGCACCGGACAGCCGCCGCACAGCGCCTTGGCCCGCTCCAGGTCCGCAGGCGCCTCGGCGAACCACAGCTCGGGATCGTGGGTCCGGCAGGGCTGCTCCAGCCCGTCGTCGTGGGCCGCGTCGAGCAGCTCGGCGACATCGCGCGGCCCCGGTACGCGGGGCCGGCTCGCCGGCAGGGTCGCGATCGTCATCTCAGCACCCCCTGAGCAGACGGCGCCCATCCCCCGGGCGACCGGTCTGATCGCCATGGTGGCCCGGTGCGGTTTCCGGTGGCTTTCCGCGGCGGGGACGGGGCTCGGAAAGCGGATGCAAACCGGGCCGCCGGACGATGGCGGTCGGGAGTGCCCAGGTGCCGGCCGGGCTCGGACGTGGACGGGACGGATGATGCGACGGACGGGGGTATCCGCGATCGGCGGATCGCTGCGCGCGGCCGAGCTCGACCGCCAGCTCGCGCAGTGCGAGCTGCACCGCATGGACGCCGAGTTGCTGTTCGACCGGATCGGTGTGGGGTCCGGCTGGCATGTCCTCGACGTGGGGTGCGGGCCGCTGGGCGTGCTCGACATGCTGGCCGAGCGGGTCGGGCCGGGCGGGCGCGTGGTCGGCATGGACCGCGAGCCGGCCATGCTCGACGCCGCGGCGCACACCCTGGCCGATCGGGACGTGCACGGCGTCGGCCTGCTGTGCGCCGATCTCGCCGACACCGGCGGGCGCGGTGGCTCGTTCGACCTCGTCCACGAGCGGCTGACGCTGGGCGACGCGATCAGCCCGCGCGAGACCGTCGAGGAGATGGTCCGGCTCACCCGGCCGGGGGGCTGGGTCGCGCTGCAGGACGCCGACCTGGTGTCGTGGACCTGCGAGCCCGCGTCCCCCGCGTGGGACCGGCTGGCGCACGCCCTCACCAGCACCTGGATCGGTGATCCGCACGTGGGCAGGCGCCTGCCCGGGCTGCTGCGCGCCGCCGGTCTGGTCGACGTGGAGGTCGACGTGCACGCCGGGTTGTGGCATCGCGGCGAGCCGCACCACGCCCTGCTGCCGCACCTCGTCGAGCTGCACCGCGACCGGGTCGTCAACCACGGGCCGCTCACCGCGTTCGACCTCGACCTCGACCTGCAGGCCCTCGGCGAGCACCTCGCCCGCCCGGGCACGCTGGTGCTGAGCTGGACGCTGTTCCAGGCCTGGGGCCGCAAGCCGTTCAGCCCCGCCTGATCCCGGCCGCGGCAGCCACCCGAGCAGCTACCCGAGCAGCGCCGCCTCGCGGCGCGCGGTCTCGGCCGCCTCCGGGTTGCCGATGCGCTCGTGGGCGGCGCCCAGCAACCGCAGCGTCTCGGCCTGCTCGCGCACGAAACCGATCTCGCGCCACCGGCGCAGCGCGTCGTGCAGGTGGTTGAGCGCCTGGTCAGACCGGCCCTCCACGCGGTGCAGCTCACCCAGGCTGCGCAGCGCGCGGGCCTCGCCGAACAGGTCCCCGTGCCGCGCGTGCAGCCGCAGCGCCCGCTCCAGCACCGTGCGGGCCTCGTCGCCGCGGCCCTGCAGGGTGCGGATCTCGCCGAGCCGCTCCAGCAGGCCCGCCTCCGCCACCGCCTCCGCCGCGTCGAGCCCGTCGAGCGCCTGCTCGAAGAAGGCGGCGGCGTCGGCGTAGCGCAGCTGGCGCTGGCGCAGCCGGCCCAGCCGGCGCAGCACCCACACGAGGCTGCGCTCGTCGCCGAGCCGGTGCAGCAGCGCCCTGGCACGGTCGAGCTGCACGAACGCCTCGCCGTCGCCGGTGTCGTCGCGACCCAGCTCGGCGAGCGCGGCTCCGAGCCCCGCCGCGACGATCGCGGTGCCGTGCTCGTCGCCGGCATCGGCGAAGGCCGCGCGCGCCCCCTCCAGGTGCGCGACGGCCTCCGGGATCCGCAGCTGGAGCAGGTCCAGCTCGCCGAAGCCGCGCAGCGCCGCCCCCTCCCACCAGCGCCTCCCCGACCGGCGGGCGCCGGCGAGGGTGAGCCCGCAGATGGCGCGCCAGTCGTCGTAGAGCCCGCGGACGACGAACACCGGCGACAGGCGCAGGCCCAGCGCGCTGCCGAGCTGGTCCAGCCCCGCCGCGAACGCCTGCTCCACGGCGCCGAGCAGCGCGGCCCATTCCACCGCGAACCAGCCCAGCGGGTCCGGGCCGGTCACGGCGACGACCTCGTCGGCGGGCCGCCAGCACGGCACCAGGCCCATCGAGAAGCCCCAGTACGACGTCGGCACCCGCGAGCCCGCGTCCTGTGCGAGGCTCAGCCAGCCGCCGGTGAGCCTGCGCAGCGCGGCGAGCCGCTCGGCGTCGGGCAGCGCGGCCGCGAGCTCGCGGGCGTAGGCGCGCAGCAGGTCGTGGAAGCGGTAGCGCTGCTGGCCCACGGGGTCGCGCCCGGCGACGTCGACGAGCTTCGCGTCGACCAGCGCGTCGAACAGGTCCTCGGCGGCGTGCTGGGTGAAGTCGAGCAGGGCGGCCGCGGTCCAGGCGGGGAAGTCGGGCGCGTCGAGCGTGCCGAGCAGCGCGAAGGCTCGCCGGGCGGGCGCACCGAGCGCGTCGTGGCTCAGTGCGAAGCTCGCCCGGACCTCCAGGTCCCCCGCGCGCAGCCGGTCAAGGCGCAGCCGCTCGTCGTCGAGGTCGGCCGCCAGCCGCGACAGCGACCAGTGCGGGCGGGCCGCCAGCCGGGCACCCGCGATGCGCACCGCCAGCGGCAGGTACCCGCACAGCCGCACGATCTGCTCGGCGGCGTCCGGCTCGGCCACCACCCGCGGGGCCCCGGCCGCCGCAGCCAGCAGCTCGACGGCCTGGGTCCCGTCGAGCACGTCGAGATCGAGCGGGCGGGCGGTCTCCAGGCCCCACAGCCGGGCGCGGCTGGTGACCAGCACCCCGCAGCCGGGCTCGCCGGGGACCAGCGGGCGGACCTGCGACTCGCCCGCGGCGTTGTCGAGCACGACGAGCACGCGCCGCCCGGCGAGCCGGCTGCGGTAGAGCGCGGCGCGCTCGTCGACGTCGTCGGGGACCGCGGAACCGCCCACGCCCAGCGCCCGCAGGAACCGCGAGAGCACCTCCGCGGCGTCCAGCGGCCGGGCTCCGGCACCGCGCAGGTCGACGTAGAGCTGCCCGTCGGGGAAGCGCTCGCGCAACCGGTGGGCGACGTGCACGGCCAGCGCCGTCTTGCCCACGCCCGCCTTGCCGGAGATCACCGCGACCGTGCCGTCGGGATCGCCGAGCCGGTCGAGCACCACCTTGACGTGGTCGGTGCGGCCGACGAAGTCGAGGATGCCGGCGGGCAGCTCGGCCGGCCCACCCGCGCCGGGCCGTGCCGCGGACGGCTCCGGTAGCTCACCCGTCAGGATCCCCTGCTCGACCCGGCGCAGCTCGGGTCCGGGCTCCAGGCCCAGCTCCTCGACCATCGCCGCCCGGGTGCGCCGGTAGACCTCCAGCGCCTCCGCGGTGCGGCCCGCCCGGTACAGCGCGGTCATCAGGTTGGCCTGGAGCCGCTCGCGCAACGGATGGCGGGCGGCGAGTTCCGCCAGCTCCGGCACGATCGTCGCCGCGTGCCCCGCGGCGAGCTCGGCGACGTAGAGGTCCTCGAGCGCGACGAGCCTGCGCTCGGCCAATCGCTGCGCGGCCTCGTGCAGCACCGGCACGTCGCTGACCTCGCCGAACGGCTCGCCCCGCCACAGCG
>JBQTJE010000024.1:0-8114 GCA_052387455.1 Pseudonocardia sp.
GTGGCGCGGCGCGCCCCTGCCCAGCGCCGTGGTCGTGGCCTTCGCGCGCGCCCGGCACGTGTTGGGGGGGCCCGGGGCGCCCGCGGCGTACTGGACGTGCGGAGTGCTGCTGGCGGTGTTCTGGAACGCAGGGACGGTGGCGGGCGCGCTCGCCGGCGCGGCGGTGCCCGACCCGGCGGTGTTCGGGCTCGATGCGGCGTTCCCCGCGGCGCTGCTCGCGCTGCTGCTGCCGGCGCTGCGCCGCGCCGACGCCCGCCGGGTGGGCCTGGCCGGCGCCGCGATCGCGCTGGCGGCCACGCCGTTCCTCCCGGCCGGGCTGCCCGTGCTTGCCGGGTTGCTGGGACTCGTCGTCGCGGGCCGGATGCCGCAGAACCCGACTCGCCCTGCCGTAGACCCCGACTCGCGCGGTCGGCGACCCCCACTCGCGGGGGAGGGGGAGCGCGCGTGAACTGGCCCGCCGTCCTCACCCTCGCCGCCGGCACGTACCTCACGCGCCTGGCCGGGCTGCTGCTGCGCGGCCGGGTGGCGATGCCGGCGCGGGTCGAGCGACTCGTCGACCTCGCCGCGACCGCGCTGCTCGTCGCCTTGGTGGCCGTCGCCACGCTGACCGACGGTGACGGCTTCGCCGGGTGGGCCAGGGCCATCGGGGTGGGCGCGGGCGCGCTCGCCGCGTGGCTGCGGGTGCCGTTCGTGCTGGTCGTGGTGCTGGCGGCGGGTGTCACCGCCGGGCTGCGGCTGATCGGCGTTCCGTGACCGGTCACCCGGACGGGGTCAGGTCGGCGGAATGCAGGTTATGCTCACCTGGCCCGAGGATCGGCGAAGGTCAGGAGAAGCCTTGCGCAGCAGGAACCCGTACGTCCGCGTCCTGGTCGGGGCCACGGCCCTCGCGATGACGGCCACGCTCGCCTCCTGCGGGACGTCCGCCGATCTCACGATCTACTCCGGACGCAACGCCCAGCTCGTCGACCCGCTGCTCACCCAGCTGGAGCAGGCGCTGGGCGCCGACGTCGAGGTCCGCTACGGCGACACCGCCGAGCTGGCCGCCCAGCTGCTGGAGGAGGGCGACGGAACAGAGGCCGACGTGTTCTTCTCCCAGGACGCTGGCGCACTCGGTGCGCTCGACCAGGCCGAACGGCTGATGCCGCTGCCGGCCACCGTGCTCGACGCCGCACCGGCCCAGTTCCGGGCCGACGACGGCAGCTGGGTGGCCACCTCGGCGCGGTCGCGGGTGCTGTTCTACGACCCGCGGGTCGTGCCCGAGGCCGAGGTGCCCGACACCCTGGAGGAAGTGCTCGACCCGAAGTGGAAGGGTCGCATCGGCTACCCGCCCACCAACCCGTCGTGGCAGGCGTTCGTCACCGGCATCCGGGTCGCCCGCGGCGAGGCCTACGCGCGCCAGTGGCTCACCGCGTTCGCGGCGAACGACCCCGTGCGGTTCGGCAACAACATCCAGACCCTGGACGGGGTCGACAGCGGCCAGATCGCGCTCGGGCTGTCCAACCACTACTACTGGTACGAGCGGGTGAAGGAGAAGGGCCTCGCCGCCGTCAACGCTCGGGTGCACTACGTGCCCGGGGGCGACCCGCTCGGCCTGGTCAACGTCGCGGGCGCGGGGATCCTCAGGACCACAGACGCCCCCGAGCTCGCCCAGCGGGCCGTGGAGTTCCTCGTCTCGGCCCAGGCCCAGCAGTACTTCGCCGATGTCACCGCGGAGTATCCGGTCCGCGCGGGTATCACCTCCACGGAACACGACCTGCCGCCGCTGGCGCAGCTCCAGCCGCCGGACATCGACCTGTCGGACCTCGCGTCGCTGCAGCAGACCCAGACCCTGCTGCAGGAGTCCGGCCTGAGCTAGTGACCGCCCTCGACAGCCTCCCTGCGCCCGCCGCCCGCCCGTCCGAGGCGCGGCGGCGTGGCGCGTCGCGGCTGCTCGTCGGCGGGGCCGCGGTCGCCGGCCTGCTCGCCGTCACCCCGCTGGTCTACCTGGGCGTGCGGGCGCTCGGATCCGGGTTCGCGACGTTCGTCGACATCGTGTCGCGGCCGCGCACCGGGGAGCTGCTGGTGCGCAGCGTCGCCCTGGCGGGCTCGGTCACCGCGGCGTGCATCGTGCTCGGGACCGTCGGCGCGTGGCTGGTCGTGCGCACCGACCTGCCCGGGCGCCGAGCCTGGGCGGTCCTGCTGGTGCTGCCGCTCGCCGTGCCCTCCTACGTCGCGGGCTTCACGTGGATCTCCGAGTGGCCGGGCCTCGCCGGGTTTCCCGGGGCGTTCGGCGTGCTCACCGCGGTGAGCGTCCCCTACGTGCTGCTACCGGTGGCCGCCGCGCTGCGGGCCGGCGACGGCGGGCTCGACGAGGTGGCCCGTTCGCTGGGGCACCGCCCGCTGCGGGTGCTGACGGGCGTGACGCTGCGCCGGGTGTGGCCGTCGGCCACCGCGGGTGGGCTGCTCGTGGCCCTCTACGTGCTCAGCGACTTCGGCGCGGTCTCCCTCATGCGCTACGACGCGTTCACCCTGGGGATCTACACCAGCTACCGGGCCACCTTCGACCGCACGCCCGCAGCCGTGCTGGGCTGCGTCCTCGTGGTCCTCGCCGCGCTGATCACCTGGGGGGAGGCCCGGGCGCGGGGGCGGGCCGCCACCCGGGTCGCTCGTGGGGTGCCGCGCCCGGCGGTGCCGACCCGGCTCGGCCGGCGGGGCCGGGCGGCGGGGCTCGGCTTCGCCGGAGCGGTCGTCGCGGTGTCGCTCGGCATCCCCGCGTACAGCCTCGTGCACTGGGTCGCGGTCGGGTCCTCGGCCGGGGTGGACTGGAGCGCACTCGGGTCCGCGGCCGTGGTCACGCTGCAGGTCGGCGCGCTCGGCGCGCTCGTCACCACGCTGCTCGCGATACCGGTGGGCGTGCTCGCCGCGCGGCACCGGGGGAGGCTGGTCAGCGGCATCGAGACCGCCGCCTACGCCGGGCACGCGCTGCCCGGCGTCACAGTGGGGCTCGCGCTGGTGTTCGTCGGGATCCGGTTGCTGCCCGGGCTCTACCAGGAACTGCCGCTGCTGGTCGTCGGCTACGCGGTGCTGTTCCTGCCGCTCGCGATCGGGGCGGTGCGCACCGCGGTCGCCGCCGCGCCGCCCGTGCTGGAGGAGGTGTCGCGGTCGCTCGGCCACGGCGCGGCCGCGACGTTCACCCGGGTCACGCTGCCGCTGGCCGCGCCGGGCGTGGCCGCCGGGGCGGCGCTGGTGTTCCTCACCTGCGCGAAGGAACTGCCGATCACCCTGATGCTGCGGCCCACCGGTGCCGACACCCTCGCCGTCCAGCTGTGGAGCCACACCGGGGCGGGCGCGTTCGCCGCGGCGGCGCCGTACGCCGTGGTGCTGGTACTCGTCGCCGCCGTACCCACCCTGCTGCTGGACCGGGTGCTGAAGAGGGGTCGCGACGTGAGGCAGGAGGGTGCCGGATGAGCACGGTGACCGACGGCGTGCGGTTGCGCGACGGCCGGGACGGGCCGCCCGGCGCCCTGTCGATCAGCGGGGTGCAGGCGGGCTACCCGCACGTGCCGGTGCTGCGCGGCGTCGACCTCGAGGTGCCGGCCGGGGCGCTGGTGGCGGTGCTCGGGGGGTCCGGTTGCGGCAAGACCACGCTGCTGCGCGCGATCGCCGGATTCCACCCGCTCGACGCCGGCACGATCCGCCTGGCCGGGCGGGTCGTGGCGGGCGAGGGCATCGACGTCGCACCGGAGCGTCGCCGGGTCGGGCTCGTGCCCCAGGAGGGGGCCCTGTTCGGCCACCTCGACGTCGCCGCCAACGTCGGGTTCGGGCTGGACCGCGCGGCGCGGCGCGGCCCGCGGGTCGACGAGATGCTGGAGCTCGTCGGCCTCGCCGGATACGGCCGCCGGATGCCCGCGGAGCTGTCCGGCGGCCAGCAGCAGCGCGTTGCGCTCGCCCGCGCGCTCGCCCCGAACCCTGCGCTGGTGCTGCTCGACGAACCGTTCACCGCGCTCGACGCCGGCCTGCGGGCCGAGGTGCGGGAGCAGGTCCGGGCCGCGCTGCGGGCCGCGGGCGCCACCGCGGTGCTCGTCACCCACGACCAGCAGGAGGCACTCGGCGCCGCCGACCTCGTCGCGGTGCTGCGCGACGGGCGGGTCGTGCAGGCGGCCCCGCCGCGGGCGCTCTACAGCAGGCCCGTCGACGTCGGGGTCGGCACCTTCGTCGGCGAGGCGATCGTGCTGACCGCCACCGCCGGGTCGGGACGGGCCGCGACGCTGCTCGGCCCGGTGCGGCTGCCGGCCGGAACCGGTGACGGTCCGGGCCGGGTCCTCGTCCGTCCCGAGCAGCTGCGCCTGGTGGCGGCCGGGGAGGCCGGTGTGCGCGCGCGCGTGCGCGAGGTCGTCTTCCACGGCCACGACACCACGGTCCTGCTCGACGTCGACGGCGTGACGTTGCGCTGCCGGACCGCCGAGCTCGTCACCCCGCTGGCAGGGGATCTCGTCGGTGTCCGCGTCGACGGTGACGCCCGCTTCTATCCGGACGGTGAGACGCGGTAGCGTCGACCGTCCTACCGGGTGATCGACCAGGAGGGTGTACGAGCGGAAGCGATCGTCGTCTCGGTGAGGTCCCCGAGAGCGTCCGGCGGAGGGAGGAAGTCGCGTGCCGAACACCCGCGGCAACCGCATCACGCTCGCCGTTCTCGTTGTCGCCGCGCTGTTCGGGGGGTTGGTCTTCGCCACCGGGATCGTGCGGCTGGGCCAGGCCGTCGTGGGCCAGCGCGTCGTGCTGGAGCAGCGCGACGCGGCGGGCGACCAGCCGTTCGCCCCGCCCGCGCCGGTCGAGGCACAGCCGGACGCGAAGTCACCCGCAGCGGTGGGGGCGCCCGGAGTCAACCTCGACAGCCAGGCCTGCGCCCCCGAGGATCTCATCGCACAGCTGCACGCCGACGCCGCCAAGGCCGCGGCGTGGACGCAGGCCCTGAACTCCGACCCCACCCTGCGATGGAGCGGCGGCACGACGGTGCGGGTCGACGACATCCCGGCGTTCATCCGGGAGTTGTCGCCCCGGGTGCTGCCGGCGGACCTGCGGGTGACCAACCACCACTACGCCGGCGGCCGGCCGACGTCGGTGCAGGCGGTGCTGCAGAAGGGCACCGCAGTGCTGGTCGACCAGGCCGGCGTCACCCGCGTCCGCTGCCGGTGCGGCAACCCGTTGACCCCGAAGAAGACCCTCACCGCCGCGCCCGCGTACTCCGGCAACCCGTGGCCGGGGTTCGAGAAGGTCGCCGCGGTCGCCACCGCGCCGGGCGTCCCGCGCTGCGACGACGGCCAGATGCTCGACGACGGCAGGTGCGTGCCGAGGCGGGTGGCGCAGCACCCCCCGGCCGAGCCAGGGCCGTCCGGCGACGATGCCCGGTCACGCGACGCCCGGTCACGCGACGCCCCGTCACGCGACGCCCCGTCACGCGATGCGGCGGCGCGGGGCGGCGGGGAACCGGACGCCGACCGTCCGGATGTCGACACCCGGAAACAGTCCGCCCGCAGTAGCGCCCCGCCGGACACCCCGGCGGGGGATGCGGCGCCCCGCCCCGAGGCGAGCTCGGACGAGCCGGCGGTGCCGCGAAGGGCTGCAGCCAAGGAGCCCGAGCCCTCGGCGGTAGGGCCCGCGCCGGAGGCCCGCTCGCCGAGGAGAACGGTCCCCGAGACGGTCCTGCCCGACGTCGCTGTCCCCGAGGTCGCTGTCCCAGAGGTCGCCGTCCCCGAGGTCGCTGTCCCAGAGGTCGCCGTCCCCGAGGTTGCCGTGCCTGAGGTTGCCGTGCCTGAGGTCGTGTCGCCGGACGTGTCGCGGCCCGAGGTCGCGCCGCCACCGCCGGACGAACCCGCGACTCCGGATGAGCCGGTCGGGCGGGAGCGCCCGTTGGTGCCGGAGGCGCCGGTGGTTCCGGAGGCGGGTCCCGACGTGCCGGGCGAACCCGACGGACCGGCAGCTCCGGTGGTACCAGATCTGCCGTCGAAGGTGAACGGCTCGGAGCGTCCGGACGTGCCCGCCAGGTCGGACGTGCCGGAGGTCCCCGAGGTCCCGGGGACGGGGCGGAAGGCGCCCGAATCCGCCTCGACGTCCACCGCGCCGTCGGCGGCGGATCCCGCGACACCGCAGAAGAAGCTCGACCGGTCCGCCGCGCCACCGCAGAAGCCCGGCGCGTCGGCGCCGGCGACCCCGTGCCGGGACCGGGACCGGGACGGCGTCTGCGATACCCAGGATCCCTGCGTGGACCCGGACGGGGACGGGGTGTGCACGGTGGTCGGCCGCGGCCCGTAGAACGCGGCCCGTAGTACTCCTTCGTCGCCCGGGTGGCGCACCCGCGAGGCGCCGCCCGCTAGCCCGACCGTGCCGCACGAGTGGCGCCGACCGGTCCGATGCGGACGGAAGGTTACGTCGTTCAGCCCAACTTCACCCGGCCTGGTACTCGTTACGCTTGCTCCAAGCGGGTCACGTGTGCCGGGGGTAGCCACTCGGATCCGTACCGAGCAAGGGGGTGCGCCCGATGAGCGACAGTCGAAGCACGCGTGTGGTCCTCGTGTCCGCGCTCGTCGCGGTGCTCGTGGCGGGCCTGCTCACGGCGATCGGGATCCTGGGCTTCCCCAGCACCGCGAACGCCAACGAGCAGCTGTTCCTCGAAGCGTCGCAGGACGTCGGAGAGAACCCTTTCGCGCCGGCCACGGGTACGAAGAACCCGGTCAGCAGGCCCGGCGGGGACCCGGGCTCCGGGGTCAACCTGGAGTCGGCCGAGTGTGACCCCGCTGCGCTCGTCGCCTCGCTCACGGGCGACGCGAGCCTGGCCGCGGCCTGGACCGCGGCGCTCAACTCGGACCCGTCACTGACCTGGAGTGGTGGCTCGTCGGTGCGACCCGACCAGGTCGAGGCCTACATCGCTGAGCTCACCTCGCAGGTGCTCGCCAAGGACATCCGCGTCACCAACTTCCAGTACAAGTCGGGCGCGCCGACGTCGGTGCAGTCGGTGTTGCAGACCGGCTCATCGGTGATGGTCGACCAGGCCGGGGTCGTCCGGGTGCGCTGCAAGTGCGGCAACCCGCTGATCCCGATGAAGCGGCTGACCGCGAAGCCGGTGTACCAGGGCACGCCGTGGGACGGCTTCGTCGACATCGACATCATCATCATCACTAAGTGCGACGACGACGAGTACTACGACGAGGACGACGACCGCTGCCGCCCGATCGACTGCGACGAGGGCTACTACTACGACGGCCGCGCGTGCCGCCCGATCGACTGCGACGACGACGAGCGATATCAGGACGGCCACTGCCGTCCGATCTACTGCGACGACGACGAGTTCGCCGACGACGGGCGGTGCTTCCCGAAGGAATGCGACGAAGACGAGTACTGGGACGGCAAGGAGTGCTGGCCCATCGAGTGCGACGGCGGCCAGATCCGGGTCGGCAAGGACTGCCAGGACCCGTGCGATCCGGGCTACTCCTTCGACGGCAACGAGTGCACGAAGGACGACTGTCCCGACGGAGAGGTGGAGACCGACCTGGGCTGCATGCCGGAGTGCGAGGACGGGGTGCAACAGGTCTCGACGTGCGTCGCTCCGGCGCCGGCCCAGCCGCCCACCTGCACGGATGCGAATGCCGACACCCCGGAGTGCCGGATGATGACGGCGCAGGCCCAACGCTCTGCGCTGCAGCAGGCCTGCGCGACGACCCCGGATGCGCCGGAGTGCATCGCCGGGTCGGGTACGCCGCCCGACTGCGCGGTGACGCCGCTGCCGGTGGGCTGCGTGCCGCCGGACTGCGCGGTGACGCCGCTGCCGGCGGGCTGCGTGCCGCCGGACTGCGCGGTGACGCCGCTGCCGGCGGGCTGCGAGCAGGCACCGCCGGTCACGCCGACCGTCGACTGCACCGCGATCCCGATCAACCCCGCCTGCGCGATCGACTGCGTCACCTACCCGTACCCGCAGGATCCGCGGTGCGAGCCGCCGGTGACGACGCCGCCGAACGGTGAGACGACGACGCCGCCGAACGGTGAGGAGCAGGGGCAGACGGAGGGCGAGCAGAACGGGGACAGCACCGAGGAGGAGACGGAAGGCGACGACGAGGTCTCCGGCGACAACGGGTGAGGTC
>JBQTJE010000025.1:0-6759 GCA_052387455.1 Pseudonocardia sp.
GGCGGCAGCGACGCGCGCAGGAAACCGCCATAGCGCGCCGTCGCGAGCCGCGGGTCGAGGACCGCGACGACGCCGCGGTCGTCCATCCCCCGCAGCAGCCGCCCGGCGCCCTGGGCGAGCAGCAGCGCGGCGTGGGTGGCGGAGACGGTGAGGAAGCCGTTGGCGCCGCGGGCGTCGGCGGCGCGCTGGCGGGCGGCGACGAGGGGGTCGTCGGGGCGCGGGAACGGGATCCGGTCGATGATCACGCACGACAGCGAGGGGCCGGGGACGTCGACGCCCTGCCAGAGCGAGAGGGTGCCGAACAGCGACGTCGCCGGGTCGGCGGCGAACTTCTTCACGAGCAGCATGGTGGCGTCCTCGCCCTGGCAGAGCAGGGGGGTGTCGAGCCGGTCGCGCAGCGCCTCGGTGGCCTGCTTGGCGGCGCGCATCGAGGAGAACAGCCCGAGCGTGCGCCCGCCCGCGGCCTCCACCAGTCCGGCGATCTCGTCGAGGTAGGCGGGCGGCAGGCCGTCGCGCCCGGGCGGGGGCAGCCGGCGGGCCACGTAGAGGATGCCGCTGCGCGCGTGCTGGAACGGCGAGCCGACGTCGAGGCCCGACCACCTCGGGGCGTCCGGGTCGGGGACAGGGTCATTCTCGCCGCCGAGATCGGCCGCCTTCTCCGGGGGGAGGCCCCACTGCCGGGCCAGGGCGTCGAACGTGCCGCCGAGGGTGAGCGTCGCCGAGGTGAGCACCACGGTGCCCCGCCCGAACAGCCGTTCCCGCAGCAACCCGCCCACCCACAGCGGCGCCACCCGGGCCACCTTGAACCGCGCGCCGTCCGGGCCCTGCTCGCCGAGCCACACGACGTCGCGCCGCTTCGCCGGATCGGGCTCGTCGAACGCCCCGAGCAATCGCACGGCCGAGTCGGCGATCTCGTCGAGCGCGGCCTGCGCGGCCTTGCGCCCGCCGTCGCCCTCACCCGTGCCGTCCCCGCGCCGCTCGCCGCCCAGCGAGCTGCGGCACTGCCCGGCGGCGTCGCGCACCGCCGAGATCGCCCCCGCCGCGGCCTGCGGCAGCACGTCCCACCGCCCCGGTGGCAGGTCCTCCAGCACGAGCGCGAGGCCTTCACCGGCTTCGACGAGCCGGTCGGCCACCTTCTCGTCGACGAGCTTCGCGCAGCGCTTCCCGGCCGCGGAGACCATGCCCGGGGTCAGCTCGGCGGTGGCGACGGCGGTGACCCGGTCGACCAGCTCGTGGGCCTCGTCGACGATCACGGCGTCGTGCTCGGGCAGCACCGGGCGGCCTTCGAGGGCGTCGATGGCCAGCAGCGCGTGGTTGGTGACGACCACGTCGGAACGCCCGGCGAGCGCCCGCGCCTTCTCGGCGAAGCAGTCGTCGCCGACCGGGCAGCGGGCCGCGCCGAGGCACTCGCGGGCGCTGACCGACACCTGCCGCCACACGGTGTCGGGCACGCCGGGCACGAGCTCGTCGCGGTCGCCTGTCTCGGTGTCCGACGCCCACCCGTGGATGCGCTTGACCTGGCGGCCCATCGCGGAGACGGCGAACGGGTCGAACAGCTCCTCGGCCGGGTCAACGTCTTCGGAGCCGTGCAGCTTGTTCAGGCACAGGTAGTTGCGCCGGCCCTTGAGGATGGCGAACGTGGGGTCGCGCCCGAGCAGGGGTCCCAGCGCCGCGGCGAGCTTCGGCAGGTCGCGGTCGACGAGCTGGCGTTGCAGCGCGATGGTGGCGGTGGAGACGACGACGGTGGCGTCGTCGCCGACCGCGTGCCGGATCGCGGGCACCAGGTAGGCCAGCGACTTGCCCGTGCCCGTCCCCGCCTGGACGGCCAGGTGCTCACTGCCCGCGATCGAGCGACGCACCGCCTGCGCCATCGCGTCCTGGCCCTCGCGGCGCTGCCCGCCGACCGCGTCGACGGCCGCGGAGAGCAGCTCGGCGACGCCGGGCAGGTCGGGGGAGGGCACCCGCGGGAGGCTACCGGGCCGACCGGATCGGCAGGGCGGTTCGGCCGCGCTTGCCGGCCGGGCGCCGACGAGGTGAGCGCCGTGGCGGTTCAGCGTGCGACGGATCGGCCGCAGTGCTCATCCCGCCGGCCCCGCGGGGCGTCGAGCAGGGTGGCGGCGGCGGCGCGGGCGCGGGTGGCGGCGTCGCGGTCGCCCTCGACGTGGGCCGTCACAATGGCGCCCTCGACCAGGAGCATCAACCCGTCGGCGAGCGTGGCCGGGTCGGCGTCCGGGACGGCGGCGGCGACCTCGCGCAGCAGCGCCCGCAGGGCGAGCTTGTGCTCGCGGGCGACGGTCCGGGCCACGTCGTCGCCGTGCAGCTCGCCGGCGACGTTGATGAACGCGCAGCCGCTGAACCCGGGCTGGGCGAACCACTCGCCCAGCGCGTCGAACACCGCGAGCACCCGGTCGCGGCCCGGGGCGGCCTGGTCTGTGCGCTCGGCCAGCCAGTCGAGCCATCGCCGATCACGTCGCCGCAGGTAGGCCTCGACCAGCCCCTGCTTCGAGCCGAACAGCGCGTAGACGGTCTTGGTCGCGACGCCGGCATCCGCGACCACCGCGTCGATCCCCACGCCGCGCACGCCCCCCGCGTAGAACAGGCGCTCGGCGGCAGCGAGGATACGGCGTGCCGTCTCGGGACTCACCGACGGAAGTGTACCTTGACGGAAAACGACCGTTCTCCCACACTGCCCGAGGAGAACGACCGTTTTCCTCAGGAGGAGCGCCATGGCCACGCCAGGATTCCGGCTCGGGATCTACGTCTGCAAGGACGCCGAGATCGTCGACTTCGCCGCGCCGCACGGCGTGTTCGCGGTCGCCCGGAGGTTCGACCCGGAGCTGGAGGCGTTCCTCGTCGCGGACGCGCTGCGCCCTGTGCAGACGCAGGCCGGGTTCACCGTGCTGCCCAACTACTGCTTCGCCGACCGACCCGCGATGGACGCCTTCCTGATCCCGGGCGGGTTCGGGCTGCGCCAGGAGATCCGCAACGCGCGGCTGCACGAGTTCGTCCGGTCGCTGCCCGCGGAGACGCTGCTGACCAGCGTCTGCACCGGCTCGTGGGTTCTCGGCGCGATGGGCCTGCTCGACGGGCTACCGGCGACCAGCCGCAAGGAGCCCGACCGCGTCGAGTCCAAGCCGCCCGGCAAGGTGCCCATCGACCGGCTCGCCGAGATCGCTCCCGCCTGCCGGATCAGCCGGGCCCGGGTGGTCGACGCCGGCCGGATGATCACCGCTGGCGGGATCACCTCGGGCATGGAGATGGGCTTTCACCTGCTGCGGCGCGCCGGCTACGGCGAGGACTTCGTCGCCGAGGTCGCCAGGGTGATGGAGTACGGCGCGGCCTACGACCGGTACCGCGACGACGTCGAGGTGCACACCCCGGCCGGCGCCGCGTGACCGTCGGGACGCTGTACTCGGTGAACGTCGGCACGCCGCGCTCCGTGCGCTGGCAGGGCCGGACCGTGCTCACCTCGATCTTCAAGGTGCCCGTCGAGGGCCCGGTGGCGGTGCGCGGAATCAACCTCGACGGCGACGACCAGGCCGACCGCGACGTGCACGGCGGCCCCGACAAGGCCGTCTACGCCTACGCCCGCGACGACCTCGACTGGCTGGCCGGTGAGCTTGGCCGGCCGCTGCCCCCGGGCATGGTGGGGGAGAACCTGACCATCGGCGGCATGGCCGTCAGCGACGCGGTGGTCGGCGAGCGGTGGCTGATCGGCGGGGTGGAGCTGGAGGTGTGCGGGCCACGGGTGCCGTGCTTCAAGCTCGGCATCCGGACGGGCGACGCGAGCTTCCCGCGCAAGTTCGCCGCTGCCGGCCGCCCGGGCGCCTACCTGCGCATCCTCGCCGAAGGCACGGTCGAGGCCGGCGCAGCGGTGGTCGTCGCGCACCGGCCGGCACACGGGGTGACGGTGCGCGCCGTGGCGCACGCCTACCACCGCGACCGAGCGGGCGCCGTGGCACTGCTGGCCGCGCCGGAGCTGGCGCAGAGCTGGAAGGACTGGGCGACGTCGCAACGCGCCGCCCCGCCCGTGAACTGCACTTAGTGACCTACATGCTGTTCTGGGGCCGTGCAGACAGCATCCAGGTCACTAAGTGCGGGCGGTGGGTGCAGTGGCTCAGGTGGGGAAGGACGTGGGGATCGCCGGCTCGCCGCGGGACAGTTTCAGGCCCTCCCAGGGGACCGAGACCAGGGCTGCGCGCAGGCGCTCGCGGGCATCGTCCAGGCCGGGCTCGCCGTCCACCCGCGTGCCGCCGCGGATCAGCGGCACCGGCAGCACCCGGTCGTGCGGCCCCGCCTCGACGGCGACGCGCACGGGGTGCACCACCTCCTCGGTGGCGGTACCGGTGGGGCGGTGGCGGCGCAGCGCGGACTTGCGCCCGCCCCGGGACTCCTTCGACGTGCTGCGCTTGGCCACCGGGCGGCCGTCGACCTCGACGAGCTTGTAGACCATCCCCGCGGTCGGCGCACCGGAGCCGGTGACCACCGACGTACCCACGCCGTAGGAGTCCACCGGCTCGACGCGCAGGGCGGCGATCGCGTACTCGTCGAGGTCGCCGGACAGCACGATCCGGGTGCCGGTGGCGCCGAGGGCGTCGAGCTGCTCGCGGGCCTGGCGGGCGAGCACGCCGAGGTCGCCGGAGTCGATGCGGATCGCGTCCAGCTCCGGCCCGGCGGCCGCGACGGCGTTCTCGATGCCGCGGCGGATGTCGTAGGTGTCCACGAGCAGCGTGGTCTTCGTGCCCATGGTCGCGACCTGGCTGGCGAACGCGGCGCGCTCGTCGTCGTGCAGCAGCACGAAGGCGTGCGCGGCCGTGCCCGCGGTGGGGATGGCGTGGCGGCGCTGGGCCTCCAGGTTCGACGTCGCCGCGAAGCCCGCGAGGTAGGCCGCCCGGGCGCACGCGACGGCCGCGGCCTCGTGGGTGCGCCGCGAGCCCATCTCGATCAGCGGGCGCCCGGCTGCCGCCGTGACCATCCGGGCCGCGGCCGACGCGATCGCGCTGTCGTGGTTGAGCACCGACAGGACCAGAGTCTCCAGCAGCACCGCGTCCGCGAACGACCCGGTGACGGTGAGGATCGGTGAGCCCGGGAAGTACAGCTCGCCCTCGGGGTAGCCGTCGACGTTGCCGGCGAAGCGGTACGCGGCAAGCCAGTCCAGAGCGGCGCGGTCGACGACACCGGTGAGGCCGGCGAGCTCGTCACGGCCGAACCGGAACGCCTCGATCGCCTCCAGCAACCGCCCGGTGCCGGCGACCACCCCGTAGCGGCGCCCGTCGGGCAGTCGCCGCGCGAAGACCTCGAACACGCAGCGCCGCGCGGCCGTGCCGTCGGCGAGTGCGGCCGCGGCCATCGTCAGCTCGTAGCGGTCGGTCAGCAGCGCGGTGCTGCTGATCGCGGTGCTGGTGGACGGCCCGGTGGTCATGGGTGGGGAGGGTATGTCCCCCGTGCGGGCCGGTGGGGGCAGGTGTCACCATGGAGCCATGGCCATGCCGATGTCCGCACCCACCCGCCAGGTGGACCCGGAGCTCGACGACGCCGCGGTCGCCGACACCCCGTGGCAGGCCGTCGTGTGGAACGACCCGGTCAACCTGATGTCCTACGTCACCTACGTGCTGCAGAAGCTCTTCGGCTACCCCGAGCCGAAGGCCACCGCGCTCATGCTCGACGTGCACCACAAGGGCAAGGCCGCGGTGTCCTCCGGCGAGAAGGACAAGATCGAGGGCGATGTCGCGAAGCTGCACGCCGCCGGCCTGTGGGCCACGATGCAGCGGGCATGAACGGCTGGAAGCGGTCGGGCCGCGGTGCGCGGGCACGGCTGGTCGCGACGCTCGACGCCCAGGAGGCGGCCGTGCTGCGCGGGCTCGTCGAGGAGATCCGCCAGCTGCTCTCCGCGCGCACCGGTGAGCAGCCCGCCGACGAGCTGGCCGTGCTGACCGGGATGACCACCGGCCCGTCCACCCGCCCGGACGACCGCGTGCTCGCCCGGTTGCTGCCCGACTTCGCCACCGACGACGCCGACCTGTCGGCCGCGATGCGCTCGCTGCACGAGCCCGCGCTGATCGACGCCAAGCAGGAGGCGGTGTCGACGGTGCTCGCCACGCTGCCCGACACAGGCGGGCGGGTGGAGCTCACCCCCGGTGAGGCCGACGCGTGGCTCGCCGCCCTCAACGACGTGCGCCTCGCGCTGGGCACCGCGCTCGACGTCAGCGAGGACATGCCCGACGACGTCCCCCCCGACGATCCCCGCGCCCCGCACCTCGGGGTCTACCAGTGGCTCACCTTCGTGCAGGACGGGCTGGTGCAGGGGCGGCTGCGGATCTGACCGCAAACGGCCTCCCGGCCCGTACGCTGCGCCCGTGGAGATCATCGGGACCCGGTATCCGGACGGCGCGACGACGGGCGACCCCGTCGTCGCCGCGGCCGTCGACCCGCTGCGGGACGTGACGTTCACGCAGGCCTGGTTCCCCGACGCCACCTCCGGCGCCGCCGGGGCCGCGTCCTCCGAGCCTGCCCCGGCTGACCCGGTGCACGGCGGACCGGCGCCGGACGGGCCGATCGGGACGGCGGTGATCGGGTCGGCGGCGGCCAGGACCGCGGCGATCGGTACGGCGGCGATGGGGACGGCGGCGACCAGGCCCGCGGCGATCGGATCCGCCGGGTTCGGGGCGGTCAGCCCCACCGGCTCAGTCGCCGCGTCCACCCGCGCCGCCGCCCGGGCCCGGGCGCGGGCCCGGGGCACCCACGTACCCCGCGTTCCCG
>JBQTJE010000026.1:0-19571 GCA_052387455.1 Pseudonocardia sp.
GCGGGCGCCGACCAGCCCGAGGCGAAGTCCTGACCCACCCGCACCACCCGCGCGAGCCCGCCGTCCCGGGCGCCGGCGGGCCCCCGCGCGTTCCGCCCGAATACCCGGGCCCCGAACGGCCGGGCCCGGGAGCGGAACCGGGTTCGGTGGTGCGGCTGCGGCTCGACATCGCCTACGACGGCACCGACTTCTCCGGGTGGGCCGCGCAACCGACCCGCCGGACCGTTCAGGGCGTGCTGACCGAGGCGCTGTCGACGGTCCTGCGCGCGCCCGTGGTGCTCACCGTCGCGGGGCGCACCGACGCCGGGGTGCATGCCAGGGGTCAGGTCGCGCACGTGGACGTCGACCCGGCGGTCGACCCGGCGTGGCTCGTACGGCGATCGGCCCGGATCCTCCCGCCGGACGTGCGGATCCGCGACATCGCCGCGGTGCCCGCCCAGTTCGACGCCCGGTTCGCCGCCCTGCGCCGCCACTACCGCTACCGGCTCGCGACCGGGCCGTCCGGGGCCGAGCCGTTGCGCGCCCGGGACACCGTGTCGTGGCCGTACCCGGTCGATCTCGACGCCGTCCGCGCCGCCTCGCGGCGGCTGCTCGGGGAGCACGACTTCGCCGCCTTCTGCCGCCACCGCGACGGCGCGACCACCGTGCGCGAGCTCCAGCGGTTCGATTGGGCGGCCGGGGGCGCCGGGGACGAGGTACTGGTCGCGCACCTGAGTGCCGACGCGTTCTGCCACTCGATGGTGCGCAGCCTCGTCGGCGCGGTGCTCGAGGTGGGGCGTGCCCGGCGGGCGGTGGACTGGCCCGCGGGCCTGCTGGACCTGCGGTCGCGGGCGAGCGAGGTGCCGGTCGCGCCCGCCCGCGGGCTCACTCTCGTCGGGGTCGACTACCCGGCTCACGGCGCCCTTGCCGCACGCACGGCGCTGACCCGGCGGGTGCGGGCCGCGGTGAGTTCGCCCGAACCGCCACGGGGAACCGGCCCGCGCAGCTAGCGTCGCGGGGGTGCCCAGACCGCCCGCCGAGGCGCCCGCGATGCGCGCCCCCGCCACCCGTGACCAGGCCGACGCCTACCGCTTCGGGCTGCGCCGGCTGGAGTCCGCACTCGTCCGCGGCGACGCCGTTCCGCTGCACGAGCAGGTCCGGGCGCAGCGGCGTGCGGCCGTCGCCGGCGCCCTTCTCGGCGTTCTGGCCCTGGCCGGCGTCGCGATCTTCGCGCTGGTGTCGCCGCGCCCGGAGTGGACGAGGCAGGCCGTCGTGGTGGGCAAGCAGTCCGGCTCCATGTACGTCGTGGCGCACGGTCCGGACCGGCTCGTCCCGGTCGCCAACCTCGTCGCCGCACGGCTCGTGCTGGGCGCGCTCCAGCGTGGCGGCTCCGGCAGCGGTGACCCGGCGACGGCCGTGCCGGTGGTCGTCCCGGACGACGCGCTGGCGGGTGCCCCGCGCACGGCGGCTGCCGGGGTGGCGGGCGCGGAGGCGGTGCGGCCCGACGCGCCGGGGATACCGCCGCGTTGGGCGGTGTGTGACCAGGTGGAGGCGGGCGGCTCGGGGCGGGTCCGGCTGACCGGCACGACCGTCGTGGCCGGCGCGACACCACCCGCCGCTCCGGCTCCGGGCTCCGGGGTCCTGCTGACGGTTCCCGACGGTTCGACGTGGCTGGTCACGGGCGGGCGGCGACACCGGATCGACGTCGCCGACCAGATGGTGCTGGCCACCCTCGGGCTGGCGGGCGCGGTGCCGCGGCCGGCGTCGGCCGCGCTCGTGTCGGCGATGCCCGAGGGGGTGCGACTGGAGCGCCCCGCGGTCGCCGGCGGCGGTGCCGCCGGACCGGCGGGGCTGCCGGAGCGGGTCGGGGACGTCCTGATGGTGCGCCCGGCCGGGGGCGATGCCCGCCCGCACGTCGTGCTGGCCGACGGGATCCAGCCGGTCGCGCCCACGCTGGCGCAGCTGCTCTGGGCGGCCCGTCCCGACCCCGCCCCGGCGCTGCCGTCGACCGGCGGTACCACGGCGCCGCGGCGGTCCGCGGACGGTGCGGCGCCGCGCGAGGTGGACGCCACGCAGGTCGCCGGCGTCGCGGTCGTCGAGCGGCTCGCCGTTGCGGGCTGGCCCGCCGCGGCACCGTCGATGGTCGGGATCGCGGACGCGGCCGTGGTGTGCTGGGCCTGGTCGGGTGAGCCGGGAGCGGCGCCCGAGGGGCTCGTGACCACCGGAGCGGCCGTCCCGATGCCGGTCGACGCCCGCACGATGGCACTCGCCCAGGCCGACGGTCCGGGGGAGCGGCTGGACTCGGTCGTGCTCGGCGCGGGCGGTGGCCCGGTGCGTTCGGTGCCGGCCGGCGGTGCCGCCGAGGCCGGGGTGCTGTTCCTGATCTCCGAGACCGGCATCGCCTACGGTGTCGCGCCCGGCGAGACGCCGCGGATGCTCGGCGTCACCGTTGCCCCGCCGGCGCCGGAGGCTGCGGTGCGGTTGCTGCCCGGCGGCCCGGCCGTCGACGCCGCCGATGCCGGCCGCCTGGTCGACGTCATGGAGCAGCGCGTGGGCTGACCCGCGCCGCGCCCCCGACAGCCTCGTCTCATGATCGCCGGTTGGGGACGCGGAAGCGTGTGCGGCGCGGACGCACGTCCCCCAACGGTGATCATGGTGGCGGGCGTACGGAACCGGCCCGTCCCCTGATCGCCGGCTGGGGACGCGGAAGCGTGTGCGGCGCGGACGCACGTCCCCAAACGGTGATCATGGTGGCGGGCGTTCGGAACCGGCCCGTCCCCTGATCGCCGGCTGGGGGCGTGGGAGCGTACATGGCGCGGCCCGATGTCCCCCGAGCGGTGATCATGGTGGCGCGGTCGGATGGTGGCGCGGTCGGATGGTGGCGCGGGTCGAATGGTGGGCGGGGGGTGGCGGGGTGGGCGTGGCCCGCAGGTGGCGGCCCGGCGTGAACGGCAGCAGGGGTGTCGGGCGAGAGACATGATCGGCGCTGCGGGGCGCGGGACCGCGTGTGGCGCGGATGGGCGTCCCGACGTGGCGATCATGAATGCGCGCGGATACGGCACTACACCCCGATGGGCGTCAGCGACCTGTCAGCGCCGCCTGCCGGCGTCGACCCCGCGCCACGTCCTCGCCTCCACAGTGGTCGGCAGCCGCGTCGAGGGGCCGGCGCCAGTCGCGGACGATCAGGCCCGAGCGCCGCGGCGGCGCACCACCGCCACCCCCGCACCGGCGGTGCCGGCGAGGGCGGCCAGGGCGAGCAGCTCGACCGGCGCCCGAGGCTGCGGGGGCGGGCCGGCCGGGCGGGTGCCGGCGAGGACGGTCGGCGCGACGGCGACGCGCGCGGGATCGGGCCGCAGGACCGCTGGCTCGGCGGTGAGTGCGGCGACCGGGTCGACGATGCCCAGTCCCAGGTGTGGATCGTGCCCGCCCGGGGCGCGCCGTGCGGTGGCGAGGATCCGGTCGGTGACCTCGGCCGCGGTGAGCTGGGGGAACCGCTCGCGGACGAGCGCGGCGAGGCCCGCGACCCAGGGTGCGGCGAAGCTGGTGCCCTCGACGCCGGTGGTGGTCAGGCCACCACCGATCGCGAGGGAACGCAGGCCGGTACCGGGCGCGGCGACGTCGACCCAGGGGCCGGGCACGGTGAACGGAGCGGGCGCGTCGTCGGGGCCCGTGGCGGCGACGGTGAGCACGTCGTCGCCGAACCAGCCGGGCAGCGCCACCTCACCCGCCGGCGCGCCGCCGGTGCAGCCGCCGACGCCGATATTGCCTGCCGCGGCCACGACGACGACGTCGCGCCGCGCCGCGAGCCGCAACGCGGCCTGCAGGACGGCGCCCTCGCGCGCCGCCCACTCCGGCGCCAGGCAGGCCGCCTCCGACAGGTTGATCACCTTCGCCCCGCGCTCGACGGCCAGCACGACGGCAGCGGCGAGGGTGTCGACGTCCCCCGCCGGTCGCGCCCGCCCGTCGCCGCCGGTCACCGTGATCACGCGGCTGGTCTGGCGGATCGTGAGGAGGGTGGCGGCCGGGGCCATGCCCACGAAGTCGTCGTCCGCGGCCGGGGCTGCTGCGAGCAGGCCGGCGACGGCGGTCCCGTGTCCGTCGCAGTCGCTGCGGCCGTCGGCGCCGGTGAGGAAGTCGCCGACGCCGCGCAGCCGCCCGGCGAGCCGGTCGTGCTGTGCCACCCCGGTGTCGATCACCGCGATCGTCTGGCCCGCGCCGGTGGCGAGCCGGTGGACGGCCGTCAGCCGCAGCGAGCGGGACACGTCGGCGGCGGCGGCGAGGTCCGCGACCGGTGGCTCGCACCGCTGCGGGACGCGCACCCCGGCTGCCGCGCCGGGCACGCGGGCCGCGGGTGCCGCGGCCCGGACCGGCGGCGGCTCGGGAGGCGGCGCGGGCCGGGTCACAGGGTGCGCGGCGCCGTGCGCGAACCGGTCGGCGAGCGGCGCGGAGGCGGCCGGCCCGTCCGGCGGCGTGAGCGCGGCGGGGGTGACCTGCGGCGCGGAGGCGGCCGGTCGGTCCGGCGGCGTGAGGGCGGCGGGGGTGACCGGTCCGAGCAGCAGCCCGACGAGCGCGAGCGCGGGCAGCCCGGCCAGGCGCGCCGTCCGCGGGCAGCTCACCACCCACGCACCAGCGCGTAGATGCCCATCACGTGCAGGGCGAGTGGCACGGCGGCGGCCACGAGCAGCCCTTCGAGCAGGTCGACGGCCCGCCGTGACACCGGTGACGCGACCGGCTCGGTCCGCCCGACCAGGCTCACCGCGGCCAGCGCCACCGCGCCCACCACACCCGCGACGGCCAGGCGCACGACCGAGCCACCGGACGCGGCCAGGAGCACGCAGACCCCCGCCGCCCCGGCCAGTGCGGCGACCAGTGTGGCGCGCGCGGGCGCGGTGTCGGCGAAGCCGCGCGACCGCAGCCCGGTGGCGACCAGCAACGTCCCCGCGAGCACCGGGCCGGCCCAGCCCCCGGCCGTCGCCACCGGCACCGCCGCGACGCCGACGACCGTGGCTGTGCCCGTGACGAGTCCGGCGAGGAACCCGCGCGCCAGGTCGGTGCGGTCGGCGAGCTCGGCGGGTGGGAGCCGGTCGAGCCGGTCGTCGTGGACGAGCTCGTCGGCGTCGGTCGGCACGGACGGCTCGGGCAGTCCGGCCAGCCGCAGTGCGAGGCGGGGCAGCAGGGGCCCGACGGCCAGCGCGAGCGTCGCCGCGCCAGCGGCCAGCGCCGTGGGCGAGGCCCCAAGCCACAGCCGCAGCAGGGCGATCCCGACGAGCGCGATGGCCGCGACGACGGCCGCGACCAGCACCGGCGCGATCACGCGGACCAGGATCTGCCCGGCCGCCGCCGCGCAGCCCGCGGCGGCGGCCGCGACGAGGAGCTGGCCGGCGCCCGGCGGCCCGGGCACCGCGGCCCACCCGGCGGCGGCCGCGAGCGGCACCGCGCACAGCGCTGCGACGGCGGCGGCGAAGCCCGCGCCCGGTCCGGAGGCAGGCGACGCGCCGCCGATCGCGATCCGCGCGGCCGCGGCGGCCCGCCCGAGGCAGATCCCCGCTCCGGTCGCGGCGACGAGCACCGCCAGGACGGTCGCGACGGTCCCGACCGCGGGCCCCGGGGCCCATGTCACCAGCCCGGCGGCGAGCAGCGCCGCGGAGAGCGCGACCCCGGCCCGCAACCGCGGCCCGCCCGTCCCGCGGCCGCCGCCCGCGGACGCGGCCACCGCGTCCATCGGGTCGTCGAACACCGGTGCGACCGGGGGCGGAGCGTGCGGGGCCAGGCGCAGCAGCTCGCCGTCCGGCACCCGCAGGGCGGCCAGCGTGACCCCCGCGGGCAGCGGCCCGCCGGTGGCGCCGCTGAACCGCCACGCGACCGGTGCGTGCGGCCGGCGCGGCTCGCCGATCAGCTCCAGCACCAGCGGCACCAGCTCGGCCAGCGGCACGTCCGCGGGCAGCGCCACGTCCACGCGAGTGCGCGGGGTGAGCAGGCTGACCCGGCAGAAGGCGGGGTGGTCGGTACGCATCGCGTGATCTCCCGGCTTTCGCGATTCGGCCCCGGCGAGGCCGCTCGGCTGCCTACTCTCGCCGCCGCGGGTCGCCTCGCGGGCCGCTTTCGCGAAACTCGTCGAACCGGGGAGCCACGTTGCGCACCGTCACCGTTCCCAGACCGCCGCGGGCGGTGCCGCGGGTCCCGTCCGGCCAGCTGGCGCTCGAACCTCCGCCCGAGCCGGAGCGGGTGGTGCCCGGCGGGGTGCTCATGAAGCTGCTGCCCGTGGTGATGATCGCGGGTTCGATCGGTTTCATCGCGGTGCTCGGACCGGGCAACCCCACGTCGTGGCTGTTCGGGGGGATGTTCGCGCTGTCGACGATCGGCATGTTGGCGGCGGGCGGCGGGCGCGGGGGCGGCAACCGCCGCGCGGGGCTCGACGAGGACCGCCGCGACTACCTGCGCTACCTCGGTGTGCAGCGGCGCCGGGTGCGGGCGGTCGCCGACGATCAGCGCGCCGCGCTGGACCTCGTGCACCCCGACCCGGCCGGCTGGCCCGCGGTGCTGGCCGCGGGACGGCTCTGGGAGCGCCGCCCCGCGGACGACGACTTCGGGCAGCTGCGTATCGCCCGCGGCCCCCAGCGCCTCGCCGTGGAGCTGGTCGCCCCGCAGACCGGCCCGGTGGAGAGCATCGAACCGGTCACGGCCATCGCGTTGCGCCGCTTCCTCGTCCGCAACTCGGTGGTGGGAGACCTGCCCGTCGCGCTCTCGTTGCGCGACAGCGGCACCGTCTGGCTGGAGCCCGCGGGCGCCGACGCCGCAGCCGTGCAGGCCATGGCGCGGGCGATGCTCGCGCAGTACGTGCTGTGGCACTGCCCGGACGAGGCCCTTGTCGCGGTCGTCGCGGTGCCGGAGCGCATGCCGGACTGGGAGTGGGTGAAGTGGTTGCCGCACGCGGCCCACCCGAGCAGGCGCGACGTCCTGGGGCCGGTGCGGATGCTCACCGCGGACGCCGACGAGCTGCGGCGCTGGTGGGTCGCGGAGCCTGCCGGAGGGCCGCACCTGCTGGTGGTCGTCGACGGGGTCGCCGACGGGCCCGGGCCGTGGGCCGCCGTCCCCGGGGTGACGGTGCTGCGGGTCGGTGCCCCGCCCGGCCGGCGGCCCGCGCCGTCGGTGGTGCGGCTGGTCGTCGGAGCCGACGGGGTGGACCGGGCCACCGGTACCGGCAGGCGCCGGCTCGGCCGCCCCGACGCGCTCACCGTGGCCGAGGCCCGCGCCCTGGCCCGGCGCCTCGCCCGGTTCCGCCCCGCCGGCTCGGGCGGTGCTGAGGAGACGCCTGCGGCGACCGACCACGGCCTGCCTGCGCTGCTCGGCCTGGCCGGTACTCGGGTCGCCCCGCTGCGGGCCCGGTGGTCCGGCTCGCCCGCCGACCGGCTCCGCGTGCCCGTGGGGGTCGACGAGCACGGCGCGCCGGTGCTGCTGGACCTCAAGGAGTCGGCGCAGGGTGGCAGCGGCCCGCACGGCCTGTGCATCGGCGCCACCGGCTCGGGCAAGAGCGAGCTGCTGCGCACGCTGGTGCTGGGCCTGGCCGCCACGCACCCGTCCGACGAGCTCAACCTCGTGCTCGTCGACTTCAAGGGCGGCGCGACGTTCCTCGGCCTGGCCGAGCTGCCACACGTCTCCGCGGTGATCACGAACCTGGCCGACGAGCTGACGCTGGTCGATCGCATGGCAGACGCGCTGGCCGGGGAGATCACCCGGCGCCAGGAGCTGCTGCGCGCCGCGGGCAACCTCACCGGCGTCGCCGACTACGCCGCGGCCCGCGCCCGGCGCCCCGAGCTGCCGCCGCTGCCCGCGCTGCTCGTGGTCGTCGACGAGTTCTCCGAGCTGCTGGCTCAGCGCCCGGAGCTGATCGACCTGCTGGTGACGATCGGGCGGCTGGGCCGCTCGCTGGGGCTGCACCTGCTGCTGGCCTCGCAGCGGCTCGACGAGGGCAGGCTGCGCGGGCTGGAGTCGCACCTGTCCTACCGGATCGCGCTGCGCACCTTCTCCGCCTCCGAGTCGCGCGCCGTGCTCGGCGTCCCCGACGCCCACCAACTGCCGTCGACGCCGGGCGCGGCGTTCCTGGCGACCGGTACCGACGAGCTGGTGCGCTTCCGTGCCGCCTACGTCTCCGGCCCCGCGGCCAGTGCCGGCGTCGAACCGCTGATCCGAGCCGGACGACCCGCGGCGTACCTGTTCACGGCCGCGGCGGTGCCCGAGGCGGCCGGGGAACCCGCCGCGCCGCCCGCCCCGCCGCCGGCCGTCGAGCGCCCGGACGGGGACCCGCCCACCGTGCTCGACGCCCTCACCGCGGCGCTGGCCGGCCAGGGCCCGCCCGCTCACCAGGTGTGGCTGCCGCCGCTGGCCGATCCGCCGCCGTTGGAGCCGCTGGTCGGCACCCGCCGGGCAGGCGGCGCGCTGCGGGTGACCGTCGGCCAGGTCGACCGGCCCTACCTCCAGCGCCGGGACCCGCTCGTGCTCGACCTCGCCGGCGCGGCCGGCCACCTGGTCGTGGTCGGCGGGCCCCGGTCGGGCCGGTCCACGGCGCTCGCCACGGCGCTGCTGGGTCTGGCGCTCACCCACACTCCGGCCGAGCTCGGTGTGCATGTCGTCGACCTCGGCGGCGGCGTGCTGCGGCGGTTGGCTGCGCTGCCGCACGTCGGCACCGTCGCCGACCGCCAGCAGCCCGACCTCGTCCGCCGCGTGGTCGCCGAGACCGTCGCCGCGGTCGACCGGCGCGAGCGGCTGTTCCGCGACGCGGGGATCGTCTCGGTCGAGGAGTTCCGGGCCCGGCGCGCGGCAGGCGGCACGGGACGGGAGATCGACGCGGAACCCTGCACGGACCTCGTGCTCGTCGTCGACGGCTACCCGACGTTGCGCGCGGAGTTCGAGGAACTGGAGGCGCGCCTGCTGCCGCTGGCGGCGAAGGGCCTGTCCTACGGTGTGCACGTCGTGCTGTCCACGAACCGCTGGACCGACCTGCGGCCCGCGCTCAAGGACCTGCTCGGCAGCCGGTGGGAGCTGCGGCTGGGCGAGCCCTCGGAGTCGGAGGTCGACCGTCGCGCCGCGGCCGAGGTCCCGTCGCGGCCCGGGCACGGTCTCGCCCCGGACGGTGCGCCGATGGTGATCGCCGCCCCACGCCCCGCCGACGGCGATACCGCCACGCTCGTCGCGCGCGTCGCCGCCGTGTACCCGGGCCCCGGGTTCGCCCCCGTCCGGCTGCTTCCCGAGCGGGTGCTGCGCTCGGAGCTCGCGGCGGGCACCGGCGGCATCCCGATCGGCCTGGACGAGGAGCGCCTCGCCACCGTCGAGCTCGACCTCGCCGCCGAACCGCACCTGGTCTGCTACGCCGACGCCGAATGCGGCAAGACGGGCTTGCTGCGCCTGGTCGCCCGCGGGATCGTCGAGCGATACACCCCGGCGAAGGCGCGCATCGTCGTCGTCGACTACCGGCGCGGCCTGCTCGGCGCGGTGCCCGACTCGCATCTCGTCGGCTACGCCAGCACGCCCGACGCCGCCGCGTCCGCCGCGACCGACCTGGCCGCGTCGCTGCGCAAGCGGTTGCCCGGTGCCGGGGTCACGGCCCGGGAGCTGCGCGAACGCAGCTGGTGGTCCGGACCGGAGGTGTACCTGCTGATCGACGACTACGACCTCGTCGCGCCCGGCGGGTCGACCGGTCCCAACCCGCTGCTGCCGATCGTGGAGTTCCTCGCGCAGGCCAAGGACGTCGGCCTGCACGTGGTGGTGGCGCGGCGCAGCGGCGGTGCGGGCCGGGCCGTGTTCGACCCGCTGCTGGGCAGGCTGCGCGAATTGGCGTCGCCGGGCCTGGTGATGAGCGGCAGCCCCGACGAGGGAGCGCTGGTGGAGTCGGTGAAGCCCATGCCGCTGCCGCCCGGGCGCGGCACGCTGGTCGACCGCAGGCGCGGCGCCCGGCGGGTGCAGCTCGCCTGGCTGGAGCCCGACGAGCCGGTGACCGTTGCCGCCGGGCCGGTCGCCGACCCGGCCGCTCCTGCGGGCTCGGGCCGGGCGTGACCGGGCCGCCCGCACGGCTCGCGGTGCACGCAGGCGCCACGGCCGTGCGGGTCGCAGGGTTCGAGCCGGGCGGCGAACCCGCCCTGCTCGCCGAGGTGGCGGGACCGCTGTCCCCGGCCCAGGTGCGGGCGCTCCTCGCCGGGCTCACCGGCGGCGCGCCCGTAGAGGTGGTGATCGTCGGTGACGGCGCGGATCCACCGGATCGGGCGGGATGCTCGGTGGTGTCGGCGGTGCCGGTGCCGGCGGCGGCCGCCGCGGGCGGGGGCGGGCGGCTCGTCGTGGACGCCGGGCACACCGGCACGGTGCTGTCCCTGCTGGATCCGTCGGGACACGCAGAGGTCGTCCGCCGCTGCGGTGTCGGCGGGGCACGGCTGGACGGGGCGGTGGCCGAGCTGCTGGGTGCGGTGGGCGCGCGACCCGGCGCGGCGCGCGCGGTCCGGGAGGCGCTGTCGTTGCTGCCTGCCGTACGCGTCCCGACACCCGGCGGCGAGATCGTCGTCCGCGCGGACGAGGTGCGGGCCGCGCTCACCCCGCTGCTGACCGAGATCGTCGAGGCGTGTCGCGTGGTCGCGCGCGGTCGCGACGGGCCGGTGCCGGTGCTGCTCGTCGGCGGCGTCGCCCGCACGCCGCTGCTCGCCGAGCTCCTCGACGCGGCCGGCGTGGGTCCGGTCACCGTGGCCGATCGGCCGCAGGCGGCGGCCGTGCTGGGTGCGCTGCGGGCCGACGATCCGGTGACCGCCCGGCCGGCCCCGCCGGTTGTTCCGCGGTGGCTGCCGAACCCACCGCGGCACCGCCGGGGCTCGGCGCACGCCGTCGTGGCCGGGCTGCTCGCCGTCGCGGGCGCGGCGCTGTTGCTCGCCGGGCCGGGCCCGGTCCCCGAACCGGGCCCGGCCGCGGTCGTCCAGTACGGCTACGGGATGCGGCTGCCCGACGGGTGGGCGCACACCGGCGGGATGCCGGAGCGCAGGCGGACCTTGCTCACCCCCGTCGGGGCACCCGAGGGCAGCGACCTCGTGGTCGTCGAACGCACCCCGTTGGGCTACGACGCCGCCGCCGAGCCCGCCCGTGCGCTTGCCGACCTCCGTGCCGCACTCGACTCCGCCGTGGCCGGGGGAGCGGCGGTGCGTGGCGTCGAGCTCGCAGGAAGCTACGCGGGGCGCCCGGTCGCCACCTACCGGCAGGACGTGGCCGACGGCGCCCTGGACTGGTACGTGCTGCTCGACGGCCCCGACCAGCTCAGCGTCGGCTGCCGGCACACCCTCGCGGGGGCGGCGCAGGTGCGCCGGGCGTGTGCCGTCGTCGTCGGATCGCTGCGGAGGCAGCCGTGAACGTTCGCAGGTGCAAAGGGTCGCCGCGGGAACGGGCCCGCCGCGGCGTCCCGGCTGTCACGGTGACGCGGTCCCGTTCGGAGAGTGCAGACAACAGGAGGAGCAATGGCCGGAGGGTTCGGCACCACGACCGAGGAGATGGAGCGGGCCGGCAGGCACGTGCTGTCGGTCAACGAGACCGTGCAGGGCGACCTGTCCGCGCTGCGCGGCCAGCTCGGCCCGCTGGCCGGGATGTGGAGGGGTATGGCGGCCGCCGAGTTCACCAAGCTCATGGCGCGCTGGGACACCAGTGCCGCCCAGCTCAACCAGGCGTTGCGCGGCATCGGTGAGTCCGTCCAGGGCTCGGCGCGCACGTACCAGCAGCAGGAGGACCAGCAGATGGCCAGCATGTCGTCGATCACCGCGGCACTGGGCTGAGAGGCGGAGGACATGTCCGAGATCAAGGTGACGTTCGCGGCCCTGGAGAGTGCGCAGGGCAGCGTGGCGAGTGCGGCCGGGCGGATGCGCGCCCAGCTCGACGAGCTCAAGCAGTTCCTCGCGCCGATGGTCGCGACCTGGGAGGGCCAGGCCGCCCAGGACTACGGGATCAAGCAGCGCCAGTGGGACACCGCCGCCGCCGACCTGACGGCCGTGCTCACGCAGATCGGGGCCGCTCTCGGCGCGGCGAACGACAGCTACCACCAGGTCGAGCAGGCCAACGCGGCCCGCTGGGCGTGACGGGGTAGCCCGTACCCGCCGGTCCGAGGGGGCGTTTTGACCCCTCTTCGGACCGGCGGGTACCCTCGTGCTTCGACGTGCGGCGGGCGGAAGCTCGCGGCCGCGCTCCGCGAGTGCGGCCCGTCGGCCCGTCCCCGGACGGCGCCCCACCGACGCACTCCGACCGGACGCGGTGCCCCAGGGTGCCGTGCCCGCACCACACACGTTCGAGCAGCGACGAGGTAGGTCCGTGTCCACGTACAGCCCCAAGCCCGGCGACATCACGCGCGCCTGGCACGTGATCGATGCCACGGACGTCGTCCTCGGCCGTCTCGCCACCCATGCCGCCACGCTGCTGCGCGGCAAGCACAAGCCCACCTTCGCCCCGCACATGGACACCGGCGACTTCGTCGTCATCGTCAACGCGGAGAAGATCGCGGTGTCGGGCAACAAGCGCACCGACAAGTTCGTCTACCGGCACTCCGGCTACCCGGGCGGCCTGCGCCAGCGCTCCGTGGGCGAGATGATCGAGAAGTACCCGGACCGCCTCGTCGAGAAGGCCGTCAAGGGGATGCTGCCCAAGACCAAGCTCGGCCGCGCCATGGGCAAGAAGCTCAAGGTGTACGCGGGTCCGGCGCACCCGCACGGCGCGCAGAGGCCCGCCGAGTTCACCATCACGCAGGTCGCGCAGTGACCTCCCCGAGCTCGCCGACCGACGACCCCACCAGCATCGAAGAGGGACAGCCCGTGAGCACGCCCGAGACCGAGGCCGACGTGACCGCCGCCGACACCGACGTGGCCGCCGTCGGCGCTGTCGAGTCCGCCGCCGACGCCGAGCCTGCAGCCGACGCCGAGCCCGCTGCCGACGCCGAGCCTGCTGCCGACGCCGAGCCTGCTGCCGACGCCGAGTCTGCTGCCGACGTCGAGGATGTCGAGGCGATCGACGACGTCGAGGTGGACGTCGCCGTGCCCGTGGTGCTGCCCGGTCGCCCGGTGCAGACCGTCGGCCGCCGCAAGGAGGCCGTCGTGCGCGTCCGGCTGATGCCGGGCAGCGGCCAGTTCACGCTCAACGGGCGCACCCTCGAGGAGTACTTCCCGAACAAGCTGCACCAGCAGCTCATCCGGGAGCCGCTGGTCACCGTCGAGAAGACCGAGCGCTTCGACATCTTCGCCAACCTCACCGGCGGCGGCACGTCCGGTCAGGCCGGCGCGCTGCGCCTGGCCATCGCCCGCGCCCTGATCGAGGTCGACAGCGAGGACCGCCCGCCGCTGAAGAAGGCCGGCTTCCTCACCCGTGACCCGCGGGTCATCGAGCGCAAGAAGTACGGCCTCAAGAAGGCTCGCAAGGCACCGCAGTACAGCAAGCGCTGAGGGTGCGCCGGCTCTTCGGCACCGACGGGGTACGTGGCTTGGCCAACGGGGACGTCCTCACCCCGGAGTTCGCGCTCGGCCTGGCGGCGTCGGCGGCCCGCGTGCTCGCCGAGCGCGACCGGTCGCATCGGCCGGTCGCGGTCGTGGGGCGCGACCCGCGGGCGAGTGGCGAGATGCTGGAGGCGGCGGTCGTCGCGGGGCTCGCCTCGGCGGGTGCGGACGCGGTCCGGGTCGGGGTCCTGCCCACACCGGCGGTAGCCCATCTCGTCGGGGCGCTGGATGCCGATCTCGGCGTGATGATCTCGGCATCGCACAACCCCATGCCCGACAACGGCATCAAGCTCTTCGCCGCGGGCGGGCACAAGCTGCCCGACGCGCTGGAGGTGGCCGTCGAGCAAGGTCTGAACGGCGTGCGCGAGCGGCCGACCGGTGCCCGGATCGGGCGCGTGCGCGACCTGCCGGACGCTGCCGACCGCTACGTGACGCACCTGCTCGATGCCACACCGGCGCGGCTGGACGGGCTGCGGGTCGTGGTCGACTGCGCCCACGGGGCCGCCGCGACCGCCGCGCCCGAGTGCTACCGCCGGGCGGGCGCGGACGTCGTCGCGCTGCACGCCGCGCCGGACGGGCTCAACATCAACGACGGGGTCGGATCCACGCATCTGAGCTCGCTGCGCGCCGCTGTGCGGGCCCACGGGGCCGATCTCGGGATCGCGCACGACGGCGACGCGGACCGCTGCCTGGCCGTGGACGCCGACGGAGCCGAGGTGGACGGCGACCAGATCATGGCCGTCCTCGCCGTCGCGATGCGGGAGGCCGGCGAGCTGGTCGAGGACACGCTCGTCACGACCGTGATGAGCAACCTCGGGTTGCACCTGGCGATGCGCGATGCGGGAATCGCGGTGCGCACCACGGCCGTCGGCGACCGCTACGTGTTGGAGGAGCTGCGCGCCGGCGGCTTCTCCCTCGGCGGGGAGCAGTCGGGGCACGTCGTGCTGCCGACCCTGTCCACCACCGGGGACGGCCTGCTGACGGCGCTGCGGCTGATGGCGCGGATGGCCACCACCGGCTCGTCGCTCGCGGCGCTGGCCGGCATCGTCACACCGCTGCCGCAGGTGCTGGAGAACGTGCGGGTCACGGACAAGGCCGCGGTGGCTGCATCCGCGCGGGTGCAGGCAGCCGTCGAGGCCGCGGAGGCGACGCTCGCCGGTGCAGGCCGAGTGTTGCTGCGGCCCTCGGGCACCGAGCAGCTCGTGCGCGTCATGGTCGAGGCCCCGACGCCCGAACAGGCCAAGGCCACCGCACTGCGGCTGGCCGAGGTGGTCGCCGCCGCCGGCTGACGGTCCCGCCCCCGCGAGTCCGCGTCTTCGGCACCGCGAGTCCGCGTTCTCGCCACGGTGAGTCCGCGTTCTCGTCACGGTGAGCGGTCCGGCGGGGGTAGCACACCGGCAGCTCCGTGGTGCGGGTTGCGCCGTTCCGCCACGAAATCGCGCCCCGCCGCGCGACGATCAGCGCATGCGCCCCGATATGAACCTCGATCCCAACGGCTTGCGGTCAGTGGCCGCCGCCGTCGTCAGCCTCGTCGATGACCTGAGCCCGTTGCTGGCCCGCCGATCGGACATGGCGCCGGAGGAGCTCCACGACGGGCGAGTCCTGGTTGCCGAGCAGATCCGGCTGCGGACCACCGCCGAGCGGGTGAGCGCAGAGTTGACGGCGATGCACGCCGCGCTGCGGGCCGTTGCGGCTGCGGCCGAGCACGCCGATCTCGACGTCGCGCGCGACCTGCGCCGGTCGGCCGGGGGTGAGTGGTGAATGCCCGCACGACCGACTGGCTCGACGAGTTCATGGGCTGGCTGCGCGAGTGCGCTGAGCGCTTCACGCACATCGCAGCGGAGACCCGGCGTGCCGCCGACGGGATCGAGCGGTGCTGGACCGACGACCGGGGCCGCGAGTGGGTCGAGCGGGCGGGGCTCGTGCAGCGCCAGCTCGACCGGGACGCCGAGGCGTGCGTCGCGCTCGCCGAACGCCTCGCGCGCGCGTCGGCGTCCCGCGAGACCGGACCTGCGGAGGGAGCCGAGCTGCAGGACGGGCCGCTCACCAGCGGTGGTCCGCTGCTCGGCTCGACGGCGGCGCGGCGTGCTGACGCGGCGCGCGGGATGCGGATCGCGACCCTGTCGGAGGGCGAGGCGCGACCGCCGGCATGACAGGTGAACGCGGACTCGCCGTGCTGAGAACGCGGACTCGCCGTGCTGTGAACGCGGACTCGCCGTGCTGTCAGGCGGGGTGTAGCAGCTCGGTGCCGGGGATCTTGCCGTCGACCAGCAGCTCGGCGCGTTCCTCCCCGCACAGCTGCGTGAGCAGGAACGCGGTGACCAGCGCGCGGGTGAGGCGCCGCGTCCGGGCGTCGGGGCTGCCGGCGAGCACGAGGTCACTCCAGTGGGAGCCGTCGAGGAAGCCGGTGTGGCTCGCCTTCACCAGCGTGCGCAGCCAGACGGGGCCGCCGGCGGCGGCGGCGATCGGCTCGGCGTGCCCGGCGGCGGGGGCGACCGTGTCCTTGCCCGCCGCCACGTGCAGCGTCGGGACCGTCACCGCGCGGGAGGCGTCGAGCACCGACGGGTGGACCTGGGCCGGGGCGAGCGTCACGACCGCGGCAACCCGCGGGTGCCCGGCCGCGGCGAGCAGCGCGGCTCCCGCGCCCAGACCGTGCCCGGCGAGCGCGGTGCGCCGGGAGTCGACGCTGAGGTGCCCGTCGCCCAGCCGCACGCCCGCGCAGACGTCGAGGGTGGCGCGTAGGTCGGCGGCGAAGGCGTGCTGGCTGGGCAGCGGGCCACGGTGGCTGTTCGGGGCGGCGGCCACGATGCCCCAGGACGCGAGGTGGCGCAGGAGGTCGGCGTAGCGCCCGGCCGGTTGCAGCCAGTCGTGGCCGAACGCCACCGCGGGCAGCCCGAGCCCCTCGGTGGGGGCGAACACGACACCGGGAATGCCGACGATGCCGAGGTCGCCGCGCAGCACGGGGTGCGGGCCGGGCCGGGACAGGGCGGCGACGGCCTCCTTGGCGTTGCGGGCCTGCGGTGGCCGGGCGGCCGGGCGCGTCCTGGTCACAGGGGCGCACGGTAGTCCTGGCCCGGTGCGCCCGCCTACTGTGGTCGCCGGTAACGCTGTGGTCGCCGGTAACGCCGCCGGGGGTATCCGCGATCGAGCAACCGTCCAGCCACTCGACGAAGGAACACCATGCTGACCATCCCCGGGATCGGCCGCACTACCGCCGTGACGGCCTGCCTGGTGCTCGCGCTCGCGGGCTGCGGCCGCGAGGCCGTTCCCGCCGACGACATCGAGCAGGAGATCCACAAGCTGGTGCTGCGCGCGGACGGGCGGCCCGCCGAGAACGTCGCCTGCCCCGAACCGCTACCGACGCGCGCCGGAAGCTCGATCCGCTGCTCGGTGACCATCGGCAGCGGCCAGGAGTACGGGGTGACGGTGAAGCTGCGGTCGGTCGAGGGCGACCGGACCAACTACGACATCGAGGTCGACGACACCCCCACGACCTGACGGCCGCGCCTGACCCCCACGACCTGACGGCCGCAGGTAGCGTCCGCCGGGTGCGCGGAGTGTGGACGGCCCGGCAGGTGCGCGAGGCGGAGGCCGAGCTGCTGGAGCGCACGCCGGAGGGCGCGCTCATGCGCCGGGCCGCGTTCGGCCTGGCCGTGCACGCGCGGCGGATGCTCCACCGGACCGCGGGCCGGCACGTCACGCTGCTGGTCGGGGCGGGCCACAACGGTGGCGACGCCCTGTGGGCGGGGTACGAGCTGCGGCGCCGGGGCGCGGCGGTTACCGCGGTGCTGCTGGACCCGGCGCGGGCGCACCCCGTCGGGCTCGCCGCGCTGCGCCGGGCCGGTGGGCGGGTCGTCGCGCTGGACGGGTCGCCGGACCGGCCCGGCGCTGCGGCGGCCGCGCTGCGCCGCGCCGACCTCGTCGTCGACGGGATCGTCGGGATCTCCGGGCGCGGCCCGCTGCGGGAACCCGCGGCGGCGCTCGTCGGCTGCGTGACTGCGCCGGTGCTGGCCGTGGACCTGCCCAGCGGCGTGGACGTCGACACCGGCGCGGTGGACGGGCCCGCCGTCACCGCCACCGAGACGGTGACGTTCGGCGCGCGCAAGCCGGTGCACGTGCTCGCGGCGCCGCGCTGCGGGCCGGTGCACCTGGTCGATCTCGGGCTCGCGCCGCTGCTTCCCGCGCCGCACGCGCGCGTTCTCGACCGCGCCGACGTCGCCGCGCGCTGGCCCGTGCCCGGCCCGTCCGACGACAAGTACACCCAGGGGGTGGCCGGGGTCGCCGCCGGCTCCGCGACCTACCCGGGTGCGGCGGTGCTGGCGACCGGCGCAGCCGTGCTCGCGACCTGCGGCATGGTGCGCTTCGCGGGTGGTGCCGCCGACGGGGTGCGCGCCGCGTGGCCGGAGGTCGTGGCCACCGACTCGATCGACGACGCGGGCCGCGCCCAGGCGTGGACGGTCGGCCCGGGGTCGGGCACCGGCGAGGCCGGCCGCGCGCTGCTGGCCGCCGTGCTGGCGCGGAACGTGCCCGTGTGCGTGGACGCCGATGCGGTGACCCTCCTCGCGCAGCACGCCGACCTGCGCGCGGCGGTCCGGGGGCGGCCGGTGGTGCTCACCCCGCACGACCGCGAGTTCGCGCGGGTGGCCGGCGAGGTGGGGCCCGACCGGGTCGCCGCGGCCCGGCGTGCGGCGGCCGAGCTGGGGGTCACGGTGCTGCTCAAGGGCAACGCCACGGTCGTCGCGGACCCGGACGGGCGGGCGCTGGTGCACCCGTCGGGGACGTCGTGGGCCGCGACGGCCGGCTCGGGGGACGTGCTCTCGGGCATCGTCGGCGCGCTGCTGGCGGCCGGGCTCGACCCGTGGTGGGCGGCCGGTTGCGCCACGTACCTGCACGGCGTGGCCGCGGGTCTGGCGGCGCGGGGCGCGCCCGCTCCGGCGTCGGCGATCCAGGCGGCGGTCCCGGCCGCGATCCGGCTCGTTCGGAGGATGGACTAAGCGCTAGACTCAGTCCATGGCCGAGTTCGGCGTCCACGAGGCGAAGACGCACTTCTCCAAGCTGCTCGAACGCGCGCTCGCCGGCGAGGAGATCATCATCACCCGGTCCGGCGAGCCGCTGGTGAAGCTGGTGCCCGCACAGCGGAAGAAGAAGCCGAATCTGGGGTTCGGTCGCGGCACCATCCACATGGCCGACGACTTCGACGAGATCCCCGAAGAGTTCCTGCCCTACATCTCATGAGGATCCTGCTCGACACCAACGTGGTCGTGTGGATGGTCGAGAACCCGGATCGCCTCCGACCCGACGTGGTCGATCTGATCGTGGCCGACAGCACCGTGCTGGTGCTCTCCGCGGTCGTGCCGTGGGAGGTCGCGATCAAGTGGCGGACCGGCAAGCTCGTCGTGCCCGGTCACCCCCGTGACTGGACCCGGCGCGTCGCGCGCGAGTTCGGCGTCGAGCGGCTCCCGGTCGCGGAGACGCACGCCACCCAGGTCGCCGACCTGCCCGACCATCACCGCGACCCGTTCGACCGGTTGCTCATCGCGCAGGCGCAGGTCGAGGACATCCCGATCGTCACGGCCGACCAGCGCTTCGCCGCGTACGACGTCGAGGTCGTCGCGGCACGCTGACGTGCGTCGAGATGCGCTGTCGGGGCCGGATGAGATGATGGCGCCCGTGACCGAAGCTCCCCGGGCCGAGGCGGTCGTCGATCTCGCGGCGATCCGGCACAACGTCGCGGTGCTCGCCGCGGCCGCGCCGGGCGCCGCGCTGATGGCCGTGGTCAAGGCCGACGGGTACGGGCACGGCGCCGTGCCGGTCGCCCGGGCCGCGCTCGACGCGGGGGCGTCGTGGCTGGGGGTCTGCACGATCGAGGAGGCCCTCGACCTGCGCGCGGCAGGCGTCGACGCGCCGCTGCTGTCCTGGCTGCACCTGCCCGGGGACGACTTCGCGGCCGCGGTCGCCGCCGGCGTGGACCTCTCGGTGGCCTCGGGCGAGCACCTGGCCGCGATCGTGGCCGGGGCGCGCCGCGCCGGGCGGCCGGCGCGGGGGGCCCCGCGGGTCGGCCCCGGCCGGGGGCGCCACCGCGGGGGGCCCCCCGAC
>JBQTJE010000027.1:0-24905 GCA_052387455.1 Pseudonocardia sp.
GGCCACGGCTGGCCCACCCGGTAGCGAGGTCGTTGCGCCCGTCGCGGCCCGGCGACGAGCAACGCGATGAGCAGGTACAGCCCGACCGAGGGCACCACGAACATCAGCACCGTTTCCAGCACGCTCACGATCGTCAACCTAGCCGACGGCGATCGTCGGGCTGTCGGCGGCGCTACTCGGCCTTGGTGCCCGCCGACGTCGCATCCGTCGCGGCGGCGCTCGCGTCGACTCCGGCGCTCCCCGGCCCGGCGCCCCGGTCGCGCCGCCGGGCGACGAACCGGCGGATCCCCGCGGCCAGCTCCCGCGACAGCGCCGGATCGAACAACCGCAGCGCCAGCAGGTAGACCAGCGCGAACGCGATCGACAGCCCGGCGAGCAGCAGCAGCCCGATCGGGATGCTCCGGTCTCCCGCGCGCGCCACGAACCACTCCAGCGGACCGAGTAGCCCCACGGCGAGCGCGGCGGCCGCACCGCCGGGGACGAGGGCGCGAACCACGTCCCGGCCGCGGAACCCGACGACCGGCCGGGCCAGCACGAGCATGACCACGGTTTGCACCAGCGCCGTGCCGGTGACGGCGAGCCCCACGCCGAGCAGGCCGAACGGCAGCAGGGCGGCGACCAACCCGATACCGAAGACGAGCTCCACGACCGACACGTGGTGCAGCAGCTTCGAGCGTCCGGCCGCCTTGATGGCTTCCCCGGCCACCTGCTGGAGCGCGACGAGGGCACCGACCAGGGACATCGCGACCAGGAAATCGCCCGCCGCCGCCCACTGCTCCCCGAGCAGGACGACCACCGCGGACTGGCCGAAGGCGAGCAGCATCCCGGACAGCGGCACCGCGGCGAGCCAGAACACGCGCAGGGAGCGGAAGAAGGCCCGGCGGAACCGCTCGGGCTCGGCGATCATCCGGGAGAAGGCCGGCAGGATCACGAACGAGCCGACCTGGACCACCGCTTGGGACGGCAGCTCGCCGAGCCGCTTTCCGTAGCGGTACTGGCCGAGGGCGGCCTCGCCGAGCCCGCGCCCCAGCAGTGCCGTCTGCACGGCCTCCCGGACCCGGAAGCTGAGGCCCCAGCCGATGAGCGGGTAGGAGAACCGCGCCAGCTCCCGCCACAGCCGCCACGAGGGAGTGCCGAGCCCGGGGCGCCAGCGAGCCAGGGCCCACGTACCCACCAGCCACACCGCCATCGAGGCGTAGTTGCCGATCACCAGCGACCAGACGCCGTATCCCATGACCGCGAACACGATGGTCACCACACCGAACGTGGCGGACCGCAGCGGGTCGATGATCAGGCGGCGGCGGAGGTTGAACCGGCGCATCATCAGGCCGTCGGGCACGTTGGTCAGTGCCTGCATGAGCAGCATCCCGCAGGTGACCGCAGCGATCGTCCCGGCTTCCGGGTTGCCGAACAACCGGCCCACCAGCGGCGCGGCCGCGAGCGCGGCGAGGGTCACCAGCAGGCCGGTGCCGACGGTCGCGTAGAAGGCGCTGTCGGCGGCGTCCTCGACGTCCTCCTGGCGCTGCACGATGGCGACCTTCATCCCGCCTGCGGCGAAGATCACGAGGAAGCCCGACAGGATCGTGCCCGCCGCGTAGAGGCCGACCTCCTGCGGGCTCAGCACGCGGGCGATGGCCAGCGTGCTCGCCAGCGAGATCACCTGGACGAGCACCAACGTGACCGCCGACACCGCCGCGCCGCGCCGGGCCACGCCGGCCAGCCCGGCCGAGACGTCGGGGTCCTGATGACGCCGCCGGCCCCGACCCGGGCGGCCGGCCGAACGGTGCTCGCTGGTCATGACGGAGTGCTGCGCCGCGGCGTTCGTCGCTTGCGGGTGGCCTGCAGCCGGGCGAGGGCCAGGAACGCGTATCCCAGCGGCCCACGGCCGAGCCGGACGCGATGATGCGGTGCCAGGTTCGGGTTCCATCGCGACTTGTACGACTCGTCACCGTAGGCGAGGTCGAGGTATCGGGCCCCGCGCGCCCGCGCGATCGTGAGCCCCTCGTCGATGTACAGCGAGCTCCACTGCAATCGCTCGACCGCGTGGCTGCTCGCGCCGACCTGGTAGGCGTGCACCGCATCGGGGCCGTAGAGGTACAGCTGCGAGATCTCGACGACGCCCCCACGTCGCCACTCGACGACGTCGCCCAGCCCTCGGGCCACCACCCGCCCGGCGGTGGCCCGGATGAACGAGGCCCACTCGTCGGAGGCGTGCGCAGCGGTGATCCGCCGGTCGGCCCACAGCTCGCGATGCAGCGCGACCAGGCGCGCGCCGGCCTCGGCCGCGTCCGCGGCAGGCACCCGCGTGCAGGTGAGCCCGTCCGCCTCGGCGGCGCGCAGGGCCCGGAAGAGGTTCTTGCGGGTCTTGCGGGTCAGCCCGGCGAGCACCTCCTCCCGAGGAAGGGCGGGGACGAACGCGTAGTCGGTGAGCGGGCGCTGCTCGCACGGCCCGTCCCACCGCCGGTAGGCGTCCCAGATGCGGGCCTGCGGCCGAAGCCGCAGCTCCGCGACGTCCCACCCGGGCAGCGCCCGCAGGCCGGCGGCGACCGCCGGCCCGACCGACGACTCCCAGCCCTCCCGGACGAGGACGTCCAGGGGCTCGGTCTGCGAGAGGAAGGTCAGCATCCGCAGTCCCCGGCGCCGGACGACCATCAGCGGGACGACGATGACGAGCTCGTGACGATCCGGGTCGCGCAAGGTCATCAACTTCAGACCCGCACGTCCCCCACACGACTCCCACCACGAGAACAGCAGGGCCCACGAGTCGTGCGGCCAAGCCCCGGCGGCGTGCCGGTGCAGGTCGTCCCACTCGCTTTCGAGGGCGGCGAAACCGGCAGTGTCGGTGACGAGGCCGACATCCAGACCCGCCCGGCGAAACTGGGCCATGGGCATCGACGAAGGCCTCCTGCGGCGTGGTGTTGGCTCACGACATGTCCGTGTCGGGACGGATGCACCGGACCGGTACTGCGCGGACGAGAGGGTACACCGGTACCGGGCGGGACCGACCGGACCGTCCATCGGAGGTCACCGGGATCCGCGAAGCGCCGACGTAGGCGTTCCGAACGCCTGATCACCGAGGAAGCAGGAGCCGTCGGGCCGCGCGCACACCCGAGCGCGCCACCCGCTTCGCCGTCCTCCAGCGGCTCGGCACCAGCTGGTGGGTCCGCGCCGGAAGCCCGGCCCGCACGAGTGCGGCGACGTGGGCCGCCACGTCGTACGCGACGGCGCGGAACTCGGCCTCGTCGCGCTCCAGGTCGACCACGACGTAGCGGGCGTCGACCGACCGGTCCCGTGACTGGCCGACGCTTCCCGGGTTCACCAGGTGGGGCTGTCCCGGATCGAGCGGGACCCGCCCCGTGGCCCGTCCGCGCAGCAGCGTGCCGCTGCGCCGGGCATGCGCCCAGGCGTGGTGGGTGTGGCCCAGCGCGAGCACCCGGGTCCCGGGCTCCTCGTCGCGGACCCGGTCGAGGAGCTCGTCGGCGAGGGCCGGCCAGCTGACGTACTGCTGGGGGTCGTCCAGCGAGCCGTGCGCGAGGACGACGTCCCCGACCCGGGTGCGCCGGGCCAGGCCGGTGAGGAACGTCCGGCTCGGCTCGTCGAGCGCGTCGCGCGTCCAGCCGTTGGTCGCGCGGGCCATCGGGCCGCACCGGTCCTCGCTCAGGACGCCCAGCGCGATCAGGTCGTGGTTGCCCGCCACGCACGGGATGCCCGCCTCGGCGATCGTCGCCACGCACTCGTTCGGGTGCGGCCCGTACCCGACCAGGTCACCCAGGCACAGGATCCGGTCGACGCCCTCGCCGGCGATCGAGGCCAGCACCGCCCGCAGCGCGTGGAGGTTGCCGTGGACATCGGAGATGACCGCGCAGCGCATCAGACCTTCGCACGCTTCCGGGCCGGGCCGGGCAGACGCCGGTGCAAGGCGGGCAGCACGACGCCCCGCAGCAGCGGCATCGGGTCGGTGCGGGCACCGAAGTTCCAGGTGCTCGTCGCGGCGAGCGACCGCAGGTAGGACGTGATCGGCGCACCGACCGCCCGCAACGCCCGCCGGTCGCCACGCAGGTCGCACCAGCTCACGCCCGTGCGGAACGGGCGGGGCCCGGGCAGTGGCCGGCCGACGAGGTGCGCGTAGACCTCGGCGGGGAGGTTGATCCCGGCGACGGCACCCGGATGGTGCCAGAGGCTGAACCGCGGGTTGATCTCCAGCAGCCACAGCCGGCCGTCCGGGTCGCGCTTGAAGTCGACCTTGGCCACGCCGGAGCACATCCCGATCGCGGACAGCACGCGCCGACCGGCCTCGAGGACGTCGTCCCGCAACCCCACGCGTACCGCCGTGCTCTGACCGTAGGCGGGCGGATCGGTGCGCAGCTTCTCCCCGGTGAACTCTGCGACCACCGCGCCGGACTCGTCGACGAACGCGTGGTAGCTCTCGATGCGGCTCTCCGGACCCGGCACCAGCGCCTGCACCACGCAGTCGACGTCGGCCTCGCGAGCCCGCACCCTGATCGCGCGCAGCTCCTCCGGTGTCGTGGCATGGACGGCCTTGGCGTTGCGGTCCAGCACCCTGCGGAAGTCGCGGTGCGAGTTCGGCTTGACGATCACCGGGAACGGGAGTCCGAGATCACTGTCGACGTCGGTGCCGGCCGGCAGCTCGCGCGAGGGCGGTACCGGCAGCTCGGCCCTCGTGGCGAGCGCGCGGAAGCGCTCCTTGTCCACCAGGTCTTCGACGAGCTCCGCCTCGGGGATGAGGAACGTGAACGCCGTCCGCAACCGCTCCCGGTGCCGCGACACCATGAGCAGCTCGCCGTCGCTCGGGTAGAACAGCACCGGCGGAGCCGGCTGCTTCGTCGCCCACGCCACGAGGCGTTCGACGTAGGCCTCGGGCTCCGACCAGGGGTCGAGCCGGTCGATCGTGCCGTCGACGAAGCGGGAGTGCCGGGTGGGGTCCTCCGGTCGGACGGCGGCCACGCACCGGATCCCGGCCAGGCCGAGCGGCGTGACGATGTCCATCCCGCCGAGGACGCATGCCGCAGGATCCACCGGACCGCGCCGTCGACGGGCCCGACCCGATGCCCCGACAACCGCACCAGCCACCACGTGACAACAACCTCCTCACGCTCCGCACGACCTGCCTGTCGAGATCGCGGAGCGGCTCGCCTGCCGGCACGCTAGCAGGCCTCGGCGACGGGCCGGCCCGGTGCACGAGGGGGCCGCGACCCCACGCTTCGCGGGGGGGCCGACGGCGTCGGTAGGGTCGGCGGCCGTGCGCGCAGCGGTCACCGGCGGAGCCGGGTTCATCGGTTCGAATCTCGTCGACGCCCTCGTGGCGCGTGGCGCCGACGTGCTGGTCGTCGACGACCTGAGCCACGGCAGCGAGGCCAACCTCGCGGGCGCGGTCGAGCGCGGTGCCACGCTGGCGAAGCTCGACGTCCGGGACGCCGCCGGGATCGGCGAGACGCTCACGGGATTCGCGCCCGAGGTGGTGTTCCACCTGGCCGCACAGATCGACGTCCGCACCTCGATGGTGGAGCCCGCCCGCGACGCCGCGACCAACGTCCTGGGCTCGCTCAACGTCTTCACCGCCGCGCGCGACGCCGGGGCCCGCCGGGTGGTCAACACCTCCACCGGCGGGGCGATCTACGGCGAGACCGACGTCGTCCCGACCCCGGAGACCCATCCCGCGCAGCCCCTGTCGGGCTACGGGCTGGGCAAGCGCACCGCGGAGGAGTACGGGGCGTGGTTCGGGTCGGCGCACGGGCTGGAGGTGGTGTCGCTGCGCTACGGCAACGTCTACGGCCCGCGCCAGGACCCCACCGGCGACGCGGGCGTGATCGCGATCTTCTGCCACCGCGTGCTCACCGGGCAGCGCCCGGTCGTGTTCGGCGACGGCCGGCAGACCCGCGACTACGTCTTCGTCGGCGACATCGTCGCGGCCAACCTGGCCGCGGCCGCGGCACCGCGGCTGGCGCACCCGCGGTACAACGTCGGCACCGGCGTGGAGGTGAGCGTGCTGGAGCTGATCACGGCCGTCGCCGCCGCGGCCGGGGTGGATCCCGCGGACTTCACCCCCGAGATGCGCCCGGCCCGGGCCGGGGAGGTGCTGCGCAGCTGCCTGGACGTCACGCGCGCCAGGGACGGCCTGGGCCTCGCCGACCCGACGCCGCTGACCGAGGGCCTGCGCGCGACGCTGGACTGGGTGCGCACCGTCACCGGCTGAGGCCCGCCGTCACCCGGCGGTGGTCACCACCCGGGCGGGCGACGGTCGGCGTCCCAGCCCAGCGCGGCGTGCAGCTGCGCGCCCAGCGCGAGCAGCAGGCCGTCCGCCCCGGGCAGGCCGACGAGCTGCACCGACACCGGCAGCTCGGGGCCGGCCGGGGCGGCAGCGGCGTCGGCAGCGGCGTCGGCGGGGCGCCCCCAGCACACGGGCAGGCTCAACGCGGGCTGGCCGGTGACGTTGTAGGCGGCCGTGAACGGTGTGAAGAGCTTCTGGCGCTCGAAGTCCGCCGCGGGTCCGCCCGCGGTGAACCACCCCACCGGCCGGGGCAGCTGGGCGAGCATCGGGGTGAGCACGACGTCCACCGTCGCCGCCTGGGCGCGCACCACCCGGCGACCGAGCCCGATCGCCGCCTGCGTCGCGGCCAGGTACTCCGGAGCGCCGACGGCCGCGCCCCGCTCCCGCATCCACGCCGTCAGCGGCTCCAGCAGGTGCTCGGTACCCGCCGGGACCGGTGTGGCGTGCGCGAGCACCGCCCAGATCACCTCGAAGGCCGCCAGGAAATCCGGCTCGATGCCCGAGTCGACGTCGACGACGTCGTGGCCGAGGTCCGCGAGCGCCGCCGTCGTGCGCTCCCAGGCCACGAGGCAGGCCGGGTCGACCTGCGCACCCGGCACCGGCGGCTCGGCGTAGCGGCCCACCCGCAGCCTGCCGGGCTCGGCCCGCCGGGCGAGGTCGAGGTGATCGGCGACCCGGGCCGCGGGGGTCCACGGCTCCCCCGGCACCGGCACGGCGAGCACGTCGAGCAGGGCGGCCGCGTCGGTGACCGTGCGGGCGATCGGCCCGCTCACCGACATGCCCAGCGGGTCACCCCCGACCGGGCCGCGCGACACCAGCCCGCGCGAGGTCTTGAGCCCCACCAGCCCGCAGCACGCCGCCGGGATCCGGATCGAGCCGCCGCCGTCGGTGCCGTGCGCCACCGCCACCAGCCCCGCCGCGACCGCGGCGGCGGCGCCCCCCGAGGAGCCCCCGGCCAGGCGCGCCGGATCCCAGGGGGTGACGGCGGGCGGGCATCCCGCGGGCTCGGTGTAGGGCGGCAGCCCGTACTCCGGGGTCGCGGTCTTGCCCAGGCTCACCAGGCCGGCCTGCTGCATCAGGCGCGCGGCGTCGTCGTCGACGTCGGGCACGAACCCCGCATAGGTGCGCGAGCCGAACCTCGTGGGCACGCCTGCGGTGAGCGCCAGGTCCTTCACCGCGGTCGGCACGCCGAGCAGCGTCGCCGGGTCGCCCGCGCGCAGCCGGGCCGCCGCCGCGCGCGCTCCCGCGCGCGCCTGCACCGGTGTGACCTCGGCGAACGCACCGAGGCGTCCGTCGAGGTCGGCGACCCGGGCGAGCGCGTGCTCGACGAGCTCCACCGGGTCGAGGGTGCCTCGCCGGACGGCGGCGGCCTGTGCCAGGGCGGTGAGCTCGTGTGGTGCCAGCATGGGATCATCGTGCCCGGCGCCCCTCGGGAACGTCGTGACGGCCGCCCTGCCGATCCGCCGCCCGGCCCGCCAGAGCGCCCGCTCGGCGCACAGGCCGACCGTCCGGACAACCCCGACGACCGCCAGACGACCACCTGTCGGGCGACCGCTCGTCGGACACCGCAGACCGTTCGCGGCACCCGATCTCCACCACCCGTAACGAGGCGTCGCCTCGCAGCGTTGCTCCGGGTGAATGGGGTCAACTTCTCGACACGTGGAGTTGTTGGGTGAACCGGAAGTCTGGTACTCGGGTGACGGCTCGTGAGGTCATCGACGGCACCGCCGTCGACATCGTCGACGGCGCCGCCGGGGACGACCTGCAGTCGCCGCCGATCGCGGACGCCGCCGGCCCGCGACCGGACGTGTCGGCCACGCTGCCGCTGGGCGTCCACAAGATCACCCCGAAGACGCACCTCGACCGCCCCACCGTCCCCAACCCCTCGTCGCGCTGGGAGTGGCGCTACAAGACCGCGGTCGTCTCCAGTGACGTCGGCGTGATCGTGCTCGGCGCGCTGGTCGGCGGCCTGCTGGGCCTCGGCAACGGCTCCACCGGGGTCTGGACCTCGTGGTACCTCGCCGCGGCGGTCGCCGTCACGATGGTCGCCGGCGCGGCGATCTGCGGCGCCTGGGACATCCGGGTGCTCGGGCAGGGCTCCGAGGAGTTCGGCCGGGTCCTGCGCGGCGTGGTCGTGAGCACCGTCCTCGTCGGCCTCGTCGGGCTTGCCCTCGAGCTCAACGCCGTGCGCCCCTGGGTCTTCGCGATGATCCCCGCGATCGGCGTCGCCACCGAGCTGGTGCGCTACGGCCTGCGCCGGCTGGTGCACCGGCGCCGTCGCCACGGCCGCTGCATGCGCACCGTGCTGGCGGTGGGCACCGCCCGCTCGGTCGCCGAGCTGATCCTGCGCACCCGCCGGGCGAAGTACTCGGGCTGGACCGTCACGGGTGTCTGCACCCCGGACGGCCGCGGCCTCGACGGCGCCAACCACATCCTCGACGTCCCCGTCGTCGGCGACCTCGACAACATGTCGCTGGCCGTGGGCCTGGACCAGTACCGCGTCGTCGCCGTCACCCCCACCCCCGAGCTGACCCCGATGCGGATGCACCGGCTGGCCTGGGACCTGGAGGGATCCGGCGCCGAGATGGTGGTCGACCCCGGCCTGATGGAGATCGCCGGCCCGCGCCTGCACGTCGCCCCGGTCGACGGCCTGCCCCTGCTGCGGGTCACCGAGCCGGCGTTCACCGGCATCGCCCGGGTCCTCAAGACGATCGTCGACCGGACGATCGCGGCCACGCTGCTCCTGCTGCTGGCGCCGGTCGTCCTGTTCGCCGCGGTCGCGATCAAGCTCGACGGCGGGCCGGTGTTCTTCCGGCAGGTCCGCCTCGGCCAGGGCGGGCGCCCGTTCCTCATGGTCAAGTTCCGGTCGATGGTGGTGGACGCCGCGCGGCTGCGGGCCGACCTGCTCGCGGACAACGAGGGCGCGGGCCCGCTGTTCAAGATGGCGCGCGACCCGCGCGTCACCGCCGTCGGTACCTGGCTGCGCCGCTACTCGCTCGACGAGCTGCCCCAGCTCTTCAACGTCCTCGCCGGCTCGATGTCGCTGGTCGGGCCCCGCCCGCCGCTGCCCGAGGAAGCTCGCGGCTACACCCCCGAGGCGCAGCGGCGACTGCTCGTCAAGCCGGGCATGACGGGGCTCTGGCAGGTCAGCGGGCGCAGCAACCTTTCGTGGGAGGAGTCGGTGCGGCTCGACCTGCGCTACGTCGAGAACTGGTCGATGGCGCTGGACGCCATGATCCTCTGGAAGACCATCGGCGCGGTCATGTCCGGTCGCGGCGCGTACTGACCCTCACCATCCCGGAGTACCACGATCGAGGGATTCTTTCTCCACTTGCCCAGCTGAGCGTGAAACTCGATGTGTGCGGTAACGCCACCGGGCCATCCTCCGATAGCGGGACGTACGTCCAGCAGCGGGCGAGGGGGGCAGTCGATGAGCGGGCCGGCGACCGGGCCAGCACAGCCGAGACCTGATCGGCGGCCGGAACGGGCCGCGCTGCGACTCACCACCCCGCCCGACATCACCGCCACCCCGACGCTGCGCACCGTCCCAGCCCTCGACCGCCGACTCGACGGCCGCCCCGACGGCATCCGGCGCCGCCCGAGCCGGCGCTGGGAGACCTGGTACTACTCCACCGTCGTCGCGTCGGACCTGACGATCGTGCTGCTCGCGGCGATCATCGGCAGCGAGCTCGGCATCGGCGGCGGATCCCCCTTCCGTCGCGACGGCTCGCTCGCCCTCGCCGCCGTCACCGTCGTCGCCCTGGTCGGCAGCCTCGCCGCCAACCGGGTCTGGGACCCGCGGGTACTGGGCGCGGGCGCGGAGGAGTACGGCCGCGTCGTGCGCGCCACCGTCGCCACCTCCGTCGTCCTGGGCCTGCTGGGCCTGGCCGTGGCCGTCGAGTCGCTGCGCGCCTGGGTGTTCGTCGTCGTGCCCGCGACCGGTATCGCGATGCTGCTCGGCCGCTGGCTGCTGCGCAGGCTCCTGCACTCCCGGCGCAGCGTCGATCGCTGCCTGCATCCGGTGCTCGCCGTCGGGCCGCCCGAGTGGGTCGCCGACATGGTCGCCCGCACCGGCCGCGCCCGGCATCACGGCTGGGTCATCGACGCCGCCTGCACCCCCACCGGCACCGGCGAGGGCTCGGCCGAGGCCGTCGCGGGCGTCCCCGTGGTGGGCGACTTCGATGCCGTCAAGCGCACCGTCTGGGCAGGCGGCTACGACATCGTCGCGGTCGCACCGGCGCCCGGATGGTCGCCCCGGAGGCTCCAGCAACTGGCATGGGACCTGGAGGGCACCGGCACCGACCTGGTCGTGGATCCCGGGCTGATGGAGGTCGCGGGGCCGCGGCTGCACGTCGCACCGGTGGACGGCTTCCCGCTGCTGCGGCTCACCGAACCGGCCTTCACCGGGCTCTCGCGGGTGGTCAAGGGCGCGATGGACCTGGTCGGCGCCGTGGTCCTGCTGGTCGTCACGGCACCGCTGATGCTGGCCTTGGCCCTGGCCGTGCGCCGCGACGGCGGGCCCGCCTTCTTCGTGCAGACCCGCACGGGGCGTGGCGGCGGACTGTTCCGGATGATCAAGTTCCGCTCGATGGTGGTGGACGCCGATCGGCACCGGGCCGCGCTCACCAGCGTCGACGAGGGCGCGGGTCCGTTGTTCAAGATGCGGCAGGACCCGCGGGTCACCCCGGTCGGGCGCTGGCTGCGCCGCTACTCCCTCGACGAGCTGCCCCAGCTCTTCAACGTCCTCGGGGGATCGATGTCGCTGGTCGGGCCCCGGCCCCCGCTGCCCGAGGAGGTCGCGGTGTTCACCCGCGACGCCCACCGCCGGCTGCTGGTCAAGCCGGGCATGACCGGGTTGTGGCAGGTCAGCGGCCGCAGCGACCTGTCGTGGGAGGAGTCCGTGCGGCTGGACCTGCGCTACGTCGAGAACTGGACACTGACCATGGACATGTCCATCCTCTGGAAGACGCTGCGCGCAGCCCGGACGGGCGAAGGCGCCTACTAGGCTGGCTCGATGTCCCCCCGAACCGCCGGCAGCCGCCTGCTGGTCCTCGGTTACCACAACGTCGAAGCCACCTGGCGCTGGCCGGCCCGGCCCGGCGACGGCCCGCGCAACTTCGCGCGTCAGATGGCGCTGCTGTCCCGGGTCGCCACCGTGGTGCCGCTCGACCGCGCACTCGCCGATCTCGCCGCCGGCAGGCCGCTGCCGCCGCGCGCCGTGGCCATCACCTTCGACGACGGCTACCGCGACAACCTCACCCACGCCGTGCCCGTCCTGCGCCGGCTCGGCCTGCCCGCCACCGTCTTCCTCGTCCCCGGTTTCCTCTCGCACAAGGTGCACGCCTGGTGGGAGCGGCTGAGCTGGGCGCTGCGCAGCACCGGTGCCCCGGCCGTGCAGTTCGAGGGCGCCACCCTCGCCCTCGCCGACGACGCCGGGCGGGCCCGCGCTCTCGCGGTGATCGAGGCGAGCCTGAAGCTCGACGACCTCCGCACCCGCCACGAGCGGCTCGACCGCCTCGTCGACGCCCTCGACCCCGAGGGCGAACTGCATCCCGGCGACCTGTACATGGACTGGGACGAGGCCCGCACGCTCGTGGCCGCGGGCGTCGCGATCGGCTCGCACACCATGAACCACGCCATCCTGGCGCGGGAGCCGGCCGCGGAGCAGCAGGCCGACCTGCGCGAGTCCCGTGAACTGCTCGAACGCGAGCTCGGCGCCGCCGTCCGCACCCTCGCCTACCCCAACGGGCAGGCCGGCGACTACGACGGGACCACGATCGCCGCCGCCCGCGCCGCCGGCTACACCCACGCCGTCACGACCCGCGGCCGGCTCACCGACGCGACCACCCCGCACCACGAGATCGCCCGCTGGGTCGTGACGCCGACCAAGCCTGCCGCGCGGCTCGCGGTCGGGTCGCTGCGGAGCCTGCTCGGGCGCACCTGACCGGTTCTCGATCTTTACGCGGGGTTCACCTCGGCGACCGCGCTCCCCGATCGGGATCATCAAAAACCCCCGGATCGGGCGACGTCACCTCACCGATCTCATGCTTTGGTGATCGAAATATCAGGCAAGATCACCGGCGTCCCAGCCTCAGTCCGGGGAACCGAGGAGCCGTCGATGATCAGCAACACGCACCGTGCCGCACGTACGCTCACCCTGCTTCCGATCACCATCGCCACCGCGGCCGCGCTCGTACTCGGCACCGGGGCGGCACCGCCGACCGCGGTGCATGCCGGGTTCCAGACGCCGTTGCCTGCCGCCGCGCCCTCGGACGACGAGGACGCCGCCGACCGGGACGAGGACAAGGACGAGGACAAGGACGAAGACGAGGACGAGGACCAGGAGAAGGACGGGCGCGGCGACGGCGGGGCATCCGCCGAGGGCCGCGAGGACGCGGACGGGGACGGTGCGGACGCGATCGCGCGGGAGGGCGACGCCGGGCAGGACGGGCCGGCCGGCGGGGACGCCGCGGTGGCGGCGCCGGAACCGCCGGCGCCACCCGTGCCGCCCACGCCACCCGCAGCGCCCACACCACCCACGTTGCCGCTGCCTGCCGGCCCGCCGGGTGAGCCCCCGGTCACCACCCCGGGTGAGCCTCCGGTCACGGTGCCGGCCGAGCCGCCGGTCACCAACCCGGGTGAGCCTCCGGTCACCAGCCCGGGCGCGCCCGCCGCACCGAGCGACCCCGCTGCACCGGGCGACCCCGCTGCGCCACCCGCCACCGACCCCGGCGCGCCACCCGCGGCCTCGCCCGGCACCGACCTCGGGCCGCCGCAGTGCCTGCCCGTCCCGCCGACGGTCGGCACCCAGCCGGACGTTCCGGTCCCGCCGGACGTCGTGGGTACGCCCGGAGCTCCCGGCGCACCCGGGCTGCCGGGCGAACCCGGGGTGCCGGGCACACCCGGGGTGCCGGGCACACCCGGGGTGCCGGGCGCATCCACGACGGCGGGCGCGCCCGCAGTGCCGGGCACGGCCCCGGCGGTCGACCCGGCGGCACCGCCCGCGGCCCCGGTGGTGCCCGTGGGCCCCCAGGAGTACTTCGTCAGCGACTTCGAGAACGGCTTCGCCGACTGGGGAACCTGCCAGTCGACGGTGCTCAACGGCGACTGCTCCGACGTCGACCCCGACCACCACAGCATGCAGCTCATCGACGGGGGCGCCCCGGACGGTGGACAGTTCGCCCGGTTCGTCGTGGAGGACGGCGACACGGTCGACTTCGGCGGCGAGCGCTCCGAGCTGCGGGACTCGAACGCGGGCGCCACCGTCAAGGAGGGCGACGAGCGCTGGTACGAGTGGTCGATGCGGGTGGGTGAGGACTTTCCCGAGGAGAGCGGCGGCTGGTTCATCGTCATGCAGTGGCACTCCAGCAGCGGCTCACCGCCACTGGCGATCGACCTCAGCAAGGGCACCGTCGACATCGGCGGCGACGGGGGCGACGCACCGCGGGAGACCATCGGCCCGATCCACCGCGGCGAGTGGGTGCACTACGTGCTGCACGTCGGCTTCTCCAACAGCGACGACGACGGCTTCGTGGAGGCCTGGGAGGACGGGGTGCGCACCGTGGAGATCACCCAGCGGCAGACGATGACCAGCGAGGAGAACTACCTCAAGCAGGGCATCTACCGCGACGAGTCGGCGAGCGGCACCGCGCAGGTCGACTTCGACGACCTGCGCGTCACCGGCCCCCCGGACCAGGGCGAGGTGCAGGCGAAGCTCCTGGACCGGGCGCTCGACGTGGGCGCCGACCTGGGACGCGACCTCGGGATGGGCGCGCTGGTCGAGGCCCTGACCGGGGTGCGGACGGCCGGGACCCGGCCGTAACCGCCGGACCGCCGGTGGGGTGCCCGCACCTCACCGGCGGGCAGCACCTGGAAGCCCGTCACGTCCGTAGCGTTCCGCGGAACGCGACGGACGGCACCATGTGGGCCGTGCGCGGCGGCTGCCGGAGCGGGAAGCGGGCGGGCGGGTTGCGGCCGGGGCGGTGGCGTCCCCGCCGGGAGCGGGTGCGGAGGGCGGCGATCAGGACGGCGAGGGTCACCATCGGACGGTGCGCCGTCGCGGCGCGCATGCGGAGGGCACCGGCGGGGGCAGCAGTGGATCACTGCGGGGCAGGCCCGGGACGGTCGGGGCAGGTGGGGCAGCCCGCCGGAAAGGGCATGAGGGTGATGTCGCTCATCGCGCGACCGCCGTCGCGACATGGGTGCACGGATAGGTCAGACTGGGCACAGGTCCACTCCGTCTCAGTGGATCGAGGCCCCGGAGCCGGCGTCGTCAGCGCCGACCGGGGCCGATCTTCTCACCCAGTCTACCCACAGTTAATCTGGGTATCCAAGGTCGCTTTGCCTAGGGGTCGGGGAGCGAGGACACTTCACGAGTCCTGTTCAACCCGGGAGGGGAACCCGTGAAGATCACTGTCTTGCGCAAGCTGCCCGGTTGTCCCGACGTCGAGTCCTGTCCGGCTCAGCTCACGATCGACAAGTACCCGGAGCGCCGATACGTGATCACCAACCGGGAGGACGACCCGGAGATCCTCGCCGCGTGCGCCCACCTCATGAAGCCCAGCGAGGTGCTGAGCTGGGCCGAACCCGAACTGTTCGACGGGTCGTGAGCGAGATGGGAGCCGCCCTTGGTCTCGCTGACCTGTCACCTCGACTACGCGAGTTCGACCGCTCCGTGTTCCGGCTGGAGACACTGCCCCGCTACACCGTCGCCGCCGACGGCGAGGACTTCCGCCGCTGGCAGGCAGGTGCACCCGAACCCACGTGGGAACGCAAGCGTCCCTGGCTCGACCACCTGCGCAGCGAAGCCGCCGCCGGGAAACTCCGGTACCGCGTCCGAGTCTTCGGCGAGTACCTAACCGACTACGAGCGCTACGCCTGCGAGTTCGGATATGCGCTCAACGCCGCCGCCGGGGAGCAGATCAGGGTGCTACACCGCACCGAGCACCCCATGCCGCCCGGCCTGATCGAGTACGACTTCTGGGTGGTCGACGACCACGAGGTGATCCTCATGCACTACGACGACCACGGCCGCTTCGAGGCCGGTGAGGTCGCCGACGACCCGGCGCCGTACGTCGCGGCCCGCGACGCAGCGTGGGCGGCTTCCGAACCGTTCGCGCAGTGGTGGGCGAGGCATCCGGAACTGCGGCGGGGGAGCGCGGCCTGAACGTGGCAGGACGAGACGACGAGGCGAGGACCGATCTCGGTCGGTCCTTCCTCGCGCTGCGCGAGGCCGCCGGCCTGACTCAGATGCAGGTCGTTGCCAAGGCGCGGGTTTCACAGACGCAGCTGTCGCGGATCGAGAAGGGCGACTCGCTGCCCACCGAGGACCAGGCCCACGACCTCGGACGGGTGTACGGGCTCGACGACCAGTCCCGGACCGAGCTGGCGCAGCGGGTGAAGGTTGCGCGCGCCGGCATTCGTGACGCCCGGCTGGTCATTCAGCGTGGCGCCACTCTCGCGATGCAGCGCCGTTGGCGTCAGATGGAACAGCAGGCCGAGGTGGTGCGCGCCTACCAGCCAGCAGTGGTGCTCGGCGTGCTCCAGACAGCCGCGTATGCCTCTGTGGTGCTTCGGCGGGCCGAGACGTCTTCGGTGGTGCAGGACCGGATGCTGCGCCATCGCCGCCTGCTCGACGGTCCGGTACCTCGCCAGGTGCTCGTCCACACCGAGGGGGCGCTTCGGTTCACCGTCGGGTCACCGGCGGTCATGGCCGAGCAGATCGCCGCAGTAATCGAAGCGAGCCGTCGACCGCACGTTCAGGTCGGGGTCATCCCTGCCGGCGCAGCCACCCAGCGGGTGACGGCGAACGGCTTCCACCTGTACGACACCACGACCGCTGTCGTGGGTGTTGAGCTCGCGGCCGCGACCCTGCGCGAGCGCGCCGATGTAGCCCACTTCGAGGCGCTGTTCGGGGATCTGAGTGCGCTGGCCGTGTTCGGTGACGCAGGCCGCGACTTGCTCAGAGGTATCGCCGCCGACCACAACCGCTGATCTTCTAGCCGTTCTGCGCGCACCGGGAAGCCGCGCCAGTCGCCACCGTGCCTGCCGTACGCGCGGCCCGTGCCGACGTCGCCGCGACGCTGCCGCGCACGGCCTGAAACCGGAAGGAGCTTCACCCGTGCGAATCGGTGTCACCGGGCATTCCAACCTCACCGCCGACTCGGTGCCGGTCGTGGCCGATGCCATTCGCGCCGCGCTGGCCGAGATCGGCGAACCGATCACCGGTGTCTCGTGTCTCGCGCGCGGAGCCGATCAGGTGTTCGCTCATGTCGTGCTCGACATGGGGCATGAGCTGGAGGTTGTGCTGCCGTCCACCGACTACCGGGAACGGAAGGTCAAGCCGGACAACCGCGCCGACTTCGAACGCCTGATCGTGCGCGCGGCGACCGTGCGCGTGCTGCCGTTCGACACGGCGAACCGCGACGCGTACGCGGCGGCCGGCGAGACGGTGCTCGGTGACGTCGCCGCGCTGGTGGCGGTGTGGGACGGCGCGCCGCCCGACGGGCGGGGCGGCACCGGGGACACGGTGCGCGAGGCACGGGAACGCGGCCTGCCGGTCAAGGTCGTGTGGCCGGACGGGGCACGACGTGGGTAGCTCAGGTTCACAACACCCACTCAGACCGGGCTCGCGGCGTCCCGGCTGGCGCCGACCCGAAAGCCGTCGAAGTACAGCACGCCCGGCCGGCTGATCTCGCCGTTGCGGTAGTAGCCGATCTTGAGATAGCTCTCCGCGTCGTCGCCGTCCTCGCCGGGGTACATCGTCCCCGACTGGGGCGAGAACCGGTCGAGTACCTGCGCACCGTTGCGCCAGACCTCGACGAACCCGTCGTTCGCATCGGGCGAGAACCGGATGTGCACCACCCAGTCCGACCACTCACCGGGGATCGCGGCCGCCAGCTCCTGGTTGAAGGGGTCGATCTCGTCCGGATGCCCGGCGCCGCCGCGCAGGAGGTACTTCCCGTCCTCGACGTTCAGCGACACGGCGGGCGAGCCGTCGGCCCGCTGCTTCCACTGGGTGATGACCTGCCACTCGGCGTCGGCGGGGAAGTCGGCGGCGAGCAGCGTGGAGAAACCGAACCACAGGTCGTCGCCCTCGCGGATGTCACCGATGTCGGGCTCCAGCTCGCTGCGCGGGTCACAGCAGGCGCCGTCCTTGTTGTCATCGGTCTCCGCGGTCGGGATGCCGATCCGCAGCGCGTAGCTCCCCTCGCGGACGAACCGGGGATCGTCCACGATCTCCGGGTCGTCGCCACCGCGGGTGACGTTCCAGGGCGTGTCCTTGAACTGGGACAGGTCGCCGGTCTCGACGTCGCCGACCCACATCAGGTCGGGCAGGTCGGTGGGGCGCGACGGGCGCGGCCCGTCGGATCCCGTGCCGCACGCGGAGGCGAGCAGGGCCAGCGCGAGGACGGCCGGCCCGAGGACGCGGGCGCGATGCCGCGACGGGTGTCGCACAACGATCTCCTTCTCCACCCGGCACGCGGGCTCCTGGACGTCAACGCCGCTCGGGTGTCCAACGTCGCGGCGACCGATCACGTTCCCGGTGAGGCGTTCGTGTCCGCGTCCCGGGCAGGTTCGACGCCACCGGTACCCTCCTGCATCGCGGCCACGACCGATGGCGATACAGACGGCGAGGAGATCCATGGCGTCGACCCTGATGGTTCTGGGCTGGCACAACGTGGAGGGCAGCTGGTGCTTCCCGGCCGCGCCCGGCGTCGGCACCCGGGGCCTCGCGCGGCAGCTGAACGTGCTGCGCCGGGTCACCACGATCGTCCCGCTGCGCTCGGCGCTGCAGGACCTGCGGGCCGGGCGGCCGCTGCCACCGCGGGCACTGGCCGTCACCTTCGACGACGGCTACCGCGACAACCTCACGATCGCCGGCCCGCTGCTGCGCCGGATGGGGATCCCGGCCACGTGCTTCCTCGTGCCCGGCATCCTCTCCGGTGAGGTCGTGCCGTGGTGGGAGCGGCTGGGCTGGGCGTTTCGCCAGGCCCGGGCGACCCGGTTGGACTGGGAGGGCCGGTCCTGGGCACTGCCGGGCGACGGCGACCGCGCCGCGTTCAAGGAGGTGTCCGCACTGCTCAAGCGGCGTGACCGGGCCGCGCGCGAGGCGTCGATGGACACCCTGGTCGCGCTGCTCGACCCCCGCGGGGAGTACCGGCCACGCGAGCAGTTCCTCGACTGGGACGGTGCCCGCGCGCTGGGCGGGTACATGGAGCTGGGCTCGCACACGATGTGGCACTGCATCATGTCCGAGGAGTCGGCGCAGGCGCAGAAGGCCGATCTGACGGAGTCCCGCACGCAGCTGTCCGAGCGTCTGGGGGGCGACTTCGACGTCCTGGCCTACCCCAACGGCACCCGGGCCGACTACGACGCCGCCACCATCGAGGGCTGCGCCGCGGCCGGGTACGAGTTCGCCGTCACCACGCAGGGCGGCTGGAACACCGCGGGCACGTCGCCGTACGAGATCCGCCGCTGGGTGATGAACCCGGAGCGGGCCGAGGTGGACCTTGCCAAGATCGTCCGCGACCTGGTGCGCCGGACTCCTTAGCAGATACTGCCCGGTAGCACACTGTTCCGTTCGGGGGTACCGCTGGAACGGTGATGTCATTAGCTTTTCACGATGAGTTCACAGTGGACAGAAGATCCGCAGACCTGGCCCGCACCCGCGGACCGCAGGCGGATCCACTGGACGACCGAGCGCGAGCTTCGCGAACTGATTCTCGCGAGCAGCCCGGCGCAGCGGGAGCAGGCCACCAGCGACGCGTACGGCCGCCTGTTCGCCGAGGTCCCCTGGCATCGCGCCAACGTCCGGGCCAATGGGGACGAGGCCATCTACGAGGAGAAGTGGTTCCGCACCTACGGCCCGCTGACCCGCCCCGGGGACACGCTCGCCGACCTCGGCGGCGGGCGCGGCGGGCTGGTACATCGCTTCTGCGCCGCTGTGCGCGAGGGGATCGGGATCGACGCGTGCGAGGCGATGACCAGCATCGCCGCGAAGGGAGCCCCGGCGAACGCCCGGTTCGTCACCGGGAGCGCGGTGCGGCCCCCGCTGGCAGCCGGGTCGGTCGACGTCGCCGTCAGCCGGCAGGTGCTGGAGCACCTGCACCCCGACGACGTGCCCGACCATCTCGTCGACGTGCGGCGCATCCTGCGGTCCGGCGGGCGGTTCCTCATCGAGACGCCGAGCAGGCTGACCGGCCCGTGGGACGTCTCGCGCGGCTTCACCCCCATCGCGACGGGCTTCCACCTGCACGAGTACACCAACGCCGAACTCGCCCGGCTGCTGCGCGCAGCCGGGTTCCGGCGCATCCGCGGGCCGGCGCTGCCCGGCCGGCTGATGAACCGCCTCGGCGCGCGGGCCAACAGGCTCGCCTACGTGCCCGCGGCGGTCAAGGTCGTCGCCGAGCGGGTCGTGGCGGCCCTGCCGATCCGCGTCCGGCGGGCCGTCGCGGGTGCGCTGGTCGTGCGGGAGGTCATGCTGGTCGCCGAGAAGCGCTAGCGGGACGGCCGCGGGCTCAGGGCTCGGGCTCAGGGTGCGGTGACGCGCAGGTTGTCGTGCCACAGCACGGCGGTCCTGCTGTCCGCGGTGTCGCGGTACAGGCCCTGCTTGAGGTAGTTCGACGCGGTCGGCATGCCCCGCCACGGGCTCTTCTCGACCTTGGTCACACCGTTCGCGCTCATCTCGACGAACCCGATCTCCGGGTCGTCGGAGAACTTCACGTGCAGCACGTAGTCGACCCACCCACCACGCTTGATCTTCCCGACGACCAGCGTGTCGCCGCCCGTGTTGGCGTTGCGCAGGACCAGGTTGCCGGACCTGTCGACCTCCACCGCCAGCGGCGGCGGCCCCTTCACCGGGTGCCACTGCATGACGACCATGTAGCTGCCGGTCGGGTTGGGGAACTTCTCGTCGAACTTCAGGCTGAACTGGTACCAGCGCTCGTCACCCTCGACGACGTCGCCGCTCCTGCCAGCCCGCACCTCGGACCGCTCGCCGCCGGGAACGTCCGGGACGTCGCCGTCGCGCAGCTCGTAGCGCGCCGCGGTGGGGTGCCCGCCGCCACCGTCGGCGACCTCGGCGCTGTAGTGGGACTGGTCGTAGCCGCACGCGCCGCCGTTCTGCGTGGTGTTCTGCATGTTGCCCCACTGGCAGAAGTCGCCGGTGTCGTAGTTGCCGACGAACACCGTCCGGCCGCCCACCGCGGGCGCGGCGGTGGCGGGGGCGAGCGTGACGGCGGTCAGGACGACGGCGGTGGCCGATGCGGCGGCGAGCAGCAGGCCATGGCGCGTGCGAAGCATGGGACCCCTCGATAGACGGCGGCCCGCGGCGACCGCGGGCGAACCGCCGGCCGGGGCACTCGATGATCCAACGAGACGATCCCGTCGGGGGTTGTCCCCCGTCGGGGTGGCGCCCCTCAGTACCCGCCCGTCAGGAAGCGCCCGTCAGGACCCGCCGTCAGGACACCGCGGTGCGGTAGGCCTCCAGCAATGCCTCAGCCGAGTGCTTCCACGACAGCGGGCCCTCCACGCGGGCCCGGCCGATCTCCCCCATCCGCTCCCGCGCGGCGGGGTCGTCGAGCAGCTGTCCGACGAGCGCGGCGAACTCGGCCTCGTCGTTGGGCGTGGCGTAGAGCGCGGCGTCGGCCGCCGACACCCGCGCCTCGCGCAGGTCGAACGACACGATGGGGCGCGCCATCGCCATGTACTCCATGATCTTGTTCATCGTGGAGACGTCGTTGAGCGGGTTGCGCGGGTCCGGCGCCAGGCAGACGTCCGCGGTGGAGAGGTAGCGCACGAGGTCGGCGTCGGACACCCGGCCGGTGAAGTCCACCCGGTCGGCGAGTCCCAGCTCGTCGCGCAGCGCCACCATCTCGTCGAAGCAGTCACCCGAGCCCACGAACACCGCCCGCCAGTCGTCCCGGTCCCGCAGGTGCACCAGCGCGCGCAGCGCGTAGTCGATGCCGTCCTGCGGCCCCATCACCCCGAGGTAGGCCAGCAGGTGCGGCGCCCCCCGCTTGATCGACGGGTCGGGCGGCACCGGACGGAACCGCTCGACCTGTGGGGCGCTGCGCACGACGAACACCCGGTCGGGCCGCTTGCGTCCCCGGCCCAGCGCCGCGGCGCGGTAGCTCTCGTTGGTGGCGATCACGACGTCGGCCAGGCGGTAGGTGACGCGCTCGGCGAGGCACACCGCCCGGTACAGCAGGTCGCGCCCGCGGTCGAAGCGCGACTCGTACAGCTCCGGGATGAGGTCGTGCTGGTCGAACACGAACCGGGCGCCGCGCAGTTTGAACAGCAACCCGACGACGAAGAAGATGTCCGGCGGGTTGCAGGCGTGCACGACGTCGACCCGGCCGGTCCTGGCGACCTTCGCGGCCAGCCGCAGCGTCTGGAGCAGCGCGGTGCCGTACTCCTTCACGAAGCCGACCGGTCCACCGACGGCGGGCCGCAACGGATAGCGCTGGATGTGCACCCCGTCGACGGTCACCTCGCGCTCGGTGTCGCGCGTGGCACCCTGCGGGCAGATGACGTGCACCTGCCAGCCGTCGTCGCGCAGCGTGGTGGCCTCCTGCCACACCCGGCGGTCGAACGGGACGGAGAGGTTCTCGACGAGGATCAGTGCTCGCCTCGCCCGGGCCTTACCAGCCAAGACCGACGTATCCCTTCTGCCCCCGGCGCTCCTCGGCGTCGGGCAGGCGGACCAGGTCGACGACGGGCCGCTCGCCCGCCGCGTCGAGCGCGGCGAGGACCGCGGGCTCGGTGGTGCCGACGACCAGCACCTCACCGTGGTCGAGCACCTCGTCGACCGAGTCGGTGAGCAGCTCGGACAGGTGCGGCAGTCGCTCCTCGATGTACTCGCGGTTGGCGCCCATCAGCCGCGAGAGCGCGACGTTCGCGTCGTAGACCTTCAGCGCGAAGCCCTTGCCGACGAGCCGCTCGCACAGCTCGACCATCGGGCTCTCCCGCAGGTCGTCGGTGCCCGGCTTGAACGACAGCCCGAACACCCCGACCTTGCGCGAGCCCGAGGCTGCGACCAGGTCGAACGCGCGCCGCAGGTGCTCCTCGTTGGAGGGCAGGACGTGCGAGAGGATCGGTACGGCCACGTCGGCACGGCGGGCGGCGTACACCAGCCCGCGCAGGTCCTTGGGCAGGCACGAACCGCCGAAGGCGAACCCGGGCCGCAGGTAGGCCGGGCTGACGTTGAGCTTGCGGTCGGCGAGGAACACGTCCATGACCCGGTGCGAGTCCAGCCCCAGCGCGGCGCTCACCGCGCCGATCTCGTTGGCGAAACCGATCTTGAGGGCGTGGAAGCAGTTGTCGGCGTACTTGGTCATCTCCGCGACCTTGATCGGCACCCGGAACACCGGGCCGGGCAGGCCCTCGTACAGCGCGAGGACGGGTGTGCCGCTCGCCTCGTCCAGCTCCCCGACGACGGTCTTGGGCGGGTCGTGGAAGTCGCGCACCGACGAGCCCTCACGCAGGAACTCCGGGTTGACCGCGACGCCGAAGTCGCGTCCGGCGACCATCCCCGAGGCGTCCTCCAGGATCGGGACCAGCAGTTCCTCGCAGGTGCCCGGGAGCATCGTGCTGCGGAACACCACGGTGTGCCGCCCGGCGGCCGGCTCCCGCGCCGCCAGCGCGCGGCCGATCTCGGCCGCCACCTTCTCCAGGTAGGCGGTGGACAGGCTGCCGTTGGGCTCGGACGGCGTGCCGACGCAGATCAGCGAGATCTCGGTCGCCCCGATCGCCGCGCCGACATCGGTGGTGGCGGTGAGCGCGCCCGCCGCGACGACCTCGGCCGTCAGCTCGCCGATCCGCTCCTCGACCAGCGGCGCCCGGCCGTCGGAGATCATCGAGACCTTGGTGGTGTTGACGTCGACACCCACCACCTGGTGGCCGCGGCCGGCCAGGCACACCGCCGACACGCAGCCGACGTACCCGAGCCCGAACACACTGATCTGCACCGCTCACGCCTCTCCTGATGGGACCCGGCGCCGGGCCCGGACCGGTGGCACCGGTCCGCTATGCGCGCCCGGCCAGCTCCCGGAGGAGCCGCTCGTAGTTCCTCGCAGTGTCCTCGATCCGGAAGTCGCGCTCGGCACGGGCCCGTCCGGCCGAACCCATGCGGTCGCGCAGCGCGGCGTCGGCGAGCAACCGGTCGAGGTGCGCGGCCAGGGCGGAGACGTCGCCCGGGGGAAAGACCAGGCCCTCCACACCGTCGGTGACCATGTCCCGGACGGCCCCGACATCGCTGACCACCACCGGCAACCCGGCGGCCATGGCCTCGATCACCGACAGCGGCGCGCACTCGAACCGCGAGGTCAGGCACGCCACGTCGAAGCCGGGCAACAGTGCCGCGACGTCGCGCCGCAGGCCGGCGAAGACCACCCGGTCGCCGACGCCGAGATCCTCGGCGAGCCGGGCCAGTTCCGCGGCGCGCTCGCCGTCGCCGACGCACACCAGGCGCAGCCGCGGCACGCTCGGGGCCAGCTTCGCGACGGCCTCGATCAGCACCTCGTGAGCCTTCACCGGCGCGAGCCGGGCGACGATGCCGACCACCAGGTCGTCCTCGCCGACACCGAGCGCGGCGCGCGCCTCGGCCCGCGCGGCGGGGGTGCGCACGGGGGGCAGCGCGATGCCGTTGGGCACGACGACCTCACAGATGCGGCTCCACGGCCGCGCGTTCACACCCTCGTGTCGGCGCAGGTACCGGCCCTGGCTGGGGGCCAGCAACACGACCGCGTCCGACCAGAACAGGGTCGCGACGTCGTGGCGGGGCAGCACGCGGTTGCCGTTGAAGGTCAGGGTGTCCATGCCGTGCGGCGCGACGACGCCGGCCCGGCCGGTGATCCAGGCGGCGAGCCGGGCGAAGGTGAGCGCGCGGCGGTGCAGATGGGTGACGAGGACGACCTCGGTGCGGTGCCGACGGAACGCCCGGACCAGTCGCACCACCGTCCCGATCCCCCACCGTCCGCCCCCCACCACCTCGACCGGAAACCCGGCGGCGGCGAACTCCGGGCCGAGGGTGCCGAGCTCCTTGAGGCAGAGCAGCCGCGGCGTCACGACCGCCGGGTCGAGGTGGCGGAACAGGTCGAGCAGCAGCACCTCGGCCCCGCCGACGTGCGCCTTGTCCATCACCAGGCAGAGCCGCACCGGGCCGGTGCGGCGGGATCGATTCACGCCCACGACGCACCGTCCGGGACACGCCTGCCCGCCGTCTCCTCCAGCGCGCGCTCCGCCTCGCGCACCGAGCTCTCCAGGGTGAACCGGGCCTCCAGCCGCTCGCGGGCGGCGCGGCCCATCTTCTCGGTGCGGGCCGGGTCGCGGAGCAGCTCGACGAGCCGCTCGGCCAGGGCCACCGCGTCCCGGGGCGGCACCACGTGGCCGGTGACCCCTTCGTCGATCATGTCCGGGATGCCGCCGACCGCCGTGCACACCGCGGTGCGGCCCACCGCCATCGCCTCCAGCAGCGCCATCGGGAAGCACTCGACTGTGTAGGACGCCAGAACGAAGACGTGCATCAACCTCAGCAGCTCGCCGACGTCGTCGCGGACACCGGTGAAGATCACCCGATCGCCCAGCCCCAGCTCCGCGGCGAGGCTCGTGAGGT
>JBQTJE010000028.1:0-13814 GCA_052387455.1 Pseudonocardia sp.
CGCGACGCCGGCGCGGCGGGCCCGGTCGGCGAGCGCGGCGTCGGAGCCGGGCTCGTCGAGGCCGGGGAGCGTCACCAGCAGGTGCAGCCCGGCCGCGACGCCGTGCACCCGGGCCCCCGGCAGGTGCCGCGCGAGGGCGTCCACGAGCGCGTCGCGCCGGGCCCGGTGCCGCCCGCGGACCAGGCGCAGGTGCCGGTCCAGCGCCCCGGACGTCATCAGCTCGGCGAGGGTGAGCTGGGGCAGCGCGGGGCTGGTGATGTCGGAGCAGTACTTGCGCTCCACCGCCTGCGCGCGCAGCGCCGCCGGGGCGAGCAGCCAGCCAAGCCGCAGCGCGGGCGCGAGCGTCTTCGACACGCTGCCCAGGTAGGCGACGCGGTCGGGGACCAGGGAGTGCAGCGCCGCGACGGGCGCGCGGTCGTAGCGGTGCTCGGCGTCGTAGTCGTCCTCCACGACGAGCCCGCCCCACTCGACGAGCGCGCGGCGCCGCGGGGCGGCGAGCACCACGCCGGTGGGGAACTGGTGCGCGGGCGTGGCGAACACCGCGTCGACGCCGGTCGCGACCAGCGCGGCCACGTCCAGGCCGAGGTCGTCCACCGGCACCGGCACCGGGGTGAGGCCCCAGCTGCGGGTCTGGTCGCGGGCGCCCTGCGAGCCCGGGTCCTCCACGCCCGCCGCGGTGGTCCCGCGCGCCACGAGCACCTGGGCGAGCAGCGCCAGGCCTTGGGCCACCCCGTTGGTGACGACGAGATCGGCCGGGTCGGCGCGGATGCCGCGGGTACGGGCGAGCCAGCCGGCCAGTGCGGCACGCAAGGCGGGCGCGCCGCGCGGGTCGCCGTAGCCGAGATCGGCGGCGTCGAGCCTGCCCAGCACGGCGCGCTCGGCGCGCAGCCAAGCCGAGCGGGGGAACGCGGCGAGGTCGGGCAGGCCTGGGGAGAGGTCGAGATCGACGGGTGCTTCGGCGGGCCGCGGCGCGACCGGGCGGTGCCGGCGTGGCCGGTGTGGGTCGGCACGGCCGTGGTGGCGATCGGCCTCGTCGTTGGCTCCGGCGCGCCGAGCGTGCGCTGGCTCATGCGGCGACCAGCCGGAGCGCACGGTCGGCGAGCGACCGGCGATCGCGCGGCCGTCGACCGTGCAGCAGCGCAGCTCCCGACCTGACGCGCCGCACGCTCGGCGACCCGCCGGGCCGCGGCGACCCCCCGGGCCGCGGCGGCACGGTCGCGCCGTGCAGCGTCGCGGTCGCGGCGAGGATCAACCCTGGTGCGGGTAGGCCGACGCTGTTGGTGCCACGAACGTCTCCTTGATGGTGCGCGGGCTCACCCAGCGCAGCAGGTTGAGCACCGAGCCCGCCTTGTCGTTGGTGCCCGACGCGCGCGCCCCGCCGAAGGGCTGCTGCCCGACGACGGCCCCCGTCGGCTTGTCGTTGACGTAGAAGTTGCCCGCCGCGAACCGCAGACCCTCCGCCGCGCGCGCCACCGCGGCCCGGTCGCGGGCGATCACCGCGCCGGTGAGCGCGTACGGGGCGCCGCGGTCGACCACCCGCAGGACGTCGTCGAACGCCCCGTCGTCGTAGACGTGCACGGCGAGCAGCGGGCCGAAGTACTCGGTGCGGAAGATCTCGTGGGTCGGGTCGTCACCGACCACCACGGTGGGCCGGACGAACCAGCCCACCTCGGCGTCGCTCGTGCCCCCCGCGAGCACGTGCAGCCCGGGGTCCTGCACCGCCATCCGCTGCGCGGCGCTGACCTTGTCGAACGCGCGCCGGTCGATCACCGCGCCGAGGAAGTTGGCGAAGTCGGCGACGTCGCCCATGGGCAGCGCCGCCACCTCGTCGGTCAGGTCATCGCGCAGCCGCGCCCACACCGACGCCGGCACGTAGGCGCGCGACGCCGCCGAGCACTTCTGCCCCTGGTACTCGAACGCGCCGCGGACCAGCGCGGTGCGCAGCACGTCGACGTCGGCGCTGGCGTGGGCGAGCACGAAGTCCTTGCCGCCGGTCTCCCCGACCAGCCGCGGGTAGGTCGCGTAGGCGCCGATGTTCGCCCCGACCCGGCCCCACAGGTGCTGGAACGTCGCCGACGACCCGGTGAAGTGGATCCCGGCGAGCGCGCGGTCGGCGAGCAGGACGTCGGAGACGTCGTGCCCGTCGCCGGGCAGCAGGTTGACCACGCCCGGGGGCAGCCCGGCCTCCTCCAGAAGCTGCATGGTGAGGTCGGCGGCCAGCGTCTGGGTCGGGGAGGGCTTCCAGATCACCGTGTTGCCCATCAGCGCCGGTGCCGTGGGCAGGTTCCCGGCGATCGCGGTGAAGTTGAACGGCGTGACCGCGTAGACGAAGCCCTCCAGCGGGCGGTGGTCGAGCCGGTTCCACGCGCCGGGGGAGCTCTCCGGCTGCTCGGCCAGGACCCGGGCGCCGAACGCGACGTTGAACCGCCAGAAGTCGATCAGCTCGCAGGCGGCGTCGATCTCGGCCTGGTGGCACGTCTTGGACTGGCCGAGCATCGTCGCGGCGCACAGCCGGTCGCGCCACGGTCCGGCGAGCAGGTCGGCGGCGCGCAGGAAGACCGCGGCGCGCTCGTCGTAGGGCAGCGCGCGCCACGCCGGCGCGGCCCGCAGCGCGGCGTCGACGGCGGCCTTGGCCTGGTCGGCTCCGGTGTGCGCGCTCACCCCGAGGACGTGCGCGTGGTCGTGCGGGGCGACGACGTCGAACCGGGCGCCGCTGCCCAGCTGCCGGCGCCCGTCGATCGTCGCGGGCAGTTCCGGGCACTGCGCGGCCTGGGCGGCGAGCGCGGCAGCGAGCGACGCGCGCTCCGCGGAGGCGGGCGCGTACTGCCGGACCGGCTCGTTGCGCGGCAGCGGGGTGCGGGTGGTGGCGTCCATGGTGGCGGACCTCCTCCGGGAGCGAGCGGTGGCCCCGAGGGTAGGCGCGCCCTACCGTCTCCTGCATGCTCCGGACGGTCCTGCTCGCCGCGTCCCGTTCGGCGCTCGTGCAGGCGCTCGTACAGCGCGGGCCCACCCGGGCGGTGGTCGACCGGTTCGTCGCCGGGACGACGGTCGACGACGCCCTGGCCGCGGTCCGCGCGCTCGTCGCCGACCGGCTCGTCACCGTCGACCACCTCGGGGAGAACGTCACCGACCGGGCCGGCGCCGAGGTCACCGTCGCGGCGTACCGGGAGCTGCTGCGGCGGCTGTCCGACGCGGGCCTCGCCGACCGCGTCGAGGTGTCGGTGAAGCTGTCGGCACTGGGCCAGGCGCTGCCCCGCGACGCCGCTGCGCTCGCGCTGGCCCACGCCCGCGCGGTGTGCGCGGCGGCGGCGGCGGCGGGCACGACCGTCACCGTCGACATGGAGGACCACACCACCACCGACGCCACCCTGGCCACGGTGCGCGCCCTGCGGACCGACTTCCCGTGGGTGGGTGCGGTCGTGCAGTCCCAGCTGCGGCGCACCGAGGGCGACTGCCGCGACCTCGCCGCGCCCGGCTCGCGGGTGCGGCTGTGCAAGGGCGCCTACGACGAGCCGGCGTCGGTGGCGTTCCGGGAGTCGCACGCTGTCTCGGCGTCGTTCCTGCGCTGCCTGGACGTCCTCGCCCGCGGTGCGGCGCTCCCGCTGGTCGCCACCCACGACCCGGCGCTGATCCGCGCCGCCCGCGGCCGCGCCCACGAGCTGCAGATGCTCTACGGCGTGCGGCCGCGCGCGCAGGTCGCGCTGGCCACCGAGGGCGAGCGGGTGCGCGTCTACCTGCCCTACGGCACCGACTGGTACGGCTACTTCGTGCGCCGCCTCGCCGAGCGCCCGGCGAACGTGGCGTTCTTCCTGCGCTCGCTGGTCACCCGCGGGTGACCACCCAGTCCGAGTCGGACGAAGAACGGCACGCCTCCGGGCCGCCCCCGTCCTGATCATCGTCTGCGGTGCAATGCGGCCAGATCTGGCCGGATTGCACCACTTACCTAGATCAAGGGGTCGTCGGCTGCGCGTTCTGGCGGCCCAGCTTGCGGAAGTCCCAGCTGGTGATCTTGTCGGGGGTGAGGCGCAGCCAGGCGTGGCGGCCGTCGTGGTGCATCGTGCCGCCGGTGTAGCGGTCGGCGAAAAGCTGCTCGGGCCCGTCCAGCTCCGGGTTCGGCTCGCCGGTGCGCGGCACCTCGCCGACCACCTCGACGCGCCCGCGCAATTCCACCCCGCGCAGCTCGCCGTACTCCACCCCGGCGTCGACGACGACGGCCACGCGCGGGTCGCGCTGCAGGTCGGTCCACCGCTGGGAGCGGAACAGCGACGTCAGCCAGAGCGCGCCGCCGTGCCAGGCGTACCAGAGCGGGGTGTTGTGCGGGCCCTGGGGCGACACCGTCGCGACCCGGCACGTGCGCTCCTCGGCGAGGAACGCGTCGACCTCGTCGGGGGTCATGGCGATGGCGCGGGCTCTGCGTTGTTGCCGTACGGGCTGTTCCTGCACGCCGGCGAGCCTACGCTCAAGATCACCAGAGACGCGCGGACGCCCGCCGGGCCCCCTCGGTCAGCGCGCGGAACTTCTCCCACACCACCGTCGGGTGCACCTCGGGGGAGAACGACGCCCGCGAGGAGAACCCGCAGTCGGCGCCCGCGATCACGTGCTCCCGCCCGACGATGCCCGCGTAGAGCTCGATCGTGTCGGCGATCAGCTCGGGGTGCTCGACGTAGTTCGTGGCGTGCCCGATCAGCCCCGGGATGAGGATCTTCCCGTCGGGCAGCGGGAGGTCGCGCCAGATCTTCCACTCGTGCTGGTGGCGCGGGTTGGCCACCTCGAACGAGTACGCGCCGGCGTTCACCCGCAGCATGTACGGCGCGATCTCCCGCAGCTCCAGGTCGTGCAGGCGTGGTCCGTGGTTCAGCCCGAAACAGGTGTGCAGCCGGATCCGCTCCTCGGGGATCCCGCGCAGTGCGTGGTTGAGCACCTCGACGTGCAGCTCGGCCGCAGCACGCCGCCCCTCCGGCATCGTTCCCGGGCCGGGGGTGAGGTAGTCGTTGAGGAAGGGGTCGTCCACCTGCAGGAGGAACCCGGCGTCGACGATCGCCAGGTACTCCTCGCGCAGCGCCTCGGCCACGGCGGACATGTACTCCTCCTGCGAGGAGTAGTACTCGTTGCGCCCGAACCCGCTCGGGCTGGTCGAGGGCAGGAACGCCTCGCTGACCGATCCCTCGGGCAGGGCCGCGAGCGCGGCGCGCAGGTTCGCGACGTCGGCCTTGAGCTGGTCGTGGCCGACGTACGAGATGGGGCCGGTACACACCATCGTGACCATCGGGCTGACCTGCTCGGTGTACTTGCCCAGGTACTCCCCGTAGTACTCGGGGAAGGCGTCGATCTCCAGCTGCCACGACCGGAAGCGCAGCGGCTCCCCGGACCCCGTGTCGAAGCCCGCGAGCCGGTCCTTGACGTAGGTCAGGAAGCTGACCTTGCCCAGCTCGCCGTCGGTGACGACGTCGAGGCCGGCGTCGACCTGCTCGCGGACCACATCGGCCACCGCGCTCGTCACGCGGGCGGCGAGCGCCGCGGCGTCGTACGGGCGGCCGTGCTCGCGCTCGCGCATCATCTCCAGCAGGTCGTGGGGCCGGGCCAGGCTCCCGACGTGGGTGGTGAGGACGCGGTCGGTGCTGCGCTGCATGGTCCCGGGACGCTAGGTGCGCTCCGGGACCGGCGACAGCCCGCCGTTCCGCCCCGGCGAACCCTCAGATCGCCTCGACCTCCACGCGGGTGTCGGAGAACGTCGGCGCGTTGCCCAGGTCGGCGAACGCGAACGGGTTGACCGCGTTCACCGTCGCGGGCTCCTTCGCGTTCTTCGGCCAGGCGCCCAGCGGGCACATGACGACTCCGCGGGCGATCTCGTCGCTCACCCGGGCCAGCGCGACGAACTGCCCGCGGTCGTTGAACACGCGCACGTAGCGGCCGTCGGCGATGCCGCGGTCGGCGGCGTCGGCCGGGTGGATCGTCACGGCCTGCTCGCCCTGCACGCGCTGCTGCATCGGCTGGTCGGCCGCGCTGGAGTTGATGTACGCGTGCGACTTCGGCGAGATCAGGTTGAGCCGGTGGGTCGCGTCCGCGGGCTCGCGGGGCGCGACGTAGTGCGGCAGCGGGTCGACCGCGTCGCCCGGCTGGTGCTCGTTCGAGCCCTGCCGGAACAGCGGCACGACGAAGTTGTTCTCGATCGACGAGCGCAACTCCGTGCGCCCCGACGGCGTCGGGAAGTTCCCGTTGGCGTGCGGGGCGTACTCGTCGGCCGAGGGCAGGTTGAGCCGCGCCCAGCCCGACTCCCGCAGCGACTCGACGGTGATGCCGGCCATCGCCGGGGCCGACCAGTCGTAGGCCTGCGCGACGATCTCCTCGTCGGTGCGGGTGAAGCACTCCTCGGTGAAGCCCATCCGCGCGGCGAGGCGGCGGAACAGCTCGGTGTTGGGGATCGCCTCGCCCTCCGGCGCCACGGCCGGGTTGTTGTACGAGACGTAGAAGTGCCCCCAGCTGAACATGATGTCGAGCTGCTCGAGCTGGGTCGTCGCCGGCAGCACGATGTCGGCGTAGCGCGCGGTGTCGGTGAGGAAGTGGTCACTGACCACGGTGAACAGGTCCTCACGGGCCAGCCCGCGCGCCAGCTTCTCCTGCTCCGGGCAGACCACCATCGGGTTGGAGTTGTAGACCATCAGCGCGTTGATCGGCGGGTCGAGCGCCATCTCCCCGGTGAGCGCCCGACCGAGCAGGAACTGGTTGACGACCCGGGTTCCGGGCGTCTGCAGCTCGGGATGCATCAGCGCGCCCCAGTTCACCGGGTGCGCCCACAGCGGCAGCTGGAGCAGCCCGCCGCCGACCTGGCGCCACGCGCCGACCAGCGCCGGCAGGCAGGCGATCGACCGCACCGTCTGGCCGCCGCCGGCGTGCCGCTCGATCGCGACGCCGATCCGGATCATCGACGGCTGCGACGTGGCGTACTCGCGGGCCAGCGTGCGGATGTCGTCGACGGGTATGCCGGTCTCCTGCGACGCCCACTCCGGGGTGTACTGCTGCACGCGCGCGGCCAGTTCCTGGAATCCGACGGTGTGGTCGCGGACGTACGCCTCGTCCGTCAGGCCCTCACCGATGATCACGTGCATCATCGCCAGGGCAAGCGCGCCGTCGGTGCCGGGCTTGATCGGGATGTGCCAGTCGGCGCGCCGTGCGGTCTGGTGCGCGACCGGGTCGATGACGACGACCTTCGCGCCGCGCCGCTGCGCCTGCGCGACGACCGGCCACAGGTGCAGGTTCGTGGACACCATGTTGCAGGCCCAGATGACGATGTAGCGGGAGTGCACGAGGCTTTCCGGGTCGACGCCCGCGGTGGCGCCGATCGTCATCGTGTACGCGGTGCAGGCGCCGGAGTCGCAGTAGGTGCGCTCGGAGATCGTCGCCCCGAGCTTGTTGAAGAACGGGTCGCCGACGTTGAGCCCGTTGAGGATGCCCTGGGTGCCGAGGTAGCTCACCGGCATGACCGACTCGGCGCCGTGCTCGTCGATCGTCGCGCGGAAGCGGGTCGTGATCTCGTCGAGGGCCTCGTCCCACGAGATCGGATCGAACCGGCCGCTGCCCTTCGGCCCCGACCGGCGCATCGGGTGCAGGAGGCGGTCCGGGCTGTAGACCTTGTCAACGTAGTTGTTGACCTTGACGCACAGCCCGCCGCGGGTGAACGGGTGGTCCGGGTCGCCGCGCACCTCCGTCGCCCGCCCGTTCTCGACGGTGACGAGCATCGCGCAGGTGTCGGGGCAGTCGTGCGGGCAGGCGGCACGCACGGTGGTCGTGCCGGGGATCGTGGTGGGTTCCGTGGCGGTCATGGACCGGAGCCTCCCGCCCGGCGCCCCGGCCCGTGTTGACCGGCGGTGACAGGTTATTGACGACCGGCGACCGGTTGACCGCCGATCCCCCGGACTTCTACGGTCGAAGGCCCACCACAGCGATCCTGCGAGCCACGCATGCAGACGACGCGAGGCAGCGCCTACCGGCTCGACGTCTGGCGCGACCTGATCCGCGAGCATTTCGTCGCCCTCGACATCGACGCCGACCGCGACGTCCCGTTCGCCGGTCACGTCGCCACCACGGCGGTGGGCCCGCTGCGGGTCGCCTCGGTCGACTCCCGCGACCAGCGCTGCGTGCGCACCCCCGGGCTCGCCCGCCGGGCCGACGACGTCTACCTGCAGGTGGGCCTGGTCGCACGGGGTGCGGCGCTGCTGAGCCAGGACGGCCGCGAGGCCGCGATGGGCGTCGGCGACTTCGCGATCTACGAGACCGACCGCCCGTTCACCTGGGAGCTGCGCGGCGACTGGCGGTTGCTGGTCTTCACGTGGCCGCGGTCGGTCGTGGGCGTGGCACCGGGCGAGTCGCGGCGGCTGACCGCCCGGCGGCTGTCCGGGGCGGACGGGCTCGGCGGGATCGTCGGGCGGATGCTGGGCGAGCTCGTCGCCGACCCGCCGGAGCTGTCCGGAACCGGGGCCGAGCGGCTCGCCAGGGAGGTGGCCGAGCTGGTCGCGACGGTCGCGGGCGAGCACGCGGACCCGGCCGGGCCCGCACCCGACAACCTGCTGCGGCGCATCGACGGCTACATCGCCGACCGGCTCGGCGACCCGGACCTGTGCCCCGAGTCGATCGCCCGCGCGCACTTCGTGTCCACCCGCCAGCTGCACCGATTGTTCGCCCGGCGCGGCGTCACCGTGTCGCGGTACGTGCGCGGGCTGCGCCTGGAGCGCAGCCGCGGGGACCTCGCGGCCGGGCACGACGTCACCGTCGGTGAGGTCGCCCGCCGGTGGGGCTTCGGGGACGCCGCGAGCTTCAGCCGCGCCTACCGCAGGCGGTTCGGCGTGCCGCCCAGCCACGCGGCGCGCGGCAGCTGAGCCGGGGCGTCACGCCAGCAGCGGGGCGAGGCGATCGGCGTGCTCGCGCAGCAGCGCCACGAGGTCCTCGTTCGGCTCGGCCACCCGCGTCGCCGGCCCGCACAGCGCGAGGCCCGCCACGAGCGTCCCGTCGCCGGGGTGGCGCACCGGCACCGCGAGGCAGCCCCGGTCGGGGCGCACCTGCCCGCTCTGCCGGGCGAGCTCGTCACGGGTGACGGTGGTGAGGGCACGGTCCACCTCGGCGGCGGCGGTGACGGTGTGCTCGGTGAGCCCGCGCAGGTCGCGGGCGAGCGCGCGCCAGTCCGGCTGCTCGGCCAGCAGCAGCAGCCCCAGCGCCGACGCATGGGGGTACCGGGCGAGCAGCGCGTCGTCCGACGGCGGGTGGTCGGGGTCGCGGTCGACGAGCACGACCTGCCCCGTGTGGTACGACGCCAGGTGCACCCCCCATCGGACCCGCCCGCGCAGGTGGGCGAGCACCCCGCGCGCCGCCGTGCACACCGCGGGCCCGACCGGCACCGCCAGGCGCCCGGCCCGGCGGCCCAGCGCGAAACCCTTCAGGTCGGGCAGGCGCACCAGGTACTCCTCGCCGACGAGCAGGTTGAGCAGCCGGTAGGTCGTGGCAGGCGGCAGCCGCAGCGCGGCGGAGATCTCCTTCGCCGTCACCCCCGGCCCGGCCGCGACGACCTCCTCCAGTACCGCCAGCGCGCTGCGCACCGCCCGCGGCTGCCGGCCCGACAGCGGCAGCGGCTCCAGGCTCACGGCCGCCCACGCCGGACGGCGGCGTCTCCCGCACTTAGTGACCTGGATGCTGTCCGGAGGCCGGTCTGAACAGCATTCAGGTCACTAAGTGCGGTCGGGGCGTGGCCCACGGCGGCCTCACCGCCACCAGGCGTGGACGTCGGCAGTGGACGTCTCGTCGTACACGCCGATCCCGCGCAGCGCGTCCGGCCGGCGCAGGCGCAGCCACGCGTACCACGCCAGCGCGGCCACCAGCAGCGACCCGAGCACGGCCGGCACCGGACCGCCGGTGGCGAGCACGAGGTAGGCCGCGCACGCGGCCACCAGCACCGGCGCCACCAGCATGCTCGCGATCACCGGGCCGGGGGTGAGCTCGCCGATCCGGCGCAGGAACACCGGCGCGGCGACGCTGACCAGCAGGTACGCGATGAGGTATCCCGCGGACGCCACGGTGAGCAGCACGGACAGGACCCACGCCGCGGGCAGGCCGGCCGCGAGCAGGACGACCGGCACCGCGCCGCACAGCGGCAGCGCGGACGCGATCGCCGCGTGCGGGGTGCGGTAGCGGCGGTGCGTCACGCCGAGTGCTCGCGGTGCGACGCCGTCGCGGCCGAGCGAGAACAGCACCCGGACGAGCGCGTTCGCCGTCGCGACCGTGCTGGCCAGGAACGACGCGGCGATGCCGAGGTCGAGGACGACGCCGAGCCACGCGCTGCCCCGCGCGGCCGCGGCGGCGATCACCGGCTCGGGTGCCTCGACCCGGCCTCCCCCGAACGCCGTGACCTGGACGTACGCTGCCACGAGGCACAGTAACCCCACGACGGCGGCTGTCCAGAGCACCGCGCGCGGCACCGTCCGGTACGGGCGGCGCGCCTCCACGCCGAGCGCGGTCGCGGCCTCGAACCCGATGAACGCGCCCAGCGCGGGGAGCACCCCGGCGGCGATGCCGGCCAGGCCCGGGTCGGGCACGGGACCCCCGACCGGTGGCACCGACCCGGCGAGCAGCACGCCGAACACCACGACGATCAACGTGATCGACACCGACTCCACGCCCAGCGCGGTGCGCGCCGAGAGCCGCACGCCGAGCAGGACGACCACCGCCGCGCCCGCCGCGACCAGCGCGGCGGCGACCGCGAGCACCGCGGGGGAGCCGGTCGCGACGCCGAGCCGGTCCAGCAGCGCCCCGACGTAGATCGCCGCGCCGGTCACCGCGGCCATGACCAGCAGCGCGTACCCGACGAGCAGTGCCGACGCGCTGGCGAACGCGGCACCGGTGCCGAGGCCCTGCGCGGTGAGGGTGTAGAGCGAGCCCGCGCCCGCCATCCGCCGGGTGAACTGCGCGATGCAGGTGCCGACGAGCAGCGCCACCGCCGTCGCGACCGCGAACGACCACACCGTCGCCGTGCCCGCGGTCGCCGCGACGATCGCCGGCACGGTGGCCATCGCCGCGGCCGGGGCCGCGCTGGACACGGACTGGGCCAGCACCTCGGGCGCCCCGAGCGCGCGCCGGTCCAGCCCGTGCACCGGCGAGCGGCGGCGCAGGCCGGGCGGGGCGCCGTGGCGCACGTCGGCCTCCTCGGGACGGTCGTCGCAGCAGGGTGTCGCCGCCGCAGGTTAGAGCCGCGCGGGCCCGCTGCGGGCGGGCGCGCTCCCGAACGAGAAACGCGTCCGGCGCGTTCCCGCGGCGTGAGAGCCGCACCCGTCGCCTTTCGCGCGGCGGGCGAGCGGGTCTCGACCGGCGCCGTCACCGGCGCGACGGTCCTGGGCACGCCCACCGGGACCGGAGGAGGACCGCATGACGATCACCGAACAGGTGGCGCTCGACGCCGCCACGCATCCGCTGGAGCTGACCACCGCCGCCGAGGTGGAGCGCGTCCGCGCCGCGCTCGCCGGCGCGGGTCTGCTGGGCGAGCACGTCCGGTTCGCCTTCCTCGCCCCCGAGGAGCCGCCGAAGGACGCGGTGCTCGCCCACCGCGACGGCGACCCCGTCGACCGCCGCTTCCGGGCCGTGCTGCTCGACCTCGGCACCGGCCGCTCGTGGGACACCGTCGTCTCCGCCACCCGCGGCGAGGTCGACCGGACCCGCGAGCTCGACCCGCCCCGCGACGGCCAGCCACCGATCATCGACGCCGAGTTCGAGATGATCGAGGACATCCTCAACGCCGACGAGCGGTGGCTCGACGCCCTGCGCGCCCGTGACCTCGACCCCGCGCAGGTCCGGGCCGTCCCGCTGTCGGCGGGGGTGTACGACGAGCCCGACGAGGTCGGCCGCCGGATCGTCCGCGCCTTCGGCTTCCACCAGGCCACGGCGCGCACCAACCCGTGGTCGCACCCGGTCGACGGCCTCGTCGCGTACGTCGACCTGACCGCCCGCGCCGTCCGCCGGGTGATCGACACCGGGGTCGTGCCACTGCCGGCCGCGTCCGGCGACTTCGACGACCCGGCGGTGCAGGGCCCGCCGCTGGACACGCTGCGGCCCATCGAGATCACCCAGCCGGAGGGCCGCTCCTTCACCGTCGAGGGCAACCGGGTCCGCTGGGCGAAGTGGGACCTGCGCTACGGCTTCAACGAGCGCGAGGGCCTCACCCTGCACGAGATCGCGTTCGACGGCCGCCCGATCGTCTACCGCGCGTCCGTCGCCGAGATGGTGGTGCCCTACGCCGACCCGGCGCCGGTGCGGTTCTGGCAGAACTACTTCGACTGCGGCGAGTACATGTTCGCCCGCTACGCCGACTCGCTGGAGCTGGGCTGCGACTGCCTCGGCGACATCCACTACACCGACGCCGTCATCGCCGACGACCTGGGCAACCCGAAGACGATCCGCAACGCGATCTGCTTGCACGAGGAGGACCAGGGCGTGCTGTGGAAGCACTCCGACCTGTTCACGCAGTCGCGCGAGGTACGCCGCCAGCGCCGCCTGGTGATCTCGTTCTTCACCCCGATCGGCAACTACGACTACGGCTTCTACTGGTACCTCTACCTCGACGGGACGATCGAGCTGGAGGTCAAGGCCACCGGGCTGCTGTTCAACTCGGCCTCCCCGAACGAGTACGCGACGGAGGTCGCTCCGGGCCTGGGCGCCCCGTACCACCAGCACCTGTTCTCCGCGCGCCTGGACATGACGGTCGACGGCGTCCGTAACGCGGTGGACGAGGTGCAGGCGCGGCGGCTCCCGATGGGCGAGGCCAACCCGTACGGCAACGCGTTCGGCAGGTCGGTGACCCGCCTGACCAGCGAGTCGACGGCCCAGCGGGTGAACGACGGCTCGGTGGTGCGCACCTGGCACATCGTCAACCCGGACCGGCGCAACGCCCTGGGCCAGGAGGTCGGCTACGCGCTGGTCCCGGAGAACAAGGCCACGCTGCTCGCCGACGAGGCCTCGTCGATCCACGCGCGGGCGGCGTTCGCCACCCGCAACCTGTGGGTGACCCGCTACGACCCCGCGCAGCGCTATCCCGCGGGCGACTTCGTCAACCAGAACGCCGGCGGGGCGGGCCTGCCCGCCTGGACCGCAGCGGACCGGCCGATCGACGGCGAGGACATCGTCGTCTGGCACACCTTCGGCACCACGCACTTCCCGCGGCCGGAGGACTGGCCGGTGATGCCCGTGGACTCCACCGGGTTCACGCTCAAGCCGGTCGGCTTCTTCGACCGCAACCCCGCACTCGACGTGCCGCCCACCCGCTCGGCGCACTGCGGCGGCGGTGCGTGATGGCCACCGACGCGGGTGCCGCCCCCCGGGTCGCCGGCGGCTTCCACAAGACGCTGGGCCTGCGCGACGTCGTGGCGCAGAGCCTGTCGGTGATCGCGCCCGCGATGTCCGGGGCGTTCCTCACCTACCTCGCCTCCACGAAGGCCGGCGGCGCAACCCCGCTGGCCTACCTGCTGGGGACGCTGGCCATGCTCGCCGTCGGCGGGACCGTGGCGCTGTTCGCCCGCTCGCTGTCCTCGGCCGGGTCGATGTACTCCTACATCACCCGCGGCGCGAACCGCTGGCTCGGGTTCCTGGGCGGCTGGTGCTACGCGGCGGCGTTCCTCGTGCTCGGCGGCGCGGTGCTGTGGGGCTTCGGGTTCTTCACCGCGGCCTTCGTCTCGCTGATCACCGGCGGCGACCCGGCCTGGTACTGGTTCTCGCTGGTCGGCCTGGCCGTCATCGCCGCGATGAGCATGTTCGACATCCAGGCCTCCACCCGCACCCAGCTG
>JBQTJE010000029.1:0-50891 GCA_052387455.1 Pseudonocardia sp.
GGCGGGGGGCCCCCCGGTGGGGCGTAATCCCGCCGGGGGGCCGGCCCGGGGGCACGGGGGCCGGCACCGCGTGGGGTTCAGTTGGCGATGGGCGAGTTCGGCTGCAGGCCCCAGAAGAGGAACGTGCCGATCATGCCGATCAGCGAGATCAGCACCAGATTGATGATCATCGACTTGGCTGTGGCCCGCCCCACCCCGACCGGACCACCGGAGGCGGTGTAGCCGTAGTAGAGGCCGACCCCGACGATCGCCAGCGTCTCCGCCATGATCTTCGTGAACACCGCCAGTGAGTCGTACGGACTCTGGTACAGCCAGAACAGATAAAGGAACCCGCCCGGCGAGACACCACCCAGGTTCACCACCGTGATCAGGTACATCGCTATGTAGATGATCGCCAGGCCCACCGCGTAGATGAACGGCACTGCGATGACGCACGCCGCGATGCGCGTGCCGACCAGGTAGGACTTGGACTTGACGCCCATGACCTCCATGGCGTCGATCTCGTCGGAGATCCGCATCGAGCCCAGCTCGGCCACGTACCCGCAGCCGACCTTCGCCGCGAAGATCCAGCCCCACATGTAGGCCGACAGCTCACGCAGGCCGCAGTACGCGTCGAACACCGCCGAGTAGAGCGGCGCACCGATCTGCTTGAGCGTGTAGCTGGCCTCCAGCCCGCACTGGGCGCCCACGATGAACATCATGAACCAGATGATCAGCGCGCTGGAGAAGATGAGGACGCCCGCCTGGCGGAACACCTCGGGGATGTAGCGCCGGAACATGTCCGGGAAGTCGCGGATCGTGTCCGCGGTGAACCGGCCGATGTCGCCGGCCTCGCGGAAGCCGTTGCGCACCTTCTGCCCGATCGACGACAGGCTGACGTCGACGTCGGCGGGCTTGGGGGCCTTGCGGGGCGGTTCGGAACCGGGGCGGTCGTCGAGCAGTGTCATCGATTCGCTCCGCTCACTTGTAGACGTGCATGTCGGGGTTGAGGCCCAGCATCGTGATCGTGAACACGAAGTTCACGATCCAGACGCCGGCGAACGAGATGACCACCGCGGTGTTCACCGCGCGGCCCACACCGATCGGGCCGCCCCTGGCTCTCAACCCGATGTAGCAGCAGACGACGCCGATCACCGCCCCGTAGATCGCGGACTTGACCATGCTGCCGACCAGCTCGGTGGTGGTCAGCAGGTCGAACAGGCTGTTGTTGTACGCGGCGAGGCTCGCGTCGAACACCGGACCGGCCGCGACCCAGCCACTGAACAGGCCCACGACCAGCGCCAGCACGTTGGTCAGTGCGGTCATCACGGTGAGCGCGAGAACGCGCGGCAGCACCAGGGTGCGGATCGGGTCGACGCCGAGGACCTCCATGGCGTCGATCTCGTCGCGGATCCGGCGGGCGCCGAGGTCGGCCGTGATGGCCGTGCCGACGACACCCGCGATGACCATGCCGTTGATGAACGGCGCGAACTCCCGCACGGACGCGAACTCGAAGAACGAGCCCAGCCGGTACGGAATGCCGAACACGTAGAAGATCGCGCCGCCGGTGAGGCCCGGGGCGCCGAAGCCGAAGCCGAACGACGCCAGCGACATCGGCAGCCAGGTGAGCTTGAGGATGTCGAAGCTCTGGTCGCGGACGTCACCCCAGTAGCCGTACGGGCGGCGGATGGCCGACCACATGACCTTGATCCACAGCTGCCACATCTCGCCCGCGATCACCAGCGGTTCGGTGATCCGGCTGCCGATGGAGCCGGTGCGGGGCCGGACGGTCCGTCTCGGGACCCCGATCACCCGGTCCGGGCTCTGGACGACTCCCCCAGGCGCGCTCATCAATTCTCCTCGTTCCCGTCAGGACGTGCGCCGCGACCTCGGCCGCGACATACCTCAGCGATCAGAAGTCTGGTCCGCGGGCGAGGCGCTGCCACCTTCCGTAGGGGGTGGATCGGCCTCCCCCTGGGGGTGTGTCCGGGACCGGGTCGGCCGGGCCAGCAACCGGATGACCAGCAGGTAGAGCGCCGCGGCCGCCGCGCCCACGACCGTCGGGCCGAGGTAGAGCGCCCAGCCCGGGCGCAGCGCCTCCACCCACAGCAGCGCGGGCGTGCCCCCCACCACCAGCGCCGACGCCACGATCTTGTGCGCCCGCGGCCACACCCGCGAGCGCCACAGCAGGGCGAGCCCGAGCGGCGCGCCGAGCCCGACCATGAACAGCGACGCGCCCAGCAGGTGCAGCGGCACGATGTCGCGGGCGCGGAACGGGTTGGGCCGGGCGCCGCAGCGTTGCAGCTCGGCGGCCACCAGCTCCTCGGGGGTGCCGAGCCCGGCGAGCACGGCCCGGATGCGCTCGTCGTCCGCGCCCCGGCCGGCCTGCTCGGCACAGTGGGTCCAGACCCGCGACCGCAGGTCGTGGCGGGAGTCGCGGGGCAGCACGTAGGCGTGCCGCTCGACCTCCTGGAGGTAGGCGTCCAGGGCCGTCGGCGTCCGGGTGCCCGCGCGCGCCACCGCGGGCCTACCGCGGCCCGCCGTCGCCGCGCCGGGCGTGCGCGATGCGCAGCCAGTGCGACACCGCCTCCGCCCGGTTGGCGGCGCCGAGCTTGCGCAGGATGTGCTTGACGTGCGACTTCACCGTGCCCTCGGAGATCACCAGGCGGCGCGCGATGCGGGCGTTGGTGTCGCCCGCGGCCATGTGCCGCAGCACCTCGACCTCGCGGCGGGTGAGCGACGGGTCGGCGGGCGCGGCGTGCAGGAACGCGTGCATGACCCCGGAGGCCTGGCGGGGCTCGGGGAGCCCGGCGGCGGCGCCACCGCCCCAGCCGACGTGGTCGCGCGCGGCGGCGACGGTGTGCACGATCGTGTCGATCTCCCGGCGCAGCGCGTCGAGCCGGTCGAGCACCATCGTGCGCGACAGCGCCTGGCCCAGCCCCTCGGCGAACATCGACAGCAGCTCGCGGTCGGTGGTGTCGACGTTGCGCTGCTGGTGGTAGCAGTCGGCGTGCAGGAACCCGGCCACCTCGCCGCGCACGACGATCGGGGCCGCGGTGTAGCTGCGCGACATCGACGCCTCGGCGATGGGCCGGTGCACGCTCGGCCGCTCCTGCACGTCGTCGACCAGGATCGACACCTTGCGCCGGACCATCTCGGTCTCGATCAGCCCGCCGCCGAGGGGCTGCGGGTGGGCCCGGCCCACCTCGAGGATCTCCTCGGCCCACTGCGGGTCCTTGTCGACGTGCACCCGCTCCGGGATCCACAGCGACTCCTCGATGCGGGAGATGATCGCCCGGTCGAAGCCCAGCGCGCAGACGGTGGACGCCGCGGCGTCGATGATCGCGGCGGTGGACTCGGCGTCGCGCAGCGCGGCGAGCGCGTCGCGCAGCCGGTGCAGGGCCTGGTCGCGCGAGCGCACCTGCTCGAGCAGGATCTCCTCGTCCAACCGCTTGATCTCGTGGAGCAGCTCGACGGTGGTGGCGCAGGGCGCGCCGGTGGCGGCCGGATCGGCGAGGGCGCCGACCGTCGCCGTCCAGAGCAGGGCCAGCGCGCCGCGCGCCGACGCGTGGTCGACGATCTCCGCCACGGGCAGCGGCCCGGGCTCGGGCAGCGACCGGGCCGCGACGTGGAGGAGGTCGACGACCCGCCCGGCGTGCTCTGGCCGGATTCCGTACCCCTGACCGGGCCAGGGCCGGCCGGCGTCGCGGTCGCGCATCAGGGCGACGCGGGAGAGCGCGTCCATGCTCCGCTCCTCGGGTCGGCCGGCCTGCCGGTGGGTCGCGCACGATCGTGTGTGGAGCTTTCAACGAGGCAGTGCCGCGAACGGATGCGATCCACGACACGCGCGCACCGATGCTAACAGTCAGCTATGACCGCTTCTAGCGGATCTTTCGTACTGCCGGGGAATGCCCGCCGTGTCCGCCCGCGCGTCCGGCGGCGGGTCCGGCGGGACCTCGCGCACCGGCCCGGCGAACCACCGGCGGGCCGCGACCAGGTACCAGCCGCCGACCAGCAGCAGCGAGCCGGCCGCGACGAGCGGCGCGTGGTCGACCAGCGCCCGGCCGAACCCGGACCCCCCCGGCGAGGAGGCCGGCAGCAGCGCCGTCGTCCCCGCCACCACCAGCCACCCGACGGCCACCGGCACCACCCACCGGTGGTGGCTACCCAGGCTCCACGCGCCCGGGCGGAACCGTCCGCCCGCCCGGATCCGCAGGACCAGCGGCAGCACGAACGCCCCGCACAGCCCGACCACCGCGACCGAGGCACCCGCGCGATGACCCGCCGCGCCGGTGACCGCCGCCGGCGCCATGACCACCCAGGCCGCCACGCCGACCACGACCACCGCGCGGTTCGGCACCCGCGCCGCCGAGACCGCGCGGCATGCTCGCGAGCCCGGCACGGCCCCGTCGCGGGCGAACGCGAACAGCATCCGGGACGCCGCGGCCAGCACCGCGCCGCCGCAGAGCACCTGCGCGACGACGGCGATCACCAGCATGAGCTCGGCCCACGCCGCGTTCGTCGACGCCGTCCAGATGTGCACCACCGCGGCCGGGCCGGCGTCGAGCACCCCCCGGACGTCGGGCACCGCGAACGTGACGGCCACGAGCAGCGCGAACCCCAGCAGCACCGAGGCCGCCGCCGCCGTCACCATCGCGCGGGCCACGGCACGCGCGGCGCCACGGGTCTCCTCGCCGAGGTGCGCCGCGGCGGTGCAGCCGGTGATCGTGTACTGGGCCATGAGCAGCCCGATCGCCACGACGAGCCAGGAGAACCCGTCCGCGAAGCCCGAACCGTTCACCGTCGCCCCGAAGACGAACGACGCCGGCTGGTGGTCGGGCACCACGGCGAGCACGGTGACGATCACCAGGATGCCCGTGACGTGCCACCCCGCGCAGGCGGCGTTGAGCAGCGCCAGGACGTTGACGTTGAGCAGGTTCAGCCCGAGGTGCAGCGCGAGCACCGCGGTGAACACGGCGAAGACGGTGCCGGGACCGGCGAGGCCCGGGAACCACATGCCGAGCAGGGACGTGCCGAGCAGCGCCGCGCCGTAGTCGACCGTGGCGGTGAGCGCGACGAGACCGACGAGGTTGGCCCAGCCCGCGCACCACGCCCAGCCGGGCCCGCCCAGGGCGGCCGCCCAGTGGTACGGCCCTCCGGCCGTCGGCATCGCCGAGGCCAGCTCGGCCAGCGCCATCGCCACGAGCACGCCGAACCCGCCAACCACGAGCCAGCCCCACGTCACCGCGGCCGGGCCGCCGTGGGCGAACGCGGCGGCGTACCAGGTCAGGCACCCGCCCAGCACCGACATCGCGGCGAACGAGACCGCGAAGCTCGCGAACCCGCCCAGTTCGCGGAAGAGCACCTGGGCGTAGCCGAGGCGGTTGAGCAGGGCCTCGTCCGCCGTGCGCGCGTAGCCGCTACGTCCCTGGACGGGCCTCGGCACCACGGTGCGGTGGGCGCGCAGTCGATGGGCAGGCATGGCTGCTCCAGGGGCCGGGGAGCGGGCGGGGGCGGGCCCGCCCGTCCAGCATGGCAGCGCTTCGGGATCGAACAAGGGCCCGAGCGGCGGCGCCCACCTGCGGCGGACGGCCGGGTGCGGCGCGGCGGACGGCCCCGATGCTCTAGTCTGCGGCACTCCCGAAGGAGCTCGACGTGAACCGCAGGCAACCGAAGGTGGCGGTGCTCGGGGCCGGGTCGTGGGGCACCGCGGTGGCCGCGATCCTCGCCCGCAGCACGCCGACCACCCTGTGGGCCCGCTCGGCCGAGGTCGCGCGCGACGTCAACGACGAGCACCGCAACAGCCGCTACGTGGGCGACGTCCGGCTGCCGCGCAGGCTCGCGGCCACGACCTCGCTGGAGGAGGCCGTCGGCACCGCCGACGCGTTGGTGATCGGGGTCCCCTCGCACGGCTTCCGCGGGGTGCTGGAGCAGGCAGCGCCGTTCGTCCGGCCGTGGGTGCCGATCGTCAGCCTCGTCAAGGGCCTGGAGCAGGGCACCGACCTGCGGATGACCGAGATCATCGGCGAGGTGCTGCCCGGTCACCCCGCGGGCGTGCTCGCCGGCCCCAACATCGCCCGCGAGGTACTCGACGGTTACGCCGCGGCCGCCACGCTGGCGATGTCGGACCGCAGCCTCGCCGCGCAGCTCGCGGAGCTGTTCCACACGCCGCGGTTTCGCATCTACTCCACCACCGACGTCGTCGGCGTGGAGATCTGTGGCCCGCTCAAGAACGTCTTCGCGATCGCCGCCGGCATGGGCGACGGGGCGGGTGCGGGCCACAACACCAAGGCCATGGTGATCACCCGGGCGGTGCGCGAGATGGCGCGGCTGGGCGAGGCGATCGGCGGCGACCCGGTCACGTTCAGCGGGCTGGCCGGGATGGGCGACCTCGTCGTCACCTGCGTCAGCCCGCTGTCACGCAACCGGCGGGTGGGCGAGGAGATCGGCCGCGGGCGCACCATCGCGGAGATCCTCGCCGGGATGACGCAGGTGGCCGAGGGGGTCAAGGCGTCGAGCGTGGTGATGGAGCTGGCGCGCCGCGCCGGGGTGGAGCTGCCCATCGCCCGCGAGGTGGACGCCGTCGTCAACCACGGCGCGAGCGCCGTCGACGCCTACCGCGGGCTGCTCAGGACGGCCCCGGGTCACGAGGTGCACGGCACGAGCTGGTGAGCAGCGCGGCCGGGACGTCGACGACCCGGCTGCGCAGGTACTCCCCCAGGCCCTTGGCCTGCGGGTCCGGCCGGGTCGACGACGCGACACCGTCGCCGAGCAGGCCGTGCACCACGAGGTTCAGCGCGCGCAGGTTCGGCAGCTCGAAGCGCTCGATCCGCAGGTCGGCGGCCTCGGCGCCGAGCAGCGCGCGCACCCGATCGACGGTGAGGTGCTCGCGCAGCCACGCGTGGCCGGCGTCGTCGCGGGCCCAGACGCCGATGTTGGCGTTGCCGCCCTTGTCCCCCGAGCGCGCGCCGCACACCCGCCCCAGCGGCGCCCGCACCGTCTCGCCGCCGGTAGGTGCGTGCGCGGACCCTTTGCTCTGCGCACCCATACGCATCGGCGGTTCCGGCAGCGAGTCCGGCAGCGAGTCCGGCAGCGAGTCCGGCGGCGAGGCGGTCTCGGCAGGTGTGTGCGGGTGCGTTGCGTATGGGTACGCAGAGCAAAGGGGCGGCTCGGGGGCGGGGACGCGGGCGCCGTCGGCGAGGACCACGGTGTGTTCCACCGCGTCGCGGGCGACGGCGGCGGCGCGGTACACGCCGTAGCCCGACGCGTCCGTGGGCGGGGTCGTGGTGTGGAAGCCCGCGTAGCCGCCCAGCGCCAGCTCCATCGCGGCGTTGGAGAACGCGCGGCCGACCTTGGCCCGGTCCGGGTCCTTCACCGTGACCCGAAGGTGCGCGGTGGCCAGCTCGTTCGCGCCGGCGTCGGCACGGTCGAACCGCAGCAGCCGCACGTCCACCTCGGCGAACCGGTCGCGCCCGCCCAGGACGTCGAACAGCAGCGCCTCGGCCCGTGCCGCCTTGCGCTCCACGTCGAGCCCGGTGAGCACGAGGGTCATGGTGTTGCGGAAGCCGCCGGCGTCGTTGAGCGCAACCTTCAGCGTCGACGGCGGTGGCGTGCCGCGGGTGCCGCTGAGCGCCACCCGGTGCGGGCCGACCTGCCGCAGCGCCAGGGTGTCGAAGTGCGCGACGACGTCCGGGCCGAGGTAGGCGGGCTCGGCGATCTCGTAGAGCAGCTGCGCGGTGACGGTGCCGACCGACACCAGCCCGCCCGTGCCGTCGTGCTTGGTGATCACCGCCGAGCCGTCGGCGGCGACCTCGGCGATCGGGAAGCCGGGGTAGCGCAGGTCGGTGACCTCCTCGGCGAACGCGTAGTTGCCGCCGGTCGCCTGCGGCCCGCACTCGATCACGTGTCCCGCGGCGACGGCCCCGGCCAGCGCGTCCCAGGAGTCGGTGGCCCACCCGTGCCACCACGCCGCGGGCCCGACCACCAGCGAGGCGTCGGTGACCCGGCCCGTGACGACGACGTCGGCGCCGGACCGCAGCGCCTCGGCGATCCCCCACCCGCCGAGGTAGGCGTTGGCCGACACCGGCGTACCGGTGACCGGCGGGACGATCGCGTCGAGGTTCCCGCGCAGGTCGTCGCCCTCGACGTGGGCCACCCGGGCGTCGAGCCCCAGCCGCTGCGCCAGCGCCCGGACCGCCGCCGCCAGCCCCGCCGGATCGAGCCCGCCCGCGTTGGCGACGATCCGGGTCCCGCGCTCCAGGCAGTTGCCCAGCACGTCCTCCAGCTGCGGAAGGAACGTCCGCGCGTACCCCGCGCCGGACTCCCCGGCCTGCGCCTTCGCCAGGATCAGCATCGTGAGCTCGGCGAGGTAGTCCCCGGTCAGCACGTCGATCGGCCCGCCGTCGACCATCTCCTGCGCCGCCGCGACCCGGTCGCCGTAGAACCCCGAACAGTTCCCGATCCGCACCGCCCGCCGACCCACCCGAGGCACCGTACCCCCGAAGATCCGCGCTTGCGGTGCGATGCGGCCACCGGTGGCCGGAGCGCACCACAACCGCGGATCATGGAAGGGAGTTCTGCGGAACGGCCGCGCGGGGGCCGGGGTGTGGCGCATTCTCCGGGCGTGACGCTGGAGGAACTGCTCGCCCGGCAGGCCGGCGTGCTCACCACGCGGCAGGCCGCGGAGCACGGGGTGAGCCCGCGCACCGTGCGCCGCCGGGTCGCCTCGGGCACCTGGCGCGCGCTGCACCCGGGCGTGTTCCTCACCGGCGGCCATCGCCTGACCGACGAGGCCCGCGTGCGCGCGGCGTGGCTGTGGGCGGGTGGCCCGATCGCGACGGTGAGCGGACCCTCCGCCGCGTTCTGGCACGGCATGCTGAACCGGGCCCCGGTGCCCCTCGACATCACGGTGCCGCGCGCCCGGCGGCTGCGGGCCCGTCCCGGCGTTCGGGTTCGGCGGCGGGATCTGGCGCCGATCGACCGCGTCCGCGACCGGCTGGTCGTCGTCACGAGCCCCGCGCTGACCACGCTCGACACGGCGGTGGCACTGCCCGAGGGCTCCGCCTTCCTCGATCGGGCCCTGCAGAAGCACGTGTCGCTCGCCGCCGTCCAGGCGGCCTATCACCCGCAACCTCGGACGCCACGGTTCCCCGCAGCAGCGTCGCCTGCTCGCGGCGGCCGGCGACCGGGCCGACTCCGCGGCCGAGCGGGTGCTCGTCGCCGCCCTGCGCGAAGCGGGGATCACCGGGTGGGTGCTCGGTCATCCGTTCGGGCATTACGTGCTCGACCTCGCGTTCGTCCGCGAGCGGGTGGCCGTCGAGGTCGACGGCTGGGCCTGGCACGCCGACGTCGAGAGGTTCCGCACCGACCGGCGCAAGGGCAACGCCGTGACCGCGGCAGGCTGGGTGCTGCTCCGGTTCACCTGGCACGACCTGACACGCCGCCCCACCGAGTGCGTCACCGAGATCCTCGCCGCCCTGGCCGCCGCCCGCCGCTCGGCGTGATCTGCGCTTGCGGTGCGATGCGGCCACCGGTGGCCGGATCGCACCACAACCGCGGATCACCCACAGTTGGGTGACCGGCGGGAGCTCGGTCGGTAGGGTTTCAGGGAGCCAGGCCGGGAGGGGAACCAGCCGTGCAGGACCGTCGCCCGCAGACCATCGCCTACCCCGCCTCCGACGCCCGCCGCCGGCGGCGCGGTCTCGAACCGCTCGCCCCGCACGTGATCGTCCTGTTCGGGGCCACGGGCGACCTGGCCAAGCGCAAGCTCATCCCGGGCCTGGCCTACCTCCAGCAGTCCGCGCTCGCCCCGGAGATCCGCGTGGTCGGCACGGCCATGGAGGACATCTCCACCGACGAGTTCCGCACGCTCGCCCGCGCAGCCGTGCTGAGCTTCGGCACCCACCAGATGAGCGACGACGCCTGGGACCAGTTCGACGACCGGCTCACCTACGTCCCGCAGGGCGCCGGGCCGGAGGGGCTCACGGCCGCGGTGAAAGCCGCCGAGCAGGCGCTGGGTCCCCAGCCGCGCCGGCTGCACTACCTGTCCGTGCCGCCCCGGGCCGCGCAGGCGGTGATCACCATGTTGCGCGACGCCGATCTCGCCGCCGGTTCCCGCGTCGTCATGGAGAAGCCCTTCGGCGACGACCTCGCGAGCGCCGTGCAGCTCAACGACTTCGTCCACGAGACCTTCGACGAGGCGCAGATCTTCCGGATCGACCACTTCCTGGGCAAGGAGGCGGCGCAGAACATCCTGGCGTTCCGGTTCGCCAACGGCCTGTTCGAACCGATCTGGAACCGCAACTTCATCGACCACGTGCAGATCGACATCCCGGAGACGCTCGGGCTCGACCAGCGCGTCGACTTCTACGAGGCGACCGGCGCGTACAAGGACATGGTCGTCACCCACCTCATGCAGGTCATGGCGTTCGTCGCGATGGAGCCGCCCACGGCGCTGGAGCCGCGCGCGATCAGCGAGGAGAAGAACAAGGTCTTCCGCTCGATGCTGCCCATCCACCCGGGCGACGTCGTGCGCGGGCAGTACGGCGGCTACCGCGACGAGGTGGGCGTGGCGCCCGACTCCGACACCGAGACGTTCATCGCGCTGAAGGTCGGCCTGGACAACTGGCGCTGGGCGGGCACCCCGTTCTACCTGCGCACCGGCAAGCGGATGGCGGAGGGCCAGCGGATCATCTCGATCGCGTTCAAGGAGGCGCCGCGGACGATGTTCCCGGCCGGCTCGGGCGTCGGCTCCCAGGGCCCCGACCACCTGACGTTCGACCTGGCCGACTCGTCACGGGTGTCGCTGTCGTTCTACGGCAAGCGGCCCGGCCCCGGGATGCGGCTGGAGAAGCTCTCGATGCAGTTCTCCACCCAGGAGACCGAGCGCGCGGGCGACGTCCTGGAGGCCTACGAGCGCCTGATCCTCGACGCCATGCGCGGCGACCACACGCTGTTCACCACCGCGGAGGGCATCGAGTCGCTGTGGGAACGTTCCCAGCCGCTGCTCGACGACCCGCCGCCGGTGAAGCACTACCCGCACGGCACGTGGGGGCCCAACGCGATCCACCAGCTCGTCGCGCCCAACGCGTGGCGGCTGCCGTTCGAGCGCGGGTGGCGGGAGCGCAAACCCTGACCGCTCCCGCCACACCCTCGGCGGACGCCTGCCCGGTCACACCCTGGGCAGCCAGGCCTGCCACTTGTCGGGGTTGTCGGCCACCCACTTCTTGGCCGCGTCCTCGGCGGACATGCCGTCCTGGGCGATCATGGTGGAGACGACGTTCTGGTCCGCCGCGGTCCACTGGAAGTTCCTGATGAGCTGGTAGGCGGGCCCGTTGGCGTCGGCGAACTTCTTGCCGACGATCTTGTCGAGGTCGTACGGCGGGTAGTCGCAGGCGATCGCGGCCGGGTCGGCGTCGCAGCCCTGGGTGTACGGCGGCAGGTCGACCTTCACCAGCTTCAGCTCGTTGAACAGCCACTGCGGCTCGTAGAAGTAGGCGAGCAGCGGCGTGCGCTGGGCCTGCGCCTGCCGGAACGACTGGATCAGCGCGGCCTCGCTGCCCCCGGTGACGACCTCGAAGTCGAGGTTGAGGTTCTTGACCAGCGCCTCGTCGTTGGTGACGTAGGACGGGTCGCCGTCGAGGAGCTGGCCCTTCCCGCCGGACTCGGAGGTCTCGAACAGCTCGGCGTACTTGTTGAGGTTGTTCCAGTCGGTGATGTCGGGGTACTGCTCGGCCATCCACGGCGGCACGTACCAGCCGATCACACCCTGCACCCCGGTGGACCCGGCCTCGACGGCGGTCTGCTGGTCGGTGATGTAGCGCTGCTTGAGGTCCTCGTGGCCCCAGTTCTCCACGACAGCGTCCACCTCGCCGGTGCCCATGCCCTGCCAGGCGACCTCCTCCTTGAGGTCCTTGTAGACCACGGTGCAGCCCAGCTCCTGGCGCGCGACGGTGCCGATGACGTGCGCGTTGGACTCGTAGCCGACCCAGGGGTTGATCGCGATGTTGACGGTGCCGCAGGTTCCGCCGCCGGCCGCGGCCCCGCCGCCGGACTCGCCGATCCGCTCGCCGCCGCAACCGGCGAGCACGAGCACAGCCACGCACGCCGCGGCGCTCACGACCTGAGTGCGCATTACGACCTCCGATTCTCCTGCGGCGCGCCCGCCCGGTCGGCAGCGCGCTGCGTGATGCGGTCGAGCATGATCCCCAGCAGCACGATCGCGAGACCGGCGGCCAGGCCCTTGCCGTAGAGCTGCCCCTGGGAGAACCCGGCGACCACGTCGTAGCCCAGCGCGCCCGCGCCGACGAGCCCGCCGACGACGACCATCCCGAGCACGTAGATCAGGCCCTGGTTGGCGGCGAGGGTGACCCCGCGCCGGGCCATCGGGAGCTGGACCTTGGTGATGGTCTGCCAGGTGGTGGACCCCGCGGACGTCGCCGACTCGACTGCCGTCGGCGACACCCCGCGGACGCCGTCGCAGACGAGCTTGATCGCCACCGGGGCGGCGTACACGATCGCGGCGACGATCGCGGTGAACCGGGTCGTGCCGAACAGCCCGAGGAACGGCACGAGGTAGACGAACGCGGGCATCGTCTGCCCGGCGTCGAGCACCGGGCGGATCGCCCGGTCGGCGTGGTCGCTGCGCCCGGTCCAGACCCCGAACACCAGGGCGAGCGCCATCACGACCACGGTCGCGACGAGCGTGGCCGCGAGGGTGACCATGGAGTCCTGCCAGAGTCCCGTGGCGATGATCAGGACCAGGCAGATCGCCGAGATCACGACCGCGCGCACGTCGGCGAGCAGGTAGGCCAGGGCCAGGACCGCCGCGGCGGTGAGGTAGAACGGCCCCTGGGCGAGCAGCGCCTCCAGCGGGTCGAGCAGCCCGTAGGTGAACGCGTCCTTGATCCCGGTGGTGAGGGTGAACAGGTGCAGCTGCACCCAGTCCGACGCCGCCTGCACCCCCGCCGCGATCGACGAGCCGATCTCCACGGTGGACGGGAACTCCGCAGCCCACACGAACGTGCGCGACAGGTACACGCAGACCAGGGCGACGGCCGCCGTGGCGATCACGAGGACGCGGCGGCGTCGCGGGTGCCCCACCGCACCGCGCTGCTCCAGCTCCACCCGCGCGCTCGCCGCCGTCAGCGTGCGGTCCAGCACGATCGCCAGCACGACGATCGCGAGGCCCGCGTTGAAGGCGGTCCCGACGGCGAGGGACTGCAGCGCCCGCAGCACGTCCTTGCCCAGCCCGGGGGCGTCGATCAGCGCGGCGATGGTCGCCATCGACAGCGCGGCCATCATCGTCTGGTTGACCCCGAGCACGATCGTCCGCTTGGCCAGCGGAACCTGCACCTTCGTCAGCAACTGCCAGCGGGTGGTGCCCAGCGAGGTCGACGACTCCAGCGCGGCCGGGGAGACCGTCCGGATCGCGTGCGCGGTGATCCGGATGACCGGCGGGATGGCGTAGATGAGCGTGGCGATCGTCGCCGAGGCCGGGCCGATGAGGAAGAACAGGGTGAGCGGGGCCAGGTAGACGAACGTCGGCATCGTCTGCATGAAGTCCAGCAGCGGCGTGAGCAACCGGTGCACCCGGTCGTTCAGCCCGGCCCAGACGCCCAGCGGGATGCCGATCAGCATGCACAGCGCCACCGCGGCGAGGGTGAGCGCGAGGGTGTCCATGCTCGCCACCCAGAGCCCCTGCAGGCCCACGAACACCAGCCCGCCGACGGCGAGCAGGGCCACCCGCCAGGTGCCGAAGGCGTAGGCGAGCCACCCCGCGACGGCGACCACGCCCAGCCAGCCGAGCACCGGCACCGGGCGCCCGAACGCCGGCTGCGCGATCAGGGCCTGCACGAACGTGACGAAGACGTCGATCACCTGGCGGATCGCGTCGAACCCGTAGACGAACAGCGGGCTCGTGCCGCGGGCGGCGTCGGCGGCGTCGCGCAGGTCGTTGAGCGAGTCGTGCAGCGGGGTGGTCTCGGCCGGCGCGAGCGGCAGGGTGTGCTGGCCGCGCAGCGCCAACCACAGCACCACCCACGCGGCGAGGACGCCCACCACGGCCATCGGGCGGGTGATCGTGAGCCCCGCCCGCCCAACGGTGGCGGTGGCGACGGCGGCCATCAGGCCGGGGCCCGTTCGGCCGGCGCAGCCACCTCCGGCTCCGCTGCGTCCCTCTGTGCGGGCGGGGCGGGCGGCCCGGGCGCAGCGGTCGGGGCGTCCCCGGCCGGGTCCTCGGCAGGATCTCCGGCGACGACCACGCGCAGGATCTCGTCGTCGTCCACGACCCCGAGCAGCTCACCGTCGCGCACGACCTTCACCGGCGACGTCGACCGCAGCACCACCCGCACGGCGTCCCGGACGATCACGTCGGGGTCGAGCTCGGGGCCGTCGAGCGGCTCGTCCGGGCGCGGGTCGCGCATCACCCAGCGCAGCGTGAGCACGTGGGACTTGGGGACCTCGCTGACGAAGTCGCGCACGTAGTCGTCCGCGGGCGCCCCCACGACCTCGTCGGGCGTGCCGAGCTGGATCAGCTCGCCGTCGCGCATGATCAGGATGCGGTCACCGAGCTTGAGCGCCTCCTGCAGGTCGTGGGTGATGAACACCATCGTCTTGCCGACCTCGCGGTGCAGCCGGATGACCTCGTTCTGCATGTCCCGGCGGATCAGCGGGTCGAGCGCGGAGAACGGCTCGTCGAACAGCAGCATCGTCGGGTCCACGGCGAGCGCGCGTGCCAGGCCCACCCGCTGCTGCATGCCCCCGGAGAGCTGGTTGGGGTAGGAGTTCTCGTTGCCGGTGAGCCCGACCAGCTCGATCATCTCCATCGCCCGCGCCCGGCGCTCCTCCTTGCCCGCGCCGCGGATCTCCAGCCCGTACGCGACGTTGTCGACGACCCGGCGGTGCGGCAGCAGCCCGAAGTGCTGGAACACCATCGCGAAGCGGTGCCGGCGCAGTTCGCGCAACCGCGCGGGGCTCGCCGTGCGGATGTCCTCGCCGTCGAGCAGGATCTCCCCGGCCGTCGGCTCGATGAGCCGGGTCAGGCAGCGGACCAGCGTCGACTTGCCCGAGCCGGACAGGCCCATCACGACGAACACCTCGCGCGGCGCGACCGTGAACGACACGTCCTTCACCGCGGCGACGCAGCCGGTGCGCTCCTTGAGCTCCGGGCGCGGCAGCTGGGCGGCCGGGGTGCCGACGATCGAGTCCGCCCGCGGCCCGAAGATCTTCCACAGGCTGCGCACCGCAAGCCCGGTGTCGGCGTCGCTCGGCATCGCATTCCCCCTGCTCGAGGATCGGTCACGCCCGCGCGGAGCCCGACCAGCGCTGTTGCATTTGGCGCAACCCGACCTGGCGTGCGCAACAGCTTGCTCCTGCTGTCACGCTCCGTCAAGAACGGAGCGACCGCCACCCGTTCGTGTTACGAACCCGAGACGCGGCCCTGAGCCCGCTCCGCGCACGGCCCCCCGGTGGCGCCGCCCCCGGCCCCCCGCGTCCATGATCGCCGTTTCGGGACGGGCAGGCGTCCATGGCACGGCCCACAGTCCCAAGACGGTGATCATGGGCGCGCCGGCAGCAGTGGGGCGGATCGGAGCGTCCGTACCCAGCGCATGATCGTCGATCCGGGACGCGCAGCCGTGCGAGGCGCGGTTCGCCGTCCCCGATCGGTGATCACTGGTGCCCCCGGATTCACGACCGCGGGGGCGGGCGGGACGGGGCCGGGGCGAGGGCGGGACGGGGCCGGGGCGAGGCCGGGACGGGGCGGCGGGCGGGACGGGGCGGCGGGCGGCGGGCGGCAGCAGGACCGCGCTAGGACGGCGCTGCTCAGGCGACGCGGCTGTGCCAGCCCAGCCGCCGCGCGACCTCGTCGGCGGCCGCGCACACCAGCGGCGCGATCTCGGCGATCCGCGCGCGGGTGAGCCGGAAGCTCGGGCCGGACGCCGAGAGCGACGCGACCGCGACGCCGTCGAGGTTGCGGATGGGCGCGGCGACGGCGGTGAGCCCGATCTCCAGCTCGTCCACGGCGGTGGCGAACCCGTTCCCGCGCACGGCGGCGAGCTCGTCGTGCAGCCGCCGCACGGACGTGATCGTGTGCTCGGTGAACGCGGGCAGGGCGAGCCCGACGACGAGTTCGTCGGGGCCGTAGGCGAGCAGCACCTTGCCGTTGCTGGTGGCGTGCATGGGGATGCGCTGGCCGACCCAGTTGTGCGTCTGTACGGCCGAGGACCCGGCGACCTGGTCGACGTAGAGCGCGGCGCCGTCCGAGGGGACGGTGATGTTGATCGTCTCGCCGGTGTCGGCGGCGAGGCGGCGGCAGATGGGGCGGCTCTCCTGGACGACGTCGAGGCGGGCCGCGGTGGCGCCGGCGAGCCGCAGGATGCCGACGCCGAGGCGGTACTTGCCGCGCTCGACGCTCTGCTCCACCAGGTTGCGCGCCTCCAGTGCCGCGACGAGCCGGAACGCGGTGGACTTGTGGACACCCAGCTCGGCGGCCAGGCCCGTGACGCCGACCTCGCCGTCGCGGGCCAGGATCTCCAGCACGGTGACCGCCCGGTCGACGGACTGGACGGTGGCTCCGTCGGCCTTCCGCCCGGGCAGACTGTTGCTCATGGCGGAACGGTAGCGCACAATGCGCGACTGCTACCCGGGGGAAGGAGCTCGCCGTGCCCAGCCTGTACGTCGACGGGGAGTGGGTCGCCGCAGCGACGAGCCGGGAGGTCGTCAACCCGTGCGACGGGAGCGTCGTCGCGACGGTGGACGAGGCCGGGCCCGCGGAGGTGGCCCGGGCGGTGGCCGCGGCGCGCCGGGCGTTCGACGCCGGGCCGTGGCGCGCGACGACCACCCGGGAACGGGGCGCCCTGCTGCACCGGGTCGCCGACCTGCTGGTACGCGACAAGGAGCCCATCGCCCGCACCGAGACCCTGGACACCGGCAAGACGCTCAAGGAGAGCCGCATCGACGTCGACGACGTCGTCGCCGTCTTCCGCTACTATGCCGACCTGATCGCCACCGACGCCGACCGGGTCGTCGACACCGGCCGCCCCGAGATCCGCAGCCGGGTGGTGCACGAGCCGGTCGGGGTGTGCGCGCTCGTCACCCCGTGGAACTACCCGCTGCTCCAGATCTCGTGGAAGGTCGCGCCCGCGCTGGCCGCCGGGAACACGGTCGTGATCAAGCCGAGCGAGTTGACCCCGCTGACGACGGTCGCGCTGGTGCGGTTGTTCGAGGAGGCGGGGACGCCGCCTGGCGTGGTCAACCTCGTGCTGGGTGACGGCCCCGGGGTGGGCGCGCCGCTGGTGTCCGCCCCGGAGGTGGACCTCGTGTCGTTCACCGGCGGCGGCGCCACCGGGCGGGCGATCCTGCGGGCGGCCGCGGACACCGTCAAGCGGGTGGCGGTCGAGCTGGGCGGGAAGAACCCCAACATCGTCTTCGCCGACAGCGCCGCCACCGGCGCGGGCTTCGACACCGTGGTCGACAACGCGCTCACCGCAGTGTTCCTGCACTCCGGGCAGGTGTGCTCGGCGGGCGCGCGGCTGCTGGTGCAGGACGGGCTGCACGACCGGCTCGTCGACGCCGTCGCGGCCCGCGCGGAGCGGATCGTGCTCGGCGACGGCCTGGACCCGCGCTCGGAGGTCGGCCCGCTGGTCTCCGCGGCGCACCGGGAGAGGATCGAGTCCTACGTCGCGGGCGCGCTCGACGACGGGGCCGAGCTGGTCGCGGGCGGGCGGCGCGCCGACGAATCGGAGCTGAAGGACGGCTTCTTCTACCGGCCCACCGTGCTCGCCGGCTGCCACCGCGGGATGCGGGTGGTGCGCGAGGAGACGTTCGGGCCGATCCTCACCGTCGAGCGGTTCGCCACCGAGGACGAGGCGGTGGCGCTCGGCAACGACACCGACCTGGGGCTCGCCGGCGCCGTGTGGACGGCCGACCCGGGCCGGGCACGGCGGGTGGCGAGCGCCCTGCGCCACGGCACGGTGTGGATCAACGACTACCACCCGTACGTGCCCGGGGCGGAGTGGGGCGGGTTCAAGCGCTCGGGCAACGGCCGCGAGCTGGGCCCGGCCGGGCTCGCCGAGTACCGCGAGGCCAAGCACGTCTGGGAGCACACCGCCCCCGCGCCGCAGGGCTGGTTCCGTGGCTGAGCAGCCGTTCGACGTCGTGATCGTCGGCGGCGGGTCGGCGGGCTGCGTGCTGGCCAACCGGCTGTCCGCCGACCCGTCCACCCGGGTGCTGGTCCTGGAGGCGGGCCGGCCCGACTACCCGTGGGACGTGTTCATCCACATGCCGGCCGCGGTGCCGTTCCCGATCGGGAACCGCTTCTACGACTGGCGTTACTCCTCCGAGCCCGAGCCGCACATGGGCGGGCGGCGGATCTACCACGCGCGCGGCAAGGTGCTCGGCGGGTCGAGCAGCATCAACGGGATGATCTTCCAGCGGGGCAACCCGATGGACTACGAGCGCTGGGCCGCCGACCCGGGCATGGCGAGCTGGGACCACGCGCACTGCCTGCCGTACTTCCGGCGGATGGAGAACTGCCTGGCCGACCCGGGCACCCCGTTCCGCGGGCACGACGGGCCGCTCGTGCTGGAGCGCGGCCCGGCGACGAACCCGCTGTTCACGGCCTTCTTCGCGGCGGTGCAGCAGGCCGGCCACCGGCTCACCGACGACGTCAACGGGTTCCGCCAGGAGGGGTTCGCCCCGTTCGACCGCAACGTGCACCGCGGCAGGCGGCTCTCCGCGGCCCGCGCCTACCTGCACCCGGTGAAGAACCGGCCCAACCTGACCGTCCGCACCCGGGCCCTGGCCACCGCCGTCCTGTTCCGGAAGGGCCGCGCGACCGGGGTGTGCTACCGGACGCGGTTCGGCTCGCACACGGCCCGGGCGGGAGAGGTGGTCCTCTGTGGCGGCGCGATCAACTCCCCGCAGCTGCTGCAGCTCTCCGGGGTCGGCAACGCCGCCGAGCTGGCGGCACTGGGCATCGACGTGGTCGCGGACGTCCCCGGCGTGGGCGAGCACCTCCAGGACCACCTGGAGGTCTACCTCCAGCACGCGTGCACGCAACCGGTGTCGCTGGCGCCGATCGCGAAGTGGCGCAACCGCCCGTGGATCGGCGCGCGGTGGCTGTTCGCCAGGTCCGGGCCGGGCGCGACCAACCACTTCGAGGGCGGCGGGTTCGTGCGCAGCAACGACGACGTGGCGTACCCGAACCTGATGTTCCACTTCCTGCCGATCGCAATCCGCTACGACGGCTCGTCCCCGGTGCGCGGCCACGGCTACCAGGTGCACGTCGGACCGATGTACGCCGACACCCGCGGCACGGTGAAGATCGTGTCGACGGACCCGGCCCGGCACCCGGCGCTGCGGTTCAACTACCTGTCCACGCCGACGGACCGCCGGGAGTGGGTGGAGGCGGTCCGGGTGTCGCGCGACATCCTGGGGCAGCCCGCGTTCGCCGACCTCGACGGCGGCGAGATCTCCCCCGGCCCGGCCGTGCAGACCGACGCGGAGATCCTCGACTGGGTGGCCCGCGACGCCGAGACCGCGCTGCACCCGTCGTGCACGTGCCGGATGGGCGTGGACGACATGTCGGTGCTCGACCCGGCGACCATGCGGGTGCACGGCCTGGACGGGCTGCGCGTGGTCGACGCCTCCGCGATGCCGTACGTGACCAACGGCAACATCTACGCGCCGGTGATGATGCTCGCCGAGAAGGCCGCCGACCTGATCCTCGGCGACACCCCGCTGCCCCCCGACCCGGTGCCCTTCTACCGCCACACCCGCTGAGCCGGTCCCGACGACCGGCGCTACGCGAGCTCGGCCTGGGCGGCCTCCAGCATCGCGAGCAACTCGCCGCCGCGCGGGATGGACGGATCGCGGTCGAGGAGGTTGCGCACCTCGCGGATGACCCGGACGAACGTCTCGCCTCCGCACCTGCCGTCGATGGCCCGGCGGAACAGCCGCTCGGCCTCGTCGGGGCGGCCCAGCGCCATCGTGGCCTGCGCCTGGTTGCGGACGATCCACAGCTGGGTGGGGTCCAGCTCGAGCGCGCGGGTGCCGAGCGCCAGGCTCTCCTCGTGCCGCCCGGCGAGGAACGCCGTCCAGGCGGCGTTGCCGAGGGTCGACGTGCTGTCCGGGTCGGCGGCGAGCAGGGGACCGATGAGCGCGCTCGCCTCCTCGTGGCGGCCGAGGTCGGCGAGCGCCAGCGCACGGTTCATCTCGGCGGTGCGCACGCCCGTCGGGTCGCCCAGCTCGCGGGCGATGCCCAGGGCGGCGTCCGCGACGTCGAGCTCCTCGACGTAGCGGCCCGCCTCCCCGAACACGAACCCGAGCGCGTGCAGCGCGTCGACCTGCTCGGCCCGCCTACCCAGCTCGCGGTAGACGTCCAGGGCCACCTGGTGCGCGCGTGCGGCCGCGTCGAAGTCCTCCAGCTCGGTGTGCATGCGGCCCACCGCGTGGAAGAGCTCGGCCGCCGTGGCCGGGCGCTGCATCTCCTCGGCCAGTCGTTGCGCCTCGGCCGCACCCTCCAGCGCGCCCGCGCGGTCACCTGCCATCAGCCGTGCCGTGACGAGGTCGCCGAGGACCGCGGACAGGACCGACGGGATCCCGATCGAGCGGGCCCGCCCGGCTGCGTCCTCCAGCCGCCGCAACGCCACGTCGTAGCGCCGGTGCTCGGTGTCGACGTCCGCGAGTCGCCGGTCGACGTCGATCAGCCGCGTCGGGTCCTCGAGCTCGTCGAACAGCTCGCGGGCCCGGCCGAAGTGTTCGACCGCCCGCGCCTGCCGCGTGCGGGACATCTCGATGTTCCCGAGCAGCAGGTGGATCTCCGCCCGGTACGCGAGGTCGTCGGCCGCCGGCCCGTCGAGCAGCTCGACCAGCGCACCGAGGGCGCTGTCGTACTCGTCGCGCAACCAGGCGATCTTCGCCAGGCCGAACCCGGCCGTGACCAGGTCGGACGCGCTCCCGCGCTCCCGTCCGAGCTGGTCGAGGTCCCGGAACGCGCCCTCGGCGTCCCCGAGGCGGCGGCGTTCGAAGTAGGCGTAGCCGACCGTCGCGAGCACCATGGCCTCCTCCGCGAGGTCGCCACGCCGCCGCGCATCGGCCAGTTGCTCCTCCTGCTCCGCGAGCATGTCGTCGTCGGACGGCGCGAGCTCGGCGCGGATCTCCTGGAGCAGCGTGCGGGCGTCGAGCGTGCTCTGCCCGAGGGCGTCGTACAGCACCCCCGCCAGCATGCACGCGTCCTGCGCGCCGGCCAGGTCATCGGCCTCGCGACAGCGCCGGGCGACGTCCAGCCAGACGTCGGCGACCAGCGTGTCGAGGACGACGAGCTCCACGGCGGCGCCGTCACCGGCGCGCTCGATCCGGAACGCCGCGGCGCTCGCTGTCGCACCGCCGTCGAGCTGCACGCGGCCGAGCACCTCCCACGAGCCGGGCGCCAGGTGGTCCAGGGCCTCGACCGGATCGGCGTCATCCGGGCCGTCCCCGACGACGAACGCGGTCCGCAACGCGGCGGCCAGCGCCCGGCCGTGCAGGAAGGCCGCCCGCTCGACGTCGGCCTGGAGGCGGGCCACGTGGGCGAGCCCGAGCAGCGCACCCACCGCCAGCTCCGGGTCGCCGGCACTCGCCTCGAGCACCAGGTCGTACTCGTCGACCGCGGCGGCGAGCTCCCGCAGCGACGTCAGGCACGATGCCAGCTCCAGTCGCACGGGTGGGATCTGCAGTTCCGGTGCACCGGACACGGGCACGTGGTCGACGACGGCCCGCAGCGTCGTGGCCGCGTCGCGGTGGTGCCCCAGGCGCGCGAGGCAGTACCCGCTGATCAGGTCGAGCCGGGGCACGTCCTCGTCGGATGCCCGCCCGCGGACACCTTCGGCGAGGTCGAGCAGCATCCGGGCGTACCCGAGCTCGAGCATCACGTCACCGATGTCGACGAGCACGTCGATGGCCCCGGGCAGATCACCCGCCAGGGAGCGCATGTCGAACTCGGCGAGCAGCATCTCCAGGTCCGCACGCCCCTCGACCGCCGCCGGCCGGTGGTCCCGCAGGTACTCCGCACCGCGGTGGCGCAGCGTCGTGAGCGTCGGGGCGTCCGCGGCCGGGTCCGCCCAGTCGCCGGGCTCACCGGGCTCCAGCTGGTCGAGGTGGTAGGCCACGTCGACGGGGTGCAGCGAGTACGCGTCGCCGTCGAACCGCACCAGGCGCATCCGGGCGAGCCGCCGCAGCGTGGCGTCCACGAGCTGGGGAGCGTCCGAGGCGAGCGCGAACCCGACGGCCGCGGCGGGCACCGGCCGGCTGAACGCGGCGACGGCTCGCAGGACCGACTGGCCGTAGGGCTCGACGTGGCTCACGGCCTCCTTGGAGAACGCCTCGACGACATGGTCGGGTGGTCGCGGTGCCGCGACGATGTCCTCGATGCGGGTGAACCGGTCGGCGCGCATCCTGATGAAGACGGCCTCCAGCGCCTTCGGCAGGCCGAGGGTCCGCTCGACCACCCGGCGGAGCAGGTCCTCGGGGGCGTCGCGCAGCCCGACCCGCCCGTCGTCGTCCAGCGAGCGCAGCAGGTTCACCGCGTCGGGCACCGGCAGGCCCTCGTCCAGCGCGATCTCGTCCTGCCGCCGGGCGTCCACGAGGGCGAGCTCCTCGGGCAGCTCCCGCGTCGTGATCATCATCTTGATGCCGTGGTGCGGGCCCCGCAGCAGCTCGACGAGCGCCTCGGCCACCTCCCGGTTGCGGATGCGGCCCGATCCCGGCTCCATCAGGTCCTCGAAGTTGTCGAGCAGGACCACCGCCGAGCGGTCGGCGAAGGCGTCGGCCAGGGCCGCGCACGCCGCCCTCGTCGTGGTGGCAGCACGCCGGGCCTGCTCGACCTCCGCCCGGTCCGTCTCGGGCAGCAGCCGGCACAGGTCGTCGAACAGCGCCGGGACGGTGATCGCGCGGCTCGTGCCGCCGCCGAGGAACACCACCACCTCGAACGTCGTGTCGATCTCCGCCCCACCGGGGAAGCTCCCCTCGGCGAGGCCGTAGAGGGCGCGGCACGCCATCGCGGTCTTCCCGGCTCCCGCGCGCCCGACGACGATCAGCATCCGCTGCTCGGGATCGCCCAGGAAGTCGGCGATCCGTTCGGTCTCCCGGTTCCGGTCCTGGAACGTCCGCACCAGCGGGTAGGGCGCCCGGTTGACCGTCCGGACCCGGTGGCGCCCGGGCGGCTGTTCGGGCGCCCGCACCGGTGCGGGCGGCGGGGGCGGCGGCGGCCGCAACAGCTCCTCCATGTCGGCGATCTCCATGTCCAGCCGGCCACGCTGGTCGCTCGGGATCCGCGACCGCTCGCGGACGGCGCTCTCCAGGCGGGCCTCGTAGCCGGCGAGCTGCCCCTGCTCGGTGTCGAGGAACCGCAGCTGGTTGCGCAGCCCCGCCATCCCGACGCCGAAGCCGTCGCGGAAGTCGACCTCCTGGAGCCCCTTCAGCAGCATCGGCGGCTCCACGTCGGAGAACCGCAGCAGGATGATCGGCCGGTTGAACGACCTCGCGGTCGACCACTCGCTCTTCACGACCGCGGACGTGACGCTCTGCGGGGTCAGGACCAGCAGTAGCGCCCGGCACGCCGCGATGGCCTGCTCGATCTGGTCGTCCCAGCGATCGGGCCGGACCTGATGCTGGTCGAGCCAGGCGGTGATGCGTGGCAACCCGGTGAGCAGCGTGTCGTGGACGCGGCCGGCGTGGTCGGCCCCGTCCTGCCGGCTGTAGCTGATGAAGTAGTCGCCCGACAAGGTCCCCCCGCAGCCCGACGCCGTCGACAACTGTGGCGCGGCGGCGCCGGACGGGCAAGCCGCCGACCGGAGGTTTGCCCTACTCGGCGTCCTGCTCGCGATCCTCGGCGGCGAGGACGGCGTCGAGGGTGTCGTGCTGCACGAGCACCCCGTCCAGGCCCATCAGTTCGATCACCCGCGCCACCGGGTGCGGCACCGCGACCAGCACGACCAGGCATCCCGCGACCGCGGCCTCGCGATGGACGCGCAGCAGCGTGTGGAGCCCGCGCGAGGCCATGAACCCGACCCCGGCGAGATCGACGGCCAGCACTCGCGGCCGGCCGCGCAGGGCCCGGGCCGCAGCGGCGTGCAGCTGGGGCGCGGTGGCCATGTCGATCTCGTCGACCACCACCAGCACGTGCACCCCGGCGCCGACCGGCCGCGAGGAGGCGACGACCGGCGGCTGGTGGTCGGGCGGATCGACGGTCGCGTCATCGGACGAGCGCACAGGACAACTCCGACGGGGAAGCGGGGTCCGGACCGGCTCAGGAGCGGAAACGAGCCCGCTCTTTGAGCCCGCCTGCGTCGGATGTGAGACCTGTCCGGCCAACCTACCAACACTCACGTCGCCCACCAATGCACCGAGATGCCGCGAGCGCGGTGGCGGGACACCCGCGAGGACCCGACACTGGGAGCCCCCACGACGCGGAGGTCGCCATGGCTGCGGAGCCGTCCACCGACGGAAGGTCCCCGAAGCTGCCCCGGAAGCTGTACGAACACGAGCTGCTGCGCCTGCAGGGCGAGCTGGTGGAGATGCAGGAATGGGTGCGGACCACCGGCGCGCGGCTGGTGGTCGTCTTCGAGGGCCGTGACGCCGCGGGCAAGGGCGGCACGATCCAGCGCGTCGCGGAGTACCTCAACCCGCGGGTCTGCCGGATCGTCGCGCTCCCCGCACCGACCGAGCGCCACCGCACGCAGTGGTACTTCCAGCGCTACGTCGAGCACCTGCCGGCCGCAGGCGAGATCGTCCTGTTCGACCGGAGCTGGTACAACCGCGCCGGCGTCGAACGGGTGATGGGCTTCGCCACCCAGGCCGAGTACGACCGCTTCCTGCGGCAGTGCCCCATCTTCGAGGAGCTGCTCGTCAGCGACGGCATCATGCTGCGCAAGTACTGGTTCTCGGTGTCGGACTCCGAGCAGGAACGGCGCTTCCGCGGGCGCATGGACGACCCGATGAAACGCTGGAAGCTCTCGCCGATGGACCTGGAGTCGATCACGCGGTGGGAGGACTACTCACGGGCGAAGGACGAGATGTTCGTCCACACCGACACCCCGACCGCGCCGTGGCTGGTGGTCGAGGCGGAGAACAAGCGCCGCGCGCGGCTCAACATGATCGCGCACCTGCTGGGCAGCGTCCCGTGGCGCCACGTCGACCCGCCGGCGCTCGCCCTGCCGCAGCGGCCGCCGTCGCGTGGCTACGAACGCCCCCCGCGCGAGCGGTTCACCGAGGTGCCCGACCACGCCGCCACGCTGACCGGCTGACGGCCGGGTCGCCGGCTCATCCGCGGACGGCGTAGCGAAGGAAGATCATCCCGTTCCGGAAGCGTTCGTCGTCCTGCTCGACGATTGCATCCGTGTTCGGCACCTCCGACTCGAGGTCGAACCGGGCCGATGACACACCTGCGTGGAGCGGCTCGTCCGACGAGGAGGAACCTCACGCGCCGCGCCGCAGCGGCATCTCCCGCTCGGCGACCGCCGCGGCCGCGTAGAGCAGTCCCTCGTGCACGTCCTCAGCGGTGATCTGCGGGAAGTCCGCCCGGATCTCCTCGACGCTCATCCCGGCCGCCACCATCTTCAACGGCCGCGTCACCGGCATGCGAGTACCGCGGACGCACAGGACACCGCCCATGATCTCGTGGTCGACCACGATCCGCTCGAAGCTCACCCCGACGAGTCTAGAACGATCGTCCAGCCCATCATGCCCGGTCTATGATCCGGCGCTGTCGTCTCCGCGGCGCGGTCGCCGCGACCGATCGGTATCCACGGGGGTGATGCGATCTATCAGCGACAAGCGTGCCGCAGATCGAGAGCTTCTCGGCGTGATATTCCTGGACGCTTGGCGCCGTACCAACGTAGGTGAACTCGCACCACGGGCGCCGGACAAGATCCACAGCGGAATACGTTTCCGCTGGCCGAGAGTGGAGCTGAGGGGATTCGAACCCCTGACCCCTTGACTGCCAGTCAAGTGCGCTACCAGCTGCGCCACAGCCCCGTACGTGGAGAAAAGTTACACGACCAACCCCGCCCGACGGCCACCGGGTCGGCTACGACGGCCGACCCGGGGCGCGCCGGGTCACCCGGCGGCGATGGCGTCGTCGATCCAGCCGGAGCTGGAGATGGAGACCTTCTGGCCGTCGACTGCCGCGGTGGGGGTGCCGAAACGGTTGTTGGTCTGGAGGTTGGGGTCGGCGACGGCCTTCTTGGTCTCGGCGCCGATGGCGTCGGCGTGCGGGCCGCTGGTGACGCACTCGTCGAACCCGGCGGGGGCGCCCAGCTCGGTGCCGAAGGCGATGAGCTGCGCGTCGGTGAGACCCGGGCCGCCGGCCGCGGGCTGCTCGGCGAAGAGCTTGTCGTGGTAGGCGGGGAAAATCCCGCCCTCGGCGGCGCACAGCGCGGCGTTGGCGGCCCGGGTGGCGTAACCGGGCGGCGTGGTCTCCTCGTTGAGCAGCGCGAGGGGGTGGAAGCGGACGGTGATCTTGCCTTCGTTGAGGGCGTTGGTGAGGTCGTCGTGGTCGCGGTCGGAGAAGACCTTGCAGCCGGGGCAGAGGTAGTCCTCATAGATGTCGATCTTCACCGGGGCACTTGTGTCACCCAGCGTGACGACGCCCTTGGATGCGGCGACGGGGTAGTTCGCGACGGCCGCGGGCCCCGAGCTGCGGTTCAGCAGGAACGCGCCCACCCCGATGACGACGGCGAGCCCCAGCACGGCGCCGACGTACACCATCGGAGAGGTCTTCTTCTTCCTGGCCGTGGGCGGCGGCGAGATGCCGGCCGCCCGCATCCGCGCGGCCGCGGCCTCCTGCCGACGCCGGTCCTCGCTCCGCGACGCTCCGCCCATCCGACCGATCCTCTCCTCGTCGCGGCTAGGTGAGCCGCGAATCCAGCGCGAACAGCGTGCGCGGCCGAACCACGAGCCAGACCGCCAGCGCCAGGAACCCGGCATCGCGCAGCAGCTCGGAACCGTAGGCCGTCTCCCCCGGCGCGACCTGGCCGCCGCCGCCGAAGCAACCGCAGTCGATCGCGAGCCCGCGGGCCCAGGCCTGCGCGACCCCGGCGATGAACCCGAGCATGAGCAGCGCGGACAGCAGCCCGACGAACCGGGTGCCCAACCCGGCGAGCAGCAACAGCCCGAGCGCGATCTCCACCCACGGCAGAAGTGCGGCCACCACCTCGACGCCCAGCGGCGGCAGCACGTCGTAGGCGCCGACGGCCACGGTGGTCTGCAACGGATCGACCGCCTTGAGGACGCCCGACACCAGCCAGATCGCGGCCAGCGCCAACCGCGCGAGCGTGCCGACGGCGTCGAGCACCCGTTCGCGCCGGTCGGGCACCCGGGGGGCGACCGGGGCGGAGACCCGGGGGAAGGCCACCGTCTCCGTGGCGTCCCAGGTGTCCCGGGTGTCGCGGTCCCAGGTGTCGCGCATCACCCTTTCAGCGTATCCGCCCGCCGGGTCGACCGTCTCCCGGGTCGGCACGATGGGGTGATGACGCAGGCACCGGGCCCGCCCGAGTTCGCGGCGCACGACAGCACCCACCACGGCCACGCCGACGTGTCGGGCGGCTGGCTGCGCGCCGCGGTGTTCGGCGCGATGGACGGCCTGGTGACGACGATCGCCATCGTCGCGGGTGTCGGCGGCGGCGGCGGGGACCGGCAAGTGATCATCCTGACGGGCGTCGCAGGGCTCGTCGCGGGCGCGTTCTCCATGGCGCTGGGCGAGTTCGCGTCGGTGGACACGCAGAACGACGCCGTCGGCCACGAGGTGGACGTCGAGCGCGAGGAGATCCGGCGCCACCCGGCCGCCGAGCAGGCCGAGCTGGCCCAGATGTACGAGGACATGGGGCTGAGCGCGGCCACGGCGGCGACGGTGGCCGCGGAGGTCCACGGCAACCCCGACCTCGCGGTGCGGGTGCACATCACCCAGGAGCTGGGCGTCGACCCCGACGACCAGCCCTCCCCGTGGACGGCCGCGTTCTCGTCGTTCGGCTGCTTCGCGGTGGGCGGGCTGTTCCCGCTGCTGCCGTTCCTGCTCGGGTCGGCGTCACTCGCGCTCGGGATGACCGTCGGCGCGATCGGGCTGTTCGCGCTCGGGGCGCTGACCAGCCGGTTCACCACCCGGCCGTGGTGGCTGGGCGGGGTGCGGCAGCTCGCGTTCGGCGCGCTCGCTGCGGTCGCCACCTACGGCGTGGGGTCACTGATCGGGGTCAGCGCGGCCGGCTGACCGGCGCCTGCACGCCGAGCAGCCCCAGAGGCACTCGCGCCCGGAGCGCCCGATCGGCCCCGCCAGGACGTCCGCCGGCCCCGTCCGGTCGCCCCGTCCGGGCTGCCCGCCGCGCCCGCGCCCGCTCCGCCTCCATGATCACCGTTCGCGGGCGCACGACAGTGTCTGGCCCGGCTGCACCTCCCGAAGCGGTGATCATGGGGCCTGACGGCCCGTGCGCCCCGCTGCCACCCGCCATGATCACCGTTGGGGGTCGCACGACGGTTGCCGGCGCAGCTGCCCGTCCCCCAAAGGCGATCATGGGCACCGTGGCGGGCCCGCTCCCCCCGCCCCGTCCGCCATGATCACCGCTCGGGGACGGGCAACGGTGTCCGGCGCGGCTGCACGTCCCCAAATGGTGATCATGGGGCACATGGGCGGCCCGCGCGCCCGTCGACGCGCCGCTCGGCTTCCATGATCACCACTCAGGGACGGACAGCAGCGTCAGGCGCCGCTGCACGTCCCAAAGCGGTGATCATGGAGCGCCCGGAGGGCGCAGGCGGTGATGACCGAGCACCCGGCGGGCGAAGGAGATCATGGCACCGCGCGCCGGCGAGGTCCGGCCGGTGCGCCCGGGTGCGCAGAGCAAAGGACCGGCACCGGTGCGCCCGGGTGCGCAGAGCAAAGGACCGGCACCGGTGCACACGCCCCTCCGCCGGCACAGCGGCCCGCTGCAGGACGGCACCAGGCGCCGCGCCCGTCCAGCGCCGAACCCACGGCCCGCCGCATCACCGCGGCCGGGGCGCGGCCGGCCCGTCGGTCACCGCGCACTCGGCCACGCACTCCTCCCCGTGGTGCTCGTGGTCCGGTCGCGGCAGCGTCTCCGGGGCCCGGGCCCAGACGGCGAGCGCCACGAGCGAGATCGCCCCGGTGAGGGCGAACGACGGCCCGAACCCGACGACCTCGGCCAGCGCGCCCGCGACGATCGGCCCGACGATCGCGCCGAGGTCGGCCGCCATCTGGAACCCGGCGAGAACCGTGCCACCGCGCGCCTTGGACCCGATGACGTCGGCGACGGCAGCCTGCATGGGCGGGTTGAGCAGGCCGCTGCCCAGGCCCGCGACGAGGCTGACCACAAGGAATACCACGGGCGAGGTGAGGAACCCGAGCGCGCCGGTGGCGAGGCCGGTGACCGCGAGGCCGACCAGCACGGGCGGTCGGCGGCCGCGGCGGTCGGCGATCCGGCCGGCGATCACCAGGGTGGACGCGTTGCCGACCGCGAACGCCGCGAGCGCCACCCCGGCCCACGCCGCGGGCTGGCGCAGCACCTCGACGACCAGCAGCGGCACCAGTGCCACGCGTACCCCGAAGATCGCCCAACCGTTGGCGAACCCCGAGACCAGGGCCGCCTGGTAGGCCCGGTGACCGAGCGCGTCGCGGAACCGGGCCGGCGGGACCGGGTCCGTGCCGTTCGCGGCCGGCTCGCCGGTGCGCCCGCGCAGCAACGGCCCGCTGATGGCGATGACGGCCACCAGCATCACGGCGTACACGAGGAACGGCGTGCGCAGGCTCACCGCCACCAGCCCGCCGCCCAGCAGCGGGCCCGCGATGTTGCCCAGGAGGAACCCGGTGGCCCACGCGCCGGACGCCCGCCCGCGCATCGTCGGCGGCGAGAGCCGGGCCAGCAGCGAGAACGCCGAGATGGTGAACGCCGTGGAGCCGACGCCGCCGATTCCGCGCAGCGCCAGCAGGTGCCAGTACTCGGTGGCGAACGCGCACGCGCCGGTCGTCACCGCGACGACGCCGAGGCCGGTGAGGTACACCGGCACCTCGCCCAGCTGCGTCACGATCCGCCCGCTCAGCGGCGCGAAGACGAGCCGCGAGAACGCGAAGATGCTGATCACCAGCGACGCCGCGGTGATCCCGACGTCGAACGAGCGGACGAACACCGGCAACGTCGGCGCCACCAGCCCGTACCCGATGGCGATCATGAAAGCGCCACCGACGAGAACCCAGATCTCGCTCGGTAGCCGTTCCCGGACCACCGCGCCCGGTCTCCCGCCCGCGACCAAGACCGCTCCCTCCGCCCCCGGCGACGCTACGCGCCGCGCTCGCCGCGCGCGGCCCCCGTCTCCGCCCCCGCCCCCCGCCACTCGGGCGGCACAGGTGCCGCCGCACGCACCTCGGGCCACCCGAGTGGTGCCGAGCGGGGGCGGGGTGGGGGTGGGGTTAGGGGAGGTGGGTGACCTTGTACGTGTGAGCAGCGGCTCGCAGGCGCTCGACCAGCACGTCGCCGATCCCGGTGGCGGGGGTGAGGGATCCCGCCCGGTCCGGGAGGCGGTCGCTGTCGAGCGCGAGCGCCAGCGCGGCCTCACCGAGCATGACCGCCGTGGCGGCGTAGCCCGGGTCGCCGGGTCCCGCGACGGTGGCGCGGTAGCGGCGGCCGCCCTCGGTGGTGGCGTCGACGACGCTGGAGAACCAGCCCTTCTCCCGCACCTGCGCGCTCGGCCCCGCGCCGGGTGCGGGGAGCACGCGGTCGAGCAGGCGACGCGTCGGGGCGGCGCTGAACGCGGCGACGAACCCGGCGAGGCCCGCCGTGATCCCGGCCGCGGCCGCCGCACCGAGGGGCCCGCGCCCGACGCCCATCACCTCGCCGTAGCGCATGCCGGAGCCGTACGCCCAGTCCTGGAGCGCGTTGCTGCGCCGCACGATCCGGGTGTTGAACGGGGCCATCACGAACGGCGCGGTCCACCGGCCGTCGGGGGTCCGCGCGGGTGGGCCGGCGTCACGCGGCTGCGACGGGGCGGGTTCGGCGGCGCGGTCGGGGCTCAGCGCGTGCGGGTCGCCGACGACCCGGCGCAGCCGCGGGTCGCTGGCGAGCGCCTCGACCTGGCCACGCAGCGAGTCGATGGTGCCCCCGCTGATCCCGCCCCGCGCGGTGGCCACGAGCTGCACATCACGCAGCCCGCCCGCGCCGTCGGCGACGGCCCGCTGGTGCAGCAGCAGCACCGCCAGGTCGGACGGGACGGAGTCGTAGCCGCAGGCGTGCACGATGCGCGCGCCCGACGCGCGCGCGGCGGCGTCGCACCGCCCGATCGCGTCGCGGACGAAGAGCACCTCGCCGGTGAGGTCGGCGTAGTGGGTGCCGGCTCGCGCGCACGCCTCGACGACGGGCATCCCGTAGCGCGCGTACGGCCCGACGGTCGTGGCCAGCGCCGTCGTGGCCGCGGCGAGCTCGGCGACGGCGGTCGAGTCCGCGCTGTCCGCGACCAGCACCGGCCAGTCCCGGGCCGCCCCCGGCAGCAGCGCCCGCGCCGCCTTCAGCTTCTCCTGCGACCGCCCGGCCAGCGCGATCCGGGCGTCCGGCGGCGCGTGCGCGGCGAGGTGGGCGGCCGTCAGCGCGCCGACGAAGCCGCTGGCGCCGTACAGGACGAGATCGTGATCCCGGGGCATGCGCCCATCCTGCCCGGCCGCGCCGGACGCCGCCCGTGGCGCGCTCCGGTCAGCCGGCGACCAGATCGTCGATCTGGCCGATCGCCGCCGACGCTCCCTCGACCACCCCCATGTCCAGCACCTGCTGCAGGGCTTCGGCGGTCTCGTAGCTGCTCACGTACGTCGCGCGGGTCCCGCCGTCGTGCGGGGCGAAGGTGAACACGTTGCGGGAGACCGGCATCGACGGGTTCGGGGTGAAGTCCGGCGCTGCAAAGCCGTCCTCGAAGGCGAAGCCGGTCGGCTCGTCGACGTCGGTGACCAGCCAGTATCCGGCGTGCTTGTCGCCCTCGGGACCGGTCATGAAGTAGGTCACGCGGCCGCCGGGGCGCAGGTCGTGGTCCACCACTGTCGCTGGGTAGGTCGGCGGGCCCCAGACCTTCTCGAGCTGGCGCGGGTCGGCGTACACCTGCCAGATCCGCTCCACCGGCGCCGCGAAGTCGGCGACGATCGTCAGGGTCCGGGTGTCGAGGTCGTGCCGGACATCGGTGACGGGCATGGTTCGGTCCTCCTGGTCGGATCGGATGTGATGAGTTCGTCGATGCGCCCGATGCGCCCGCGCCAGACCTGCTCCAGCTCCATGAGCAGGGAGGCGACCGACCGCACCGCCACGACGTCGCCGCTGGCCAGCTGCTCGCGGCCGCTGCGCCGCTTGGTGAGCAGCCCGGCCTTCTCCAGCACGGCGACGTGCTTCTGCACCGCGGCGAAGCTCATGTCGTAGCTCGCCGCGAGCGCGGAGACCGAGTGCTCCCCGGCCAGCACGCGCCGCATGATGTCGCGCCTGGTCCGGTCGGCGAGGGCGCGGAGCAGGGCGTCCGCCCGGTCCTCGTCCCGCTCGATCACCCCCACAACATACCACCAACTGGTTGGATGTTGTCAAGCCCGGGACAGCACGAAGGCCCAGGTCGTCGACCTGGGCCTTCGTCGTCTCGCAGGGTGGAGGTGCCGGGAATCGAACCCGGGTCCTCCGTCGCTTCACAAGGGCTTCTCCGTGCGCAGTCCACTACGCCTCTACTCGGACCCACCGGTCTAGCGGACGTCGCCGGTGTGACGATCCCAGTCGCTGTTGGTTGTCCCCGTCCACCCCGCGACCCGGCGGACGGGTGAGTCCCCTAGCTGATGCCGGGATCCGGGTCGGGAACGCACCCGGTCCGACAGACTTCTTACTCGCTCAGGCGGCGAGCGCGAAGTCAGTGCGCTTATCAGCGGCACTTGTTTTTCTGCGACGGGTGGTTAACGAGATCATCGTCGCCTTCCTCGGCACGCTTCCCCTTGATCTACATCCGGAGTCGAAACCGTTCACCCCCTCGTCCGCCCGGGCGCGGGCGGTCCGGACAGGGTAACGCCTGTTCCCCGCCGGATCATCCCGGATCTCGCCGGCGCGAACTCGGATGACAGGGGCAGTGCGCCCCGACCTGCCGGCGCTGCGGGAGGTGGTGCTGTTCACCGAGTGGGAGCAGTTCCTGGCCTCCGGCCGCCCGGACGAGCCGCTGCCCGACTTCGGGCCGGACGACATCGTCCAGATCCAGTCCACCTCGGGGACGACCGGGTTCCCCAAGGGTGCGCTGCTGACCCACCGGGGGCTGACCAACAACGCCAGGTTGTTCGCGGGCCGTACGCAGCTGCGGGCGGGAGAGGTCTACCTCAACCCGATGCCGATGTTCCACACCGCCGGCTGCTCGATGGCCGTGCTGGGCAGCGCGCAGTCCCTCGCCACCCACGTGCTCGTGCTCGCCTTCGACCCGGCCCTGGTCCTCGAGCTCGCCGAGGCCGAGCGCGCGTCGGTACTGCTCGGCGTGCCGACGATGCTCATCGCGCTGATGGAGCACCCCGACCTCGCGCGGCGCGACCTGTCCGCGCTGCGCTGCGCGGTCAGCGGCGGCGCCACCGTTCCCGCCGAGCTGGTCCGCCGGATCGAGGAACGCCTGGGCGTCACGTTCAGCATCGTCTACGGCACCACCGAGTGCTGCCCGCTGATCACCCAGACCCGCCTCGACGACTCCGCCGCGGACCGGGCCGCCACGCTGGGGCAACCGATGCCGCAGACCGAGGTGAAGGTGTGCGACCCGGTCAGCGGTGACCCGGTCGCACCGGGCGAGGTGGGCGAGCTGTGCGCCCGCGGTTACCTGGTGATGGCCGGCTACAACGCCGCTCCCGAGGCGACCGCGGCCGCGATCGACGCCGAGGGCTGGTACCACACCGGCGACCTCGCCGCGATGGACGAGCGCGGCTACCTCACCATCGAGGGCCGCCTCAAGGACATGATCATTCGAGGTGGGGAGAACATCTACCCGCGCGAGATCGAGGAGCTGCTCTTCGCCCATCCGGCCGTCGCCGAGGTCGCCGTCGTCGGCATCCCGGACCAGCGCTGGGGCGAGACCGTCGTCGCGTTCGTGCGCGCCGACGCCGACGCCGACCCGACCGAGGACGACCTGCGCACGTACTGCCGCGAACACCTCGCGCCCTACAAGACCCCGCAACGCTGGGTCTTCGTCGACGCCTTCCCGCTCACCGCGTCCGGCAAGATCCAGAAATTCCGGCTGCGCGACTCCCTGGTGGCCGCGGTGACGACCTAGGTCGAACCGTCCGGGCGGCCCAGCCCGAGCAACCGGGCGGGGTTGTCGTGCAGCACCGCGCGCAGGAACGGCCCGCCCAACCGGTCGTCGGCGGCGGCCCACCCGGCGACGGCACGGACCTGCTCGGCGTAGTCGTAGGGGATGTTCGGGAAGTCGGTGCCGAACACGACCCGGTCGGTGAGCTCGGCCAGCCGCGCCGGCCAGTCGGCGGGCAACGGCCAGGTATCCTCGGTGAAGGGGGTGCCCACCATCGTCGTGTCGACGTGCACCCGCTCGTACCGGTGCACGAGGTCGAGCGCGCCGGCGTAGTCGGGCAGCCCGGCGTGGGCGAGCACCGCCGTCAGCCGCGGGTGCGCGGCCAGGACCTCGGCGAACACGTCGAGCCCGGTGTGCGCGCCGGGGACGGGACCGTCGCCGCAGTGCACGACCGCCGCGACGCCCGCCTCGGCCAGCAGGCCCCACGCCGGCGTCAGCAGCGGGTCGCGCGGGTCGAACCCGCCGACCTGCACGTGCACCTTCACCACCCGGGCCCCCGCCTCGACCGCCGCGCCGAGGTAGTCGGCGACGTCCGGCTCGGGGTAGACGGTGGCGGTGGGTACGGCGGCCGGCGTGCGAGCCGCGAACTCCAGCGCCCACCCGGTGAGCCAGCGGCCCATCCCGGGCTTGTGCGGGTAGACCAGCGGCGCGAAGGCCCGCACGCCCAGCTCGGCCAGCGTCGCGACCCGCTGCGGCTCGGCGGTGCGGTAGCGCACCGGCCACTCTCGGCCGTAGTGGGTGGCGGCCCGGTCGAAGTAGGCCCAGACCTTCGCCATCACCGGTTCGGGCAGGAAGTGCACGTGCGCGTCGACGATGCCGGGAATGCCCAGCTCGCTGACGAAACGTGGCACGTCGGCGTCGGACGCGGGCGGCGCGGGGACCGTCACGGGCTCACCGCCAGGAACAGGAACGCCGCGAGCAGGACGAGGTGCACGGTGCCCTGCAGGCGCGTGGCCCGGCCCGGGACGACGGTGAGCACGCCGACCACCACCGTGAGCACGAGGAGCACCATCTGGGTCGGGCCCAGGCCGAGCAGCAGCGGCCCGTCGAGCCAGATCGACGCGACCGCGATGGTCGGGATGGTCAGCCCGATGCTCGCCATCGCCGAGCCGTAGGCGAGGTTGAGGCTGGTCTGGATCCGGCCGCGCCGGGCCGCCCTGGCCGCCGCGAGCGTCTCCGGCAGCAGCACCAGCAGCGCGATCACCACACCGACGAACGACTGCGGCAAACCGCCTGCGGCCACCGCCCCCTCGATGGCGGGCGACTCCACCTTGGCCAGCCCGACCACCGCCACGAGGGCCACGAGCAGCAGCCCCAGGCTGGTGAGCGCCACGCGCCTGCTCGGCGGCGGCGCGTGCTCGTCGGGTGCCGGCGCCGCGCCCGACGCGACCGGCAGGAAGAAGTCCCGGTGCCGGACGGTCTGCGTGAGCACGAACGCCACGTAGAGGACGAGGGAGGCCAGCGCCGCGAAGGCGAGCTGCGGGGCCGAGAACTCGGGGCCCGGCAGGCTCGTGGTGAACGTCGGCAGGACCAGGCAGAGCGTCGCGAGCGTGGTGACGGTGGCCAGTGCCGCCCCGCTGCCCTCGGCGTTGAACAGCGTGAGCCCGTAGCGCAGCGCGCCGAGCAGCAACGACAGCCCGACGATCCCGTTGATCGTGATCATGAGCGCGGCGAAGACGGTGTCCCGGGCCAGCGACGCCGTCTCCGGCCCACCCGACACCATCAAGCTGACGATCAGCGCCACCTCGATGACGGTGACGGCCACCGCGAGTACCAGCGATCCGAACGGCTCACCGACCCGGTGCGCGACGACCTCGGCATGGTGAACGGCCGCCAGCACGGCCCCCGCCAGCACCACGGCGACCACCGCCACCACCACCGGTCCCGGCTCCCGGCCCCACGTCGCGACGAGGGCGGCCAGCGCGAGCAGCGGCACGACGAGCGCCCAGCCCGATCCGCGGCCGGCGGCCTCGGGGGCCACCTGCTCCGGCGCCGTCATCGCAGCTCGCGGGACCGGCCCTTGACCGCGCGGCCGTACGCACGCTGGATCTCCCGGTCGGCGTCGCGGCGGGCGAGGTCGGTGCGCTTGTCGTAGCTCTTCTTGCCCTTCGCCAGCGCCAGCTCGCACTTGACCTTGCCGTCGTTGAAGTACAGCGCCAGCGGCACCAGCGTGAGCCCGCCCTCACGGATCTTGCCGATCAGCCGCTCGATCTCGCCGCGGTGCAGCAGCAGCTTGCGGGTGCGCCGCGGCTCGTGGTTGGTCCAGCTGCCCTGGGTGTACTCGGGGATGTGCAGGCCGCGCAGCCACACCTCGCCGTCGTCGACGGTGGCGTAGGCGTCCACCAGCGACGCCCGCCCCAGCCGCAGGCTCTTCACCTCGGTGCCGAGCAGCGCGACGCCGGCCTCGTAGGTGTCGAGCACCGCGTAGTCGTGGCGCGCCTTGCGGTTCTGCGCGATCACCTTCCGGCCCTTCTCCTGCACCGCCCCACCCTACGTGCGCCGCGCCCTGCTGCCCGCCGAGCGTGCAGGCACGCAGGTCGCAGCCTGACGGAGCGCACCCTCGACGCGCCACCTCGGTGGTTCAGAGCCGCACGTACAGCCGCAGCGTCACGTACCCGGTGGCCGCGGCGATGCCAGCGCCCAGCAGCACCAGGATCGGCGAGACCCACACGACGTCGGCGAGCTGCAGCGGCGGCACCACACTGGTGCCGACGTTGCGGGCCAGCAGGTCGTCGACGAACGCGAACTTCGCCACGACCAGCCCGACGACCGCCAGCAGCGCCCCCGCCACGCCCATCACCACGGCCTCCACGAGGAACGGCAGCTGCGTGTACCAGCGGGTGGCCCCGACCAGGCGCATCACGCCCACCTCGGTGCGGCGGGTGAACGCCGACACCTGCACCGTGTTGGAGATCAGCAGGATGGCCGCGACGGCCTGGGTCAGCGCGAGGGCGAACGTCACGTTGCGCACGCCGCCGAGGAAGTCGAACAGCGTCGCGACGGCGGCGCGCTGATCCACCACGGTGCGGACGCCGACCTGCCCGTCGACGGCCGCGCGCACCGCCCGGGCCCCGGCGGCGGCGTTGTCGGAGGAGTCGTCGGAGGAGTCGTCGGAGGAGTCGCGCAGCTTCACTCGCAGGGTCGCGGGCAGCGTGTCCGGCTCCGCCAGCTCGGCCAGCGGCTGCCCGGCGAACAGTTCCTTGTACCGCTCGTAGGCCTGCCGCTGGCTGACATAGCGCACCGACTCCACCTCCGGCGCGGCGACCAGCCGGTCGCGCAGGGCCACGCACGCCGGCTCGGAGCAGTCGGCGTCGATCGCGGAGAGATCGGCGGTGAGCGCCACCTGCACCTCCAGGCGCGCGCTGTAGAGCTGCTCGGTGCGGTCGATGACGCGCACGGCCAGCAGTCCCGTGCCGACCAGGGCCAGCGAGATCGCCGTGGTGAGCAGCATCGCCACGGTCATCGTCACGTTGCGCCGCAGGCCCGTGACGACCTCCCGCACGACGACGTCGGTCCTCACACCCCCGCCCCCGCCATCCGCCGCTCGACCGCCGGCCGAGACAGCATTTCGTGACCTGGATGCTGTCGCAGGCCCCCTCCGGACGACATCCAGGTCACTAAGTGCTGTTCTGGGTGGCGCATCAGCGGGCTGCGCCGTACACGCCGCGGGACTCGTCGCGCGTGACGCGGCCGTTGTCGAGCTCGATGACGCGGCGGCGCAGCGAGTCGACGATCGAGTTGTCGTGCGTAGCCATCACCACCGTCGTCCCGGTGCGGTTGATCCGCTCCAGCAGGAGCATGAGGTCGCCGCTGGTGTCCGGGTCGAGGTTGCCGGTGGGCTCGTCGCACAGCAGCACCCGAGGCCGGTTGACGAACGCGCGGGCGATCGCGACCCGCTGCTGCTCGCCGCCGGAGAGCTCGTGCGGCATCCGCTCGGCCTTCCCCTCCAGACCCACCAGCTCCAGCACCTCCGGCACGTCGCGGGCCACCGTGGCCGGCCTGCGCCCGAGCACCTCGCAGGCGAACGCCACGTTGCCGTGCACGGTGCGGTTGGCGAGCAGCCGGAAGTCCTGGAAGACGCAGCCGATGTGCTGGCGCAACCGGGGCACCCGCCGCCGCGGCAGCGTCGTCACGTCCATGCCGGCCACCTGGATGCGCCCGCTGGTGGGCAGTTCCTCACGCAGCAGCAACCGCAGGAACGTCGACTTCCCCGACCCCGACGCACCGATGAGGAACACGAACTCGCCCCTGTCGACGTGCACGGTGACGGCGTCGAGGGCGGGGCGCGTCGAGGTCGGGTACACCTTGGTGACGCGGTCCAGACGGATCACGCCCGGCACCGTAGCCGCGCCGCCCAGACCCCCTCGCCCGACCCGCCGTCCCGATGGCAGCAACGCCACTTTCCCGCCATCTGCTGGCGTCAACGTGGCTTTGCTGCCATCCGCACGCCGACGGTGGGGGTAGGGGTGGGGGTGGGGGGTGGGACGGCGGGCGCGGTCAGGATGCGGGGGCGGCCTGCTGCTGGCGACGCCAGCGGATCGCGGCCTCGATGAAGCCGTCGATGTCGCCATCGAGCACCGCCGAGGGGTTGCTCACCTCGAACTCCGTGCGCAGGTCCTTCACCATCTGGTACGGGTGCAGCACGTAGGAGCGCATCTGGTTGCCCCACGACGAGCCGGTGTCCTTGAGCGCGTCGAGGGTGGCCTGCTCCTCACGGCGGCGGCGTTCGAGCAGCCGCGACTGCAGCACCCGCATCGCCGCGGCCCGGTTCTGGATCTGCGACTTCTCGTTCTGACAGGACACCACGATGCCCGTCGGCAGGTGCGTGATGCGCACCGCGGAGTCCGTGGTGTTCACGCTCTGCCCGCCCGGCCCCGACGAGCGGAACACGTCGATGCGGATCTCGTTCTCGGGGATGTCGACGTGGTCCATGGTCTCGGTCACCGGCAGCACCTCCACCCCCGCGAACGACGTCTGCCGCCGGCCCTGGTTGTCGAACGGCGAGATCCGCACCAGCCGGTGCGTGCCCTGCTCCACCGACAGGGTGCCGTACGCGAACGGCGCGTGGACCTGGAACGTCGCCGACTTGATGCCGGCCTCCTCGGCGAAGGACGTGTCGTAGACGTCGGTGCCGAAACCGTGCCGCTCGGCCCAGCGCAGGTACATCCGCATGAGCATCTCGGCGAAGTCGGCCGCGTCCACCCCGCCGGCCTCGGCGCGGATGGTGATCAGCGCCTCGCGCTGGTCGTACTCCCCCGACAGCAGCGTGCGGACCTCCAGCGCGGCGACCTCCGCGCGGAGCTTGGCCCGCTCGGCGTCGGCGTCCGCGGTCGCCTCGGCGTCGCTCTCGTCCTCTGCCAGCTCGTAGAGGACGGGCAGGTCGTCGAGGCGGCGGCGCAGCTCCTCCAGCCGGCGCAGGTCGCCTTGGGCGTGCGAGAGGCGGCTGGTGAGCTTCTGCGCGGCCTCGACGTCGTCCCACAGGTCGGGCCGGCCGGCCTCGTCGGACAGCCGGGCGATCTCGGCACGCAGCCCGTCGAGGTCGGTGACGACCTCGATGCTCTCCAGGGTGGCGGAGATGTCCGTCAGTTCGGCCGCGACGTCGGGGTTCACAGCGCTCCAGCCTACGGCCGCGGTGGCCGGGGTGTCGGCGGGGCCGGGCTCAGCCGGCGGCCTTGGCCTCGGTCTCGTCCTCGCACCGGTCCTTGGTCGGGATCGAGTCGAGCAGCCGCACCATGGCGCGGGTGTGCGCGACGGTGAAGTCCGCGACGGCCCTGCGGTACGGGTCGGCCTCCCCGCGGGCCGTCGAGCGGAGCTCGGCGAGCCGGGCCGCGAACGCCGCCCGCGCACCGTCGACCAGCTCCACCCGCTGCTCGATGGTGAGCGCCTCGGCGTGCATCAGCCGCAGCACCAACGGGCTGCGCAGCCCGTCCGCGCCGCTCTGTTCGGCCAGCCACGCCGTGAACGCCCGCCGACCGGTCTCGGTGATCACGAACTGCTGCGAGGCACGCGGACCCTGCTCCCCCAGGGTGAGCAGCCCGCCCTCGGCGAGGGCGGGCAGCTCGCGATAGACCTGGCTACGGGTGACCGTGAAGAAGGCCCCGAACCGCTCCGCGGCGGCCGCGACGAGCTGGCCCCCGGTCATGGGGCCCTCCCGCAGCAGACCGAGCAGCGCGGCGGCCGTGGCGTTGACTCCGTTCGCTCGTGGGGGCGGCATGGTGACACCGTGTCACGGTTGCCGCCACCCCGCACGTCGAGAGTGGAATGCCGGCCCGGCGGGCGCGGATCAGTACGTGGGCAGCGCGGGATCCACCTGCCTGGCCCACGCCAGCACCCCGCCGCCGACGTGCACGGCGTCGCGGAAGCCCGCCCTGTGCAGCGCGGCGAGCGCGTCGGCCGACCGCGCACCCGACTTGCAGTGCAGCACCACGGGCCGGTCCTGCGGGATCTCCGCGAGCGCCTCCCCGGACAGGATGCGGTCCTTGGGGATCAGCACCGAGCCCGGGATCTTGACGATCTCGTACTCGTGCGGCTCGCGGACGTCGATGAGCGCGAAGTCCTTGCCCGCGTCCATCATCTCCTTGAGCTCGGGCGCGGTGATGGTGTGCCCGGCCGCGGCGGCCTGGGCGTCCTCGGAGACGACGCCGCAGAACGCGTCGTAGTCGATCAGCTCGGTGATCTTCACGGCCTCCGGGTCCTTGCGCAGCCGGATCGTCCGGTAGGTCATGTCCAGGGCGTCGTACACCATCAGCCTGCCCAGCAGCGTCTCACCGATGCCGGTGATCAGCTTGATCGCCTCGTTCACCATGATCGAGCCGATGGACGCGCAGAGCACGCCGAGCACGCCACCCTCGGCGCACGACGGCACCATCCCGGGCGGCGGCGGCTCGGGGTAGAGGTCTCGGTAGTTGAGGCCCTGGCCGTTCGGGGCGTCCTCCCAGAACACCGACGCCTGGCCCTCGAACCGGAAGATCGATCCCCAGACGTAGGGCTTGCCCAGCAGCACCGCGGCGTCGTTGACCAGGTAGCGGGTGGCGAAGTTGTCGGTGCCGTCGAGGATCAGGTCGTAGTCGCGGAAGATGTCCAGCACGTTGGTGGAGTCCAGCCGCACGGGGTGCAGCACCACCTCGACGAAGGGGTTCACCTCGCGGATCGAGTCGCGCGCGGACTCGCCCTTCGGGCGGTCGATGTCGGACTGGCCGTGGATCACCTGGCGGTGCAGGTTGGACTCGTCGACGACGTCGAACTCGACGATGCCGAGCGTGCCGACGCCCGCTGCGGCCAGGTAGAGCAGCGCGGGGCTGCCGAGCCCGCCCGCGCCGACGACCAGCACTTTCGCGTTCTTCAGCCGCTTCTGACCGGACATCCCGACGTCCGGGATGATCAGGTGGCGGCTGTAGCGCGCCACCTCCTCCTTGGTCAGCTCGGCGGCCGGCTCCACGAGCGGCGGAAGCGCCATGTGTTCAGGACTCCTCAGATCGGCGAACGAGCATCCGGCTTCTGCAACACCGGCGGCTCCTGCAACGCCGGCAGCAGCCGCCATCTTCCCACCGCCTCTCACCAGGCGGAACCGGTCTCCCACAGGGCGGCCACCGCCCGGGCGACCGCCTCGGGCGACTCGATCTGCGCGACGTGTCCGGCGTCGGGCAGGACCAGCAGCCGCGCGCGGGGGATCGTCGCGGCGGTGCGCGGTGCCAGCCGCGGCGAGACGAGCCGGTCCCGCCCGCCCCACACCACCAGCGTCGGCGCCTGCACCCGCGCGGCGACCGACCAGAGCGACTCGCCCCGCCACCAGCTCGCGAGCATCGCCCGCGTGGTGCGCTCCAACGCCTCGACGGCCCACTCCAGCTCCGCGCGCGCGACGGTCTCGGCCGCGGCCTCGTCGAGGCGGTGCGGCAGCGCGCGGGCGGGGTCGCCGAAGCAGATCCGCACCATCTGCTCGGCACGCACGCGCGGGTCGATCGCGGCGAGCTGCGCCCGCGTGCGCCGCCCGACCCGGCCGGGCAGCAGCGCGAGCGCGAGTCGCGGGTCGGACAACCGCCGCGGGTCGAGGCGCCGGTCGGGCATCGCCGGGGACACCAGCGTCAGCGTGCGCACCAGCTCGGGACGCCGCGCGGCCACCGCCATCGCGACGGCCCCGCCGAGGGAGTTGCCGAGCAGGTGCACCGGGCGGCCCCGCCCTCCGGCCCGGCCGGCGAGGAAGCAGAGCAGCGCGTCGGCGTGCGCGGCCGGGGAGTAGTCGCCGGAGGCGGGCGGGCGCGAGCGGCCGAACCCGGGCAGGTCGACGGCCGTCGCGGCGGCGCGGGTGCGCAGCAGCGCGGCGAGGTCGGTCCAGTTCGTGGCCGAGCCGGACAGGCCGTGCACGTAGACGGCCTCGTCGTCGCCGCCGGCGGGGCCCGGGGTCTCCCGCACGTGCAGCGTGACCCCACCGGCCGTGACCTCCCGGCCGGGCCACGGCGGCTGGTGCGGGTCGCGCCCGGGCAGGGCGCCGGGGTCGACCAGGGGGACCGCGTTCGGCGCCCCGGTGACAGGCAGGCGAACGGGAGATGACGGCGCGGGAGACACGTCGACGTTGGTACCCCATCCGGGGCACCACACGCCAGCGCGGGAGCCGGCGCCGGCGGCTGTCGCACTGTGGGCCGCGCGCAGCCGCATCTCGCAACGATCACCGACCCGGCGCGACGATAGTTACCGGTGGTAACGTCACGCCGTGGCCACCGAGGACGCCTCCCCACCGGCCGGGCTCGCGCACCGGGCGGGCGCGCTCGCCGGCGGCGCGTTCGCCGTCGCGCGCTGGGCGGCCCGCGCCTACGTGGACGTGGCCCGCAAGTTGCCCGGCGCGGCGACCGTCGAGGCCGAGTGGCGCCGTGTCGAACGCTCCGTGCTCGTCGAGCTGCGCCGCCGCCTCGACAACGCCGACCCGCTCGGCCACCCGGCACCCGGCCCGCCGGCGACCCTCCCCGGATCCGGCGCGGCGCGTTCCGACGAGCCGCGCGTCCCCGTCGACGGTGCCTCGGTACCTGTCACCGGTCCACCACCCCGCGAGACCGAGCCGCTGCGCGCCGCCATGGCCGAGCTGCTCCTGCGCTCGATGGAGCAGACCGCGCAGCGGGCCCGTGAGTACCTCTACCTCGCCGTCGTGCGCCAGTTGCTCCCCGACGAGGCCCGCATCCTCGCCGCCCTGGCCGACGGCAGCGCCTACCCGGTCGTGCACGTGGAGCGCCGCACCGGGGTGGCCGGCGGCGATCGCCTGCTGAGCAACGCCTCCACCGTGGGCCGCGCGGCGGGCGTGGCGCAGCTGCGCGACGTGCCCCGCTACCTCGCGCGACTGCGCGCACTCGAGCTCGTCGAGCTGGGCGAGCCCGACCCGGCATTGTCGGTGCCCTACGACATCCTGCTCACCGATCCCGACGTCCGGGCGGCCGAGCGCGCCGCCCGCGACGGCGGCCGCGTCCGGATCGTCCGGCGCACCGTGCGGCTCTCCCCGCTGGGCCGGGCGCTGTGGGAGGCCTGCCATCCCCGCGACACGCTCGACGCGTCCTGGTTCGCCGCCGAGCTGGAGCCTGTCGAATCCGCAGGTCCGCCCGCGCCCCCGCCCGCAGGGCCGGTCGCCCCCTCGCCCGCAGACGGCGCGCGGAACGGGACGGGACCGGTCAGTCGATCAGAGCCGCCACAACCATGATCGACTGAAGCTCTCCGACAGCGAACCCGAGCAGCGCGCCGACCGTGATGAGGATCCACTCGTCCTGCTCGAACGCCGGCCGCAGCAGCTCTTCGAACTCCTCCTCCGAGAGCGACTGCATCTTCGTCACCAGCAGGTTGCGGATGTCCATCGCATCGGCGGCGTAGTCCTCCACGTACAGCATCGTCTCCGGCAGCACGGCCATCAGCTGCGTGCTGACCGCGCGCTTCATCTCCTGGTAGCGGGTGCTCCCGACAGCCAGCACGATCAGCGGGCGGGCGATCGAGGTCTGCTCGTCGAGCACCTTCTGCACCTCGCGCTGCACCATCAGGAACAGCTTGTCCGACAGCGGTCCGGTCAGCACGGCCTTGATCACGTTGCGCGGGGTGAGGATCTCCTTCGCGATCAGTGCCCCGTACGCCGCGGCCACCTCCTTGCGCCGCTTGAGGAACAACCCCTGCCAGGTGAACAGGCCGAGGTAGCGCGTCGGGTACCGCGGCCGGAAGATCATTTTCAGGGCGAGCCAGTCGGTGAACCAGCCGGTGATCAGCCCCGCGATCGGCATGATGATCGGCGCCCGCAGGACGGCGAACGCCACCATCTGGATCAGCCCGATCGCGAAGCCGAAGTAGATGCCCGAGTACCGGATGAACGCGAACTCCTTGACGCCGGCCTCGGCGAAGATCCGGTTCAGCAGCGCTTTGTCCCGCACCAGGTTCGTGACGACCATGTCCTTGAGGTCGAACACCCCGTCGATGTCGTCCTTGATCGACTCCATGATGCTCTGGACCATCCGGGGGGCCTGGCGCTGCACCCGCGCGATGACGAGCTGGCGCAGCGACTCCGGGATGGACTCCCACAGCCCCGGCTGGAACTGCAGCGCCACCTGCCGGGTGATCGACTCGACGTTGTCGAGCAGCGGCTTCTCGATCTCCTTGGCCACGCGCTCGGCGTCCAGCCGCCCGAAGATCTCCGCCGGGCTGATCAGCTTCTCGGTCATCGTGTCGCAGGCGATGCTCGCCATCCGGGCCGCGCGCCGCGGGATGATCCCCTGCCAGCCGAGGAACGGCGGCCTGCCGACGAACTCCAGCGGCCGGAACATCATCTCGATCGCGACGATCTTCGTGACGTAGCCGATGACCGCGGCGATGACCGGCATCGACAGGTAGACGTACCAGTACTCCGTGAAGCTGCGGAGGATCTCGTCCACGCGCGGAGTGTAGAGGGGCGACCGTGCAGTTGATCTCACGTTGCGCGACGCGCCGCGCCGGGGGGCAGGCGCCACACGAACCACCGCGCCCACCGGCCGGCACCGCGCCCACCGGCCGGCACCGCGCCCACGGCCGGACGGTGGCGCCACACGAACCGGCGGGCGCCACACCAACCGGGAAGCACGATCGGGGATGATGTCGGCCGTGCAGACCGCAGCCGACAAGGCGACGAAGAAGGCGACGAACACCGTCACGACGAACACCGTGACCAGGCTCGTCGCCTACGGCGGGGCGCTCGTCCTGGCCTTCGGGCTGGCCTGGGGCATCGGCAGCGCGGCGGGCCCGGACGGTGGCGCCCGTCCGGCCGGGGCCGCGGCGGGCCACGACCACGGCGCGGGAGCGAGCGGCGGCGGGCACGCGCACGGCGGCGCCGGCGCGGCCGAGCACGGCCCGGGCGGGCTCGCGGTCACCGAGGCCGGCTACACGCTCGCCGCCCGGGCCGCCACGTTCTCCCCCGGCGCACCCGCGGAGTTCGCCTTCAGCATCACCGGCTCCGACGGCCGCCCGGTCACCGCGTTCGACGTCGAGCACGACAAGCGGATGCACCTGGTCGTCGTGCGCCGCGACGCCACCGGCTTCCAGCACCTGCACCCCGAGCTGGGCACCGACGGGGTATGGCGCACCCCCCTCACGCTGCCCACCGGCGGGGTCTACCGGGCGTTCGCCGACTTCGTCCCCACCGGCGGGCCCGCGCTGACCCTGGGCACCGACCTGTTCGTGCCCGGCGAGTTCGCCCCCGCCGCACCGGCGCCCGCGCGGGTGGCGACGGTCGACGGGTACCAGGTCACGCTGGAGGGCGAGCTGGTCGGCGGCGGGTCGTCCCAGCTCGTCGCCACGGTCACCCGCGGGGGCCTGCCCGTCACCGACCTGGAGCCCTACCTCGGCGCGTTCGGGCACCTCGTGGCGCTGCGCCGCGACGACCTCGCCTACCTGCACGTGCACCCCAACGCGGCCGCCCCGCCACGACCCGGTGACCGGGCCGGGCCGCAGGTCACGTTCACCGCCGAGGTGCCGTCCGCGGGTACCTACCGGCTGTTCCTCGACTTCTCCCACGGCGGCGTCGTGCGCACCGCCGAGTTCACGACGACCGCCGCCGGACCGCCTACCGCCGGGTAAGCTCGGCCACCGGTCGGCGCGGGTGCCGGCACGGCGGAAGGGGAGCTGGGCGATGACGGAGGCTCCGCTGCGCGGCACCCGGCTCTCCCGAGGCGCGCGCCGGGCCCAGCTCCTGCTCGCCGCACGGGACGTGTTCGCCGAGCAGGGCTACCACGCAGCCGCGATGGACGACATCGCCGAGCGGGCGGGCGTGAGCAAGCCGGTGCTCTACCAGCACTTCCCCGGCAAGCTCGACCTCTACCAGGCGCTGCTCACCACCTACGCCGACGAGCTGGTGGAGCGGGTGCAGGGCGCGATCAAGGGTTCGGAGGACAACCGCGAGCGCGTGGACGCCGCCGTCGCCGCCTACTTCGACTTCGTCGCGGGCGAGGGCCGCGCCTACCGGCTGGTGTTCGAGTCGGACCTGCGGGGCGAGCCGGAGGCCGCCGCCGTCGTGTCGGGCGCGCTCACCCGGTGCATCGAGCTGGTCGCCGACGCGGTCACCACCGACGCCGGGCTCGACGCCGCCCGCGCCCGGCTGCTGGCCGTCGGGCTGGTGGGCCTGTCGCAGGTCACCGCGCAGTACTGGCTCGACTCCGAGCAGGAGGTGCCCCGCGACGAGGCCGTGGCGCTGATGTCGAGCCTCGCGTGGCGGGGCCTCGCCGGCTTCCCGCTGGTGCAGTAACGGGGCCGGACCGGCTACGGACGCGCCGCCGGGGCCGCGGCCAGGGCGGCGAGCGCGGACAGGTGCCCCGACACCGCCGTCACCCGCTCCACCGGCAGCATGTGCCCGGCCTGCGGGTAGATCGTCAGGCCGGCCGACGGCAGGACCGTGGCGATCCGCCGGGCCGAGCGCACCGGGGTGAGCTTGTCCTGGCTGCCCACCAGCACGACCGTGGGGACGTCGGCGAACGCGGCCAGCGCGGCGTCGCGCTCGTGGGCCTCCAGGGTCGGCCGGAACCCCGAGACCGTCACCGGCCGGCAGCTCGCGATCGCCGCGCACGTGAGCCGCCGCGCGGTGCGGTCCGCACCGGGGCCGAGCAGGAGCCAGTGCAGCGCCGGGGCGAGCACGCGCGGGTTGCCGAGCGTGGAGCGCCGCGCCCAGTGCCGCGACGTGTAGAGCCGCCGCTCGACGGTGCGGACCACCGCGGCGGCGCGCGGGGACAGGCCGAACGAGTGTCCGGCGAGCCCGCCGCTGGCCGTCGCGACGAGCGCGAGCCCGCGCACCCGCTCGACCAGCCCGGGATGCCGCTCCGCCAGGGCCATCACCGCCATGCCACCCATGGAGTGCCCGCCGAGGACCAGCGGGCCATCCGGTGCCGTCGCGGCGATCACCGCGGCGAGGTCGTCGGCGAGCTGGTCGAGCGTCATCGTCTCGGCCGGCGCGGCGTCGGAGCGACCGTGCCCGCGGTGGTCGTAGCGCACCACGCGCGCCGGTCCGGCGACCCGGTCGGCGACGGGGCCCCAGATCCGGGCGTCGAGCGTCCAGCCGTGGGTGAGGACCACCGTCACGGGCGCGTCGGCGGGGCCGGCGGTCTGCACGTGCAGCTGCACGCCGTCCGCGGCAGTCACCGGTCCCGACGAGCCGCGCACCGCCTCAGACAAGGCGCGCCCGCCGCCACAGGAACTCCCAGGTTCCGCCGATCAGTTCCTGCTCGCGCAGGAACGGCACCAGCTTGCGGGCCGACCAGCGGACGGTGTCGCGCCAGTGCGGGTTGGCGAGTGCGGCCTTCCGCCCGACCTTCGGGTCGATGCCCACGCTGGCGTAGACGTCGGGGTGGATGAGGTTGCGCGCCACGACGTAGGCGATCCGCGCCGTGAGGTAGCGGGCGATCACCTTCTGCCAGCGGCTGGTCTTCGGCATGATCCGCAGCAGCTCCTCGCGGGCGTAGCGGACGTGCCGGGCCTCCTCCGTCACGTGGATCTTGTTGACCATCCGGGTGAGCGGCTGCACGGTCTCGTCGCGCATGGACTCGCGCTGGAGCTGGTCGAGGATCTCCTCGACGAACAGGGTGCCGGCGAACATCGCCGGGCCGTAGCCGACGGTCTTGAACAACCGGCCCAGCTCGTGGGTGAGCCGCCGCGGCGCGTAGTCGGGCACGCCGTAGCGCTCGGTCATCTTCGCGAACATCATCGAGTGCCGGCACTCGTCGGCGATCTCGGTGAGCGCGTACTGGATGTGCGCGCGGCGCGGGTCGCGGTCGTAGGCGTAGCGCAGCAACATCTGCATCAGGATGATCTCGAACCACAGGCCGATGCGGGCGACGCTGCACACCTCGTGGACGGTCAGCGTGCGGCGCTGGGACTCGGTGAGGCCCTCCCACAGCTCCGTGCCGTAGAGCGACGAGCGGTGCTGCGGGATGCCCCACAGGCCGTCGACCAGCGGGGCGTCCCAGTCGATGTCGATGCTGGGCTCGTAGGAGTGGTCGAGCGAGGACTGCAGCAAGCGTTCCGCGGTGGCTTCGCGGTCGTTGACCGTCTTCGTGGCCATCGAGATGCCTCCTCTGTTACCGATGGTAACTGTTACTCGTGGTAACATCCCGCACGTGACGAGCTCTGTCAAGTCCGACCGGGAGCTGCGCCGCGCCGAGCGCCGCGCCGAGATGGTGCAGGCCGCGATGGACGCGGTGCGCGAGCACGGCCCGGGCGTCTCGGTCGCCGAGATCGCCGCCGCCGCCGGCATCACCAAGCCGGTGCTCTACCGGCACTTCACCGACCGCGCCGATCTCCAGCGGGCGGTCGGCGAGCAGGCGGCGGCGCTGCTGTTCGCCCGGATCGCGCCCGAGCTGATGCACGAGCGCCTGCCGGTCGAACAGATCCACGGTGTCGTCGACGCCTTCCTCGCCGGTATCGAGGCCGAGCCGGAGCTGTGGCGGTTCGTCGTGCACCACCCTGTCGAGCGAGCGGCGGGCGAGGAGATCGTGCAGGACGTGCGGCAACGGATCGCCGGCATGCTGGCCGGCCTCATCGGCGACCGGCTACGCGACCTCGGGATCGACTCCGGCGGCGCCGAGGCCTGGGCGCAGGGGCTGGTCGGGATGGTGCAGAGCGCGGGCGACTGGTGGTTGGAGCGCCGGACGATGAGCCGCGCGGCGCTCACCGGGTACCTGACGACGCTGATCTGGGGCGGCATGTCCGGAGTGGTGGCCTCGGCCCCGAGGGAGGACCCGTGATGAACGAGCACGAGATGAGTGACCACGAGGACGGCTACACCGGTCCTGCGACGCTGCACGCGGGCGGCGCCGAGCTCGCCGCACACGTGCGGCTCGACGCCCGCCACGAGCCGCACGACGGGCGCCTGCACTGGTTCGGGCGACTGCGCCTCGACGCCGGCGCCACCCTCCCCGTGGCAGCCGCCGAGGTCGAGCTGCGCACGCCGACGGGGCGCGCCGCGGCCCGGATCGGCGACCTCGACCCGTGGGGGCGCTACCGCATCACGGGCGTGGGCACGCCCCCGTATGCCGCGGACCAGGCGGAAATCGCCTGACTTGACCAGGTCTGGTCTGCTAGCGTCGACCCATGCCCGAGCAGGTCAACGTGTACGAGGCCAAGACCCACCTCTCCAAGCTGCTCGAGCGTGTCGAGGCGGGCGAAGAGATCGTCATCGCGCGCAACGGCCGTCCGGTCGCGCGGCTGGTGCCGACGCAGCGCGAACGCTCGCCGCGCGTGCTCGGCTCGCTGCGTGGGAAGATCTGGTACTCGGACGACTTCGACGAGGCCGACGAGGAGATCGCCGAACTCTTCTACAACAGCACGATCTTCCCGGACGAGCAGGACGGCACGTGAGACTCCTGCTCGACAGCCACGTCCTGATCTGGTCGTGGGAACGCCCCGAACGGCTTGCTCGGGCAACTGCGGAAGCGATCATGGACCGGGACAACGATGTGCTCGTCTCGGTCGCGACGATCTGGGAACTGGCGATCAAGCAGTCGATCGGGAAGCTCAGGGTTGACGTCGACCTACGTGCACATGCCGGCACGACCGGCTTCGACGAGCTGCCCGTTCTGGGGGCACACGCCGCAGCCGTACGCGATCTCCCGTTTCACCACAGGGATCCGTTCGACCGGATGCTCGTCGCGCAGGCACAGGTCGAGGGGCTGACCCTCGTCACCGTCGACCGGGCGTTGAGCGCCTACGACGTGCCGATCATGCAGGCGAGCTGACGCTCAACCGATCGCGAAACCCACCCGGCGGACGTCCTCGGGCGCGATCTCGACGTAGGCGATCTGGTCGGAGCGGACGATGTAACGCCGGCCCTTCTCGTCGGTGAGCCGCAGCAGGCCGTCCTTGCTGGTGAACGAGTCGTCGACGAGCTTGGCCACCTCGTCCGCGGACTGGTCGCTGCTCACCACGAGCTCGCGCGAGCTCTCGGCGAAGCCGATCTTGACCTCCACGGGGTACCTCCTGGTCGCACACGTCGAACCTGTCGCCGCCCACGGTAGTCGAGCCCCCGTGGCCAGGGGCGTCCCGGCAGGTCTGCCCTCGGCGAACCGGCGACGTCCGGTCCGCGGTGAATGATCCACGGGACAGACGGACCGCCGTGTCTC
>JBQTJE010000030.1:0-11040 GCA_052387455.1 Pseudonocardia sp.
CGGCAGCGCCGCACCGGTGGCCACCGCGTACGCCTGCCCGTCGGCCAGGTCCGCCGGGCCGGGCGCGCCCGCCGGCACCCGGCCGACGACCTGCCACGGCGGTTCGCCGCGCACCGCGTAGCCGTCCATCGCGGACCGGTCCGTCGCCGGGAGCGCCACAGCGGCCCGCATCGGCGCGGCGAGCACAGTGCCGAGCGCCGCCGCCGCCGTCATCGCCTCGGGCCGCGCAGGCACCCCCGCGGCGTGCGCGCGGCGACGGGCCTCGTCCCAGCAGATCCCGGGCCCCGCGAGCGGATGCGGCAAGCCCGTCGACTCCCCGCCCGCTCACGGTCGCAGCGAGCGGGCGGCCCGCACCGCCAGCGGGTCCAGCCCGGCCCCGCCCGCGTCCACGTGCGCGAGCAGCGCGGCGCGCATCCGCGGGTCCCAGAAGGTGCGCAGGTGCCCGGCGATCTCGGCGGAGGCCACGTCCGCAGGGCGGTGCCGGAACTGCCGCGACACGTCGTTGACCAGCCGGACGTGCGGCGGCTCACCGGTCCCGGCCGCCGATCCGCCCGCCGGCTCAGGCACCGGCCACCGCGACCTCGGCCGGGGACCCGGCGACCGCGTCGCGCACCTCGCGCTGCGCCGCCGCCAGCGCCACCTGCACCGCCGTGACCTTGTACTCCGGACAGTTCGTCGCCCAGTCCGAGTGCTCGGTGGTCACCACGTTCGCGCCGGTCACCGGGTGGTGGAAGGTCGTGTAGCAGACCCCGACCGGCATCCGGTCGGCCAACACCGCGCGCAGGGTCGTCCGCCCGACCCGGCTGGCCAGAGTGACCATGTCCCCGTCGACGATCCCGCGCACCTCGGCGTCGTGCGGGTGGATCTCCAGCAGGTCCTCGGGATGCCAGGCGACGTTGGCGGTGCGCCGGGTCTGCGCGCCCACGTTGTAGTGGCTCAGGATCCGCCCCGTCGTCAGGATCAGCGGGTACTTGCGGCTGCTGCGCTCGCGGGTCGGCACGTAGACGGTCTCGACGAGGCGGCCCCTGCCGCGCACGAAGCCGTCGACGTGCATGGTCGGCGTGCCGTTCGGTGCGGCCGCGTTGCACGGCCACTGCACCGACCCGACCTCGTCCAGGTGCGCGAACGACACCCCGGCGAACGTCGGGGTGGTGAGCGCGATCTCGTCCATGATCTGCGCGGACGAGTCGTAGTGCATCGGGTAGCCCATCGCCTGCGCGATCTCGGCGACGATCTGCCACTCCTGCTTGCCGGTGCGCGCGGCCATCACCGGGCGCACCCGGTTGATCCGGCGCTCGGCGTTGGTGAACGTGCCGTCCTTCTCCAGGAACGACGTCCCGGGCAGCAGCACGTGCGCGAACTTCGCGGTCTCGTTGCAGAACAGGTCCTGCACGACGACGAGCTCCATCGCGGCGAGCGCGGCGTGCACGTGGCGGGTGTTCGGGTCGGACTGGGCGATGTCCTCGCCCTGCACGAACAGCGCCCGGAACGAGCCGTCGAGCGCGGCGTCGAACATGTTGGGGATGCGCAGTCCGGGCTCGTCGAGCAGCGAGACGCCCCACAGGTCGTCGTAGATCGCGCGGGCGGCGTCGTCGGAGACGTGCCGGTAGCCGGGCAGCTCGTGCGGGAACGACCCCATGTCGCAGGACCCCTGCACGTTGTTCTGCCCGCGCAGCGGGTTGACACCCACGCCCTCGCGACCGATGTTGCCCGTCGCCATCGCCAGGTTGGCCATCCCCATGACCATCGTGGAGCCCTGGCTGTGCTCGGTGACGCCCAGGCCGTAGTAGATCGCGCCGTTGCGGGCGCCGGCGTAGAGGCGGGCGGCGGCGCGCAGGTCCGCGGCCGGCACGCCGGTGACCTCCTCGACGGCTTCCGGCGAGTTCTCCGGGCGGGCGATGAACGCGGCCCACTCGGGGTAACCCTCGCAACGGTCGGCGACGAACGCCGTGTCGGCCAACCCCTCGGTGACCACGACGTGCGCCAGCGCGTTGACCACCGCGACATTGGTGCCGGGCTGCAGCGCGAGATGGTGCGCGGCCTCGATGTGCGGGGTGCGGACGAGGTCGATCCGCCGCGGGTCGATCACGATCAGCTGGGCGCCCGCTCGCAGCCGCCGCTTCATCCGGGAGGCGAACACCGGATGCCCGTCGGTCGGGTTCGCGCCGATCACCACGATCACGTCGGCCTGCGCGACCGAGCGGAAGTCCTGGGTGCCCGCCGACGTCCCGAAGGTCTGCTTGAGCCCGTACCCGGTGGGCGAGTGGCACACCCGCGCGCAGGTGTCGACGTTGTTGTTGCCGAACGCCGCCCGCACCATCTTCTGCACGACGTACACCTCCTCGTTCGTGCAGCGCGACGAGGTGATCGCACCGATCGAACCGGGGCCGTGCGCGGCCTGGATCTCGCGCAGCCGCCGCGCGGTGAACGAGATGGCCTCGTCCCAGGAGACCTCACGCCACTCGTCGCCGATCGACTCGCGGAGCATCGGCGCGAGCACCCGGTCCGGGTGAGTGGCGTAGCCGAAGGCGAACCGGCCCTTGACACACGAGTGGCCCTCGTTCGCCCCACCTTCCTTGAAGGGCACCATCCGGACGAGCTGGTCGCCGCGCAGCTCCGCCTTGAACGAGCAGCCCACACCGCAGTACGCGCAGGTGGTGACGACGCTGCGGGTCGGCATGCCGAGCTCGACGACCGAGCGCTCCTGCAGCGTCGCCGTCGGGCAGGCCTGCACGCACGCACCGCAGGACACGCAGTCGGAGTCGAAGAACGCCACCCCGGCCCCGGCGGCGACCTTGGAGTCGAAGCCGCGGCCCTCGATCGTCAGCGCGAGCGTGCCCTGCACCTCGTCACAGGCCCGCACGCAGCGCGAGCAGAGGATGCACTTCGAGGCGTCGAAGTCGAAGTAGGGGTTGGACGAGTCGGTGAGCAGGTCCAGGTGGTTGGCGCCCGCGTCGACGCCGGAGCCGTAGCGGACCTCGCGCAGGCCCGTCACGCCCGCCATGTCCTGCAGCTCGCAGTCGCCGTTGGCCGAGCAGGTGAGGCAGTCCAGCGGGTGGTCGGAGATGTAGAGCTCCAGCACCCCGCGCCGCAGCCGCGCCACCTTGTCCGTCTGGGTGCGCACCACCATCCCGGGCGCGACGGGCGTGGTGCACGACGCCGGCGTACCGCGCGCGCCGTCGATCTCCACCACGCACAGCCGACACGAGCCGAACGCCTCGAGCGAGTCGGTGGCGCACAGCTTGGGAATGTCGATCCCGGCGTGCTTGGCCGCGCGCAGCACCGAGGTCCCGGGCGCGACGGCGACGGCGACGCCGTCGACCGTGACCTCGACGGTGGCCTCGCCCGGCCGGGCCGGAGTGCCGAAGTCGGTTTCCTTGAGCAGGCTCATGATCCGACCTCCACGGTCTCGGCCCCGAAGTCCTCGGGGAAGTGCGCGACCGCGCTGCGCACCGGCATGGGGGTGAGCCCGCCCATCGCGCACAGCGAGCCGTCGGTCATCAGCTCGCACAGGTCGTCGAGGAGCATGAGGTTCTTGCGCCGGTCCTGCCCGGCGCGGATGCGGTCGATCGTCTCCACGCCGCGCACCGCGCCGACCCGGCACGGCGTGCACTTGCCACAGGACTCCTCGGCGCAGAAGTGCATCGCGAACCGCGCCATGGCCGCCATGTCGACGGTGTCGTCGAACACCACGATCCCGCCGTGCCCGACCATCGCGCCGGCGGCGGCGAACGCCTCGTAGTCCATCGGCAGGTCGAACCGTTCCACCGGCAGGTACGCCCCCAGCGGGCCGCCGACCTGCACCGCGCGCACCGGCCGCCCGGACGCCGTGCCGCCGCCGAAATCGTCGACCAGCTCACCGAGGGTGATCCCGAACGCGGTCTCCACGATCCCGCCGCGGGCGAGGTTGCCGCCGAGCTGGAAGACGCTGGTGCCGCGCGAGCGACCCGTGCCGTACGCGGCGTAGGCGGCGCCGCCGTGGGCCAGGACGTACGGGACGGCGGCCAGCGAGAGCACGTTGTTGACCACGGTCGGGCGGCCGAAGAGCCCCTCCAGCGCCGGGATCGGCGGCTTGGGGCGCACGGTCCCCCGCCTGCCCTCGAGGCTCTCCAGCATGGAGGTCTCCTCGCCGCAGATGTAGGCGCCGCCGCCGACCCGCACGTGCAGGTCGAAGGTGAGCTCGCTGCCCAGGATGCGCTCGCCCAGCCAGCCGCGGGCGCGCGCCGCCTCGATCGCGGCGGTGAGCGCCTCGACCGCCTCGGGGTACTCCGAACGCAGGTAGACATACCCCTCGGTCGCGCCGACGGCGTGCGCGGCGATCGTCATGCCCTCGATCAGGGTGAACGGGTCGCCCTCGATGAGCATCCGGTCGGCGAAGGTGCCGGAGTCGCCCTCGTCGGCGTTGCAGCAGACGAACTTCAGGCCGGACCCGGCGCCCAGCACGGTGCGCCACTTGACCCCGGTCGGGAACCCGGCGCCGCCGCGGCCACGCAGGCCGGAGGTGACGACCTCCTCGACGACCTCGGCCGGCGGGCGGGCGAGGGCGGCTCGCAGGCCCACGTTCCCGCCGTGCGCCTCGTGGTCGTCGGCCGAGCGGGGGTCGACGATCCCGACGCGGGCGAAGGTGAGCCGCTGCTGGCGGCGCATCCACGGCAGCTCCTCGACCGGGCCGAGGCTCTCACCGGCCCCGTCGAGCATCCCGGCGGCGAGCAGCCCGTCGACGTCCTCCGGCGCCACCGGGCCGTAGCCGACGCGACCATCCGCCGTCTCGACCTCGACCAACGGCTCCAGCCACAGCATCCCGCGCGAGCCGGTGCGCACCAGCTCGACGTCGGCCAGCGAGGAGATCCGCTCGGCCACCGCGTCGGCACCGACCGAGACCGCCGCGGCGTCACGCGGCACGAATACGCGGGCCGGTGTCGAGGCTCGACCCCGCGAGCGGGTCATCGGGCGACCTCCCCCAGCAGCGCGTCCAGCCGCGCCGGGCCGACCCGCCCGTGCAGCCGGCCGTCGACCTGCACCGCCGGGCCGAGCGCGCAGTTGCCCAGGCAGAACACCTCGTCCAGGGTGACCGCGCCGTCGGGGGTGGTCTCGCCGAACCCGACGCCGAGCCGGCGGGTCGCGTGCGCGGCCAGCTCCTCGGCGCCGACGGCCCGGCAGGCCTCCGCGCGGCAGATCCGCACCCTGGCCCGGCCCGCCGGCGTCCGGCGGAAGTCGCGGTAGAACGTGACGACGCCGTGCACCTCGGCGACCGACAGGTTCAGGACGTCGGCGATCACCGGGACGTCGGTGGGATCGACGTGGCCGAGCTCGCGCTGCACGGCGTGCAGGATCGGGATCAGCGCGCCGCGCAGGCCGGCGAGGCCGGACGCGACGGCGCGCACGTGGTCCGCGCGCGGGCGCGGTGGGGCGGCGGCAGGGGACATGGCGCTTGAGTGTGCCGCTCTGACATAGGTCAGAGCAAAGCAGCTTCTCGGATCGACTGATAAGCGCCGGTTATGACCGGTGGGCCGGCACGTCCGGATCGGCGCCGAGATCGACGCCGCCGACGGCGTCGAGCAACGCCCTGGCCAGCATCGACGCCGGTTCCCGGTCACCGAGGACCAGCCCGATCGTGTATTCGTGCGCCGGGCGCGCCATCGGCACCACCCACATCCCGTCCGGCACGTCGAACAACCGCAGCCAGGCGTGCGCCACGATCGCCGACCAGCGCTGCGCCGCCGCGTAGGCGTACAGCACCGACACCGCGTCGGCCTCCACCACCGGTTCGACGCCCACCCCGGCCGCCGCGAGGTTGCGGTCGACGATCCGCCGGTTCTGCATGTCGGTGGACAGCAGGCACAGCGGCAGCCCGGCCAGGTCCGCCCACTCGACCCGGCGGCGCCGGGCGAGCGGCGACTCGGCCGGGGTGAGCAGCAGGTACCGCTCGCGGTAGAGCGGGACCGTGCGCACCGGGCCCAGCGGCTCGCCGTCGACGTAGCTCATCCCGACGTCGATCTCGAAGTCGGCGAGCCGGCGCACGATCTCCCGCGACGACAGCGCCTGCAGCCGCAGCCGCACCTGTGGATGGGCTGCGCAGAACGGCGCGGTGAGCTGCGCGGCGACGGTGAGCGCGGTGGGGATGGCGCCGATCCGCAGCACCCCGGTGAGCCCGCCGCGCATCAGCGCGAGGTCCTGGCGCAGCGACTCGTTGTCGGCCAGCATCCGCTGCGCCCACGTCACCACCCGCTCCCCCTCCGGGGTGAACCCGGCGAAGCGGCGTCCGTGGTGCACGATCTGCACCCGCAGCTCGGCCTCCAGCTTGCGGATCCCCGCCGACAGCGCCGGCTGTGACACGTGGCACGTGGCCGCGGCGCGCGCGAAGTGCCGCTCGCGGGCGAGCGCGGCGACGTACTCCAGGCGGCGAAGCAGCACGAGCAAGGCATACCAGGCAGCCGCGCGCGTAGCCTGGTCGTATGGGTCTGTTCGGACGCGACAAGTCAGAGATGGTCACCGCGGAGCGCGCGCTCCCCGGCCGTGCCACGCCGCTGCGCGTGCCGGAGACGCACCACGTCAACGGCCACCGCATCCAGCCGCCGTTCCCCGAGGGGATGCGCACGGCGGTGTTCGGCATGGGCTGCTTCTGGGGCGCCGAGCGGTTGTTCTGGCAGACGCCGGGGGTGTACTCGACAGCCGTCGGCTACGCGGGCGGGATCACCGAGAACCCCACCTACGAGGAGACGTGCAGCGGGCTGACCGGGCACACCGAGGTCGTGCTCGTCGTGTTCGACCCGGCGCAGGTGAGCTACGAGACGCTGCTCAAGGTGTTCTGGGAGGGCCACGACCCGACCCAGGGGATGCGTCAGGGCAACGATCGCGGCACCCAGTACCGCTCGGCGGCCTTCTACACCGACGACGCCCAGCGCGAGGCCGCCGAGACCACGGCGAAGACCTACGGCGACGCGCTGAAGGCGTCGCGCTACGGCGAGATCACCACCGAGATCGCCCCGCTCGGCGTCTTCTACTACGCCGAGGACTACCACCAGCAGTACCTGGCGAAGGTCCCGCACGGCTACTGCGGCATCGGCGGCACGGGTGTGTGTCTAAGTACCCTTCCGGTCACGCTGCCCGACTCGGAGAGCTGACGGGCTGCGGGGGCTCGACCACGTCGTCGACGAGCACGGCAAACATGTCAGCGACGCGGCGAAGCGTCGCAACGTCCTCGACGAAGGGTGGCAGCCCCTGCGCGGCGCGCGAAGCGTGGACCAGCTCGCGGAGCACGTCTGACGGCGCCGCCGCGTGCAGGCGGCGGGTCGCAGCGCTGTCACTCGGGTTGTCACTCACGTCCCCGCTGGTCAGCCCCCGTTCGGTGACGCTGTGACAGCTCGGCGCGTCGCCGATGCTTCGAACGGCTGTCACTCGGCCTCCGAGTTGTCGATACGCGGCTCGTGCTGCTCATCGGCGGTTGAGTGACGCTGTGACAGCAGTGACGAGGTGTACGCCATCCGGCCGTCACTCGTGTCACCACTGTCACTCGGGACCGGGTGGTAGGCACCTGCCGGGGTGGAGCGGGCCTGTCCGTCGGTGACCATGCGGCGGCAGGTCTGGCGGACGGTGTTGGGGTCGAGTCGTAGGGCGTCCGCGATCTGTTTGGGCTTGTGGCCGGGGTAGTCGCGCAGGTAGCGCAGGATCAGGGATCGCGTGTCGCGCAGGAGGTAATCCTGGGCGGGGCCGTCGAGCACTCGCCAGGCTCCGGCGGTGGGGTCGAAGGAGAGGGCGTAGTCGGTTTCGTCGATGTCGCGGCCGGTGACGTGGAGGACGCCGTCGGCTTGGGCGCGAGCGCGTTCGAGGACGAGGACGGCGTCTGCGGCTCCGGCGAGTCCGTTGGTGCCCGAGACGGTGGCGAGGAAGTCCTCTGCGGCGGCTTTGCGGACGTGGTGGACCAGCAGAACGGCCACGCCGTAGTGGTCGGCAACCTGTTTGATCCTGGTCATGGCGGCGTAGTCGGCGTCGTAGGCGGCCACGCCCGGGGGTGAGTTGCCGCGGATTTTGGCAAACACGTCGATGACCACGAGCCGGGCGGCGGGGTTGCGGTCGAGCCAGGCGGCGATCTGGGCGTCTCCCCCGGCGGGCATCGGCGGGCAGGCGATCGACACGGTGAGTCCGGCCGGTGCGGGTCGCCCGGCCAGCACGGTGCGGATGCGGGTCTGTAGCCGGCGCGGGGTGTCCTCCAGCGCCAGGTACAGCACCGGGCCGGGCTCGACCGGTAGCGACCCGAGCGCGGGGCTGCCGGCGGCGATGTCCAGGCCAAGTCCGAGCCCCATCCAGGACTTGCCGACCTTGGGCGGTCCGGCTAGCAGCGTGACGCCCTCGGAGATGATGCCGGGCACGGCCCAGCGCTGTTGCGGGAAGTCCATGCCGACGAGTTCCTCCGCGTTCCAGGCCGTGCGCGGCGGGGCGGGCACGGCGGCCAGGCCGGGACGGGCATGCCGCCGCGCAGGGCCGCTCACGGCCCCCTGAGTGGCGTTGTGCGGGCCGTTCTCGTCGGGGCCGGGGTGATCCCTCAGCCTCTGGTCGGGGTGCGCGTGCGGGTGGGCGGTCATGCGGCGGCTCCCGGGGTGCGACCAGCGACGGGCGGTCGGGCGGGGTCGGTGATGGTGCGGGGGCGTCGGGCTCCGGCGCGCAGGCCCGAGGTGATGGTCTGCTCGGCCTGGTGGTCGCTGTAGGCGCCGAGCGCGAGGTGTCCGGCGGCGGCCGAGCGCAGCGCGGCGCGGACGCCGTGCTCGGGTAGCGCGCCACCGGCGACGAGTTGGCCGAGCGCGGCCGAGGCGACGTAGAGGCTGGCGTTGCGTTGCCCGGCCGGGGCCCCGGTGACCCGGGCTGTCTCGGCCGTGATCGCCGCGTGCAGGTAGCGGCTGATCCGCCCGGCCGGGGTACGCAGCGACCCGCCCGATCCGGCCGTCGTGCCGGGGTGGACGGCGACCGTGGTCGGCGTCGGGAGCGGCGGCGGGGCGAGTCGGCGGGCTAACCACCCCGGCAGCGGGGCGGGGTCGCGGTCCTCGGTCAGGACGTACGCGCCTTGCGGGATGCGGCTGCCGGGGGCGATGACGTAGCCGCCGTGCGCGCGGGTGTCGACCTTCCATCCCAGCCCGCGGCCGCGCTCCCCGGCGGTGTTGCGCAGCCGCACCGGCGCCCCCTGGGCCGGGTCGGCGGTCGGGGCGGTGGGGGCGAGGAAGTACAGGTGTCGCCCACCCGACGGGGTCGTCACCGTCCGCGTCGGTGGGACCCGCTCGCCTTCCTCGTTCGCCAGCCAGGCGAGCACCCCGGCCCCGTCGACTACCCCGCGGGCGGCCCACACCGGCGGGACGGTGTCGACGGGGCCGCCGGGGTCGGGCATGTCCAGGTCGACGACCAGGAGGCCGGCTGGGCCGGTGGCAAGCCCGACGTTGAACCCGCCCGCGCTCCAGGCGCGGCGGATGCGGTCGGGGTCGGTGGTGGCGCGCTGCTCCCAACCCGCATGTCCGTTCGGTCCAGCACAGGGACCGGTGCGCGGGCAGCGGTCGATCCCGTGCAGCGCGGGCCGCTTCGCGCCGGGGACGGCGGGGAACACCGGCCAGCCGCGGGCCGCGGAATCGAGTGCAGCGGCCAGCAGGGCGGCGCCCGGGTCGGTGGACGAATCGCGGTGGTGGTCAGGGTGAGGGTGGCGGGCAGCGTTCATGCGGATGGTCTCCGATCGGTCACACAGCGTGGCGTTGTGTGGGCGTGGGGAGGTGGGGGAGGGAGCGGGGGTGTCCGGCTCGATCCCTGGTTTCAGCGGGTTTGTGCTGGTCGGCGGGGGGTTGGGTCCCCGCCTCCCCGAGGTTGGTTCGGGCTGATCAGGTGGGGGAGGTGGGCCGGGGGAGGTGGATGGGGAGAACTCCCCGCCTCCCCCGGCGGTCCCTCAGCGCCTCCCCGGGCGCCCGCCCCGATCGGACGACACGTCGTCGTCACCGTCCGTCTCCGGTCCGGCGTCATCGGCGGCGTCGGTGCTGTCGGTGTCGCGGTCGGCGATGGCTTCCAGCACCCGGGCGAGGGAGACCTGGATGGTGCCGTGGCTCTTGTAGGGCTTGGCCCCGTCGGGCAGGACGGCGGCGAGATCGGCGAAGGTCCAGCCGCCGTAGGTGGCGCGGTCGCGCTGCGCGAGCCGGGAGAGGATTTCTTGGGTGCGCATCCGCTCGGCCCCGGCCTCGCGGATCACCGCGGCGATGTCGGCCAGCGGGTCGGGTCCCGCCTGGTCGTCGTCGACGTCCGGTGCCGGGGCGGTGCTCAGTCCGGCGTCGGCGCGCGCCGCCATCGCCCGTTCCACGACGGGGGTGACGTCGTCGACGCCGTCGCCGCGACGGATGTAGTAGCAGCGGATCAGCCCGTCGGCGGGGGTGACCCCGGCCGCCATGGCGGTGCCGAGGTCCCCGAGGTCGACGGTGCCGTCGCCCTCGACGGTCATGGGGCGCAGGGTGGTGGCGGTGATCCCGGCGCGGTGTTTGCCGGTGCCGAGGATGGCGTCGTTGCCCTGGTGGTCGGCGATGGCGAAGCAGGCCCGGTTGGACAGCACCTTGGCGACCTTGCGGGGCAGGGAGTCGGCGGAGGGGACGGGGGTGGCGAAGATGAGGGTGACGCCGTACTTGCGGGCCTTGGCCACGATCTTCTCCACCAGCTCGGCGGCCTCGGCGCCGTGCTCGGACACGAACAGCTCCTGGCACTCGTCGATCACCACGATCCGTGGGCGCATGCCCGGGTCACGCTCGGCGAGTTCCCGGGTGAGCTTCGGCTCGCCGGCGGCCGAGAGCTTGCGGCCCCGTTCGGACAGCTCCGACATGAGTGCCTTGAGCGCGCCGAGCACGCGGGGGATGTCGTCAGTGTCATCGGACACGTGCAGCGTGCGCAGCCGTGGTTTGAGGGGGTCGTAGTCGGCGTTGACGGCCATGCAGTACACGTCGACCTCGACCAGCGGATCGAGGATGGCCCCGCACAGCGCGGTGATGATCAGCGTGCTCTTGCCCGAGCCCATCATCCCGGCCACCC
>JBQTJE010000031.1:0-42074 GCA_052387455.1 Pseudonocardia sp.
GCCCCGACGCCGCGCCCCCGCCCTGACGCCGCGCCCCCGCCCTGACGCCGCGCCCCCGCCCTGACGCCGCGCCCCCGGCCCGACGCCGCGCCCCCGGCCTGACACCGCGCCCCCGCCCTGACGCCGCGCCACCGCCCGGACGGGGGCGCGGCGCGGCGCTGTGGGCGCGGTCGCGCCGGCGCGCACCGGTACCGTGCCGACCATGACGGGCCCGGGGCCGGCACCCCTGACCACCTGGCGCAAGCTCGCCCTCACCGTGACCCGCCGGTGGCGCGGTTCCGGGTTCTGGTTCGGCGTCGCGATCACCGCGCTGTGGCCGGCGGCGATGTTCGGCAACCGGATCGCGTTCCACGGCGGGGAGCACCTGCCGCGCACCGGCGGGGTGCTGCTCGCGTGCAACCACGTCTCGTTCGCCGACCCGATCTTCGACGTCGCGTTCACCATCTGCCACGGGCGGATGCCGCGGTTCCTGGCCAAGGCGGAGCTGTGGACCGCGCCGGTGGTCCGCCACGTCCTCGCCGGTGGGCGGCACATCCCCGTGTACCGCGACTCCGCCCGGGCCATGGACGCCTACCGGGAGGCGATCGCGGCGCTGCAGCGCGGGGAGGTCGTCGCCTTCTACCCCGAGGCCACCTACACCGCCGACCCCGACGGCTGGCCGATGAAGGCGAAGAACGGCGTCGCCAAGATCGCGCTGGTCACGGGCGTGCCGGTGGTGCCGGTGGCGAACTGGGGCACGCAGGACGTGCTGGCGCCCGACACGAGCCGGCTGCGGCTGGGCAAGCGCGTCACCGTGGTGGCCGGGCCGCCGGTCGACCTGTCCGCGTGGCTGGGCGGCCCGCGCACCCGCACGGCGCTCGACGGCGCCACGGCCGCGATCATGGCCGATGTCACCGCCCTCGTCGCGAGTGTCCGCGGGGAACCGGTGCCGGTGCGCCCGGCGTACGACCCGGCTGCGCCGCCGGTGCCCCCGCCCGCACCGCCGGCCGCACCCCCGGCCGCCGGCCCGGACCGCGCGGCGAGCTGACCCCCCGTCACGCCCCGCGCCCGTCCCCCCAACCCCGCGCCCGTTGGCAGCAAAGCCACTTTCACGCCATCAGATGGCGTGAAAGTGGCTTTGCTGCCACCGCCGGCCGGGTTCGCGGGGCCGGTGGACGTCGCGCCGATCACGGCGGTGGGACGGCGCCGCGACCGCGCGCCTACGATCGACACCGACCAGACCGCGCGATCCGGGAGCCCCAGCGCCGTGAGCACCGCCAGCACGTCCCGCCCCGTCGTCCTGCTCGCCGAGAAGCTCGCCCCGTCCGCGGTGGCGTTGCTCGGTGACGACGTGGAGATCCGCCACGTCGACGGCACCGACCGCCCCGCGCTGCTCGCCGCGCTGGCCGACGCCGACGCGCTGCTCGTGCGCTCGGCCACGAAGGTCGACGCCGAGGCGCTGGGCGCCGCGCACCGGCTCAAGGTCGTCGCCCGCGCCGGGGTCGGCCTGGACAACGTCGACGTCCCGGCCGCCACCGCCCGCGGTGTGATGGTGGTCAACGCGCCGACGTCGAACATCGTGAGCGCCGCCGAGCACGCCGTCGCCCTGCTGCTCGCCGCGGCGCGCCACATCCCGGCCGCCGACGCGAGCCTGCGCGCCGGGGCCTGGAAGCGCAGCGCGTACACGGGGGTCGAGCTCGCGGGCAAGGTCGTCGGGATCGTCGGGCTGGGCAAGATCGGCCAGCTCGTGGCGCAGCGGCTCGCGGGCTTCGGCGTCGAGCTGATCGCCTACGACCCCTACGTGGCGCCCGCCCGGGCCGCGCAGCTCGGCATCGAGCTTTTCTCGCTGGACGAGCTGCTCGCCCGCGCGGACGTCATCTCCATCCACCTGCCCAAGACGGCGGAGACCCTCGGCCTGATCGGCAAGGACCAGCTCGCCCTCACCAAGCCGGGCGTGCTGATCGTCAACGCCGCCCGCGGCGGCCTCGTCGACGAGGACGCGCTGGCCGAGGCGGTGCGCAGCGGGCACGTCGGCGGCGCCGGCATCGACGTCTACCTCACCGAGCCCACCACCTCCAGCCCGCTGTTCGAGCTGCCGCAGGTGGTCGTCACCCCGCACCTGGGCGCGTCCACCGACGAGGCGCAGGACCGCGCCGGCACCGACGTCGCCCGCTCCGTGCAGCTCGCGCTGGCCGGCGATTTCGTGCCCGACGCGGTGAACGTGCAGCTCCAGGGCGTGGTCGGCGAGGAGGTGAAGCCCTGGCTGCCGCTGGTGCAGAAGCTCGGCGCGGTGCTGTACGCCGTCGCGGGTGCGGTGCCCAGCTCGGTCACCGTGGACGTGGCGGGCGAGCTCGCGGCCGAGGACGTCTCGGTGCTGCGGCTGGCGGCGCTGCGCGGGCTGTTCTCCGACGTCGTGGAGGACCAGGTGACGTTCGTCAACGTGCCGGCGCTGGCCGCCGAGCGCGGCGTCGACGCGGAGCTCACCACTGCGCCGGAGAGCGCCACCCACCGCAGCGTCGTGCAGCTGCGGGCGGCGATGCCGGACGGTCAGTCGGTCACCGTGTCCGGCACGCTCACCGGCCGCGCGCAGGTGGAGAAGCTGGTGGAGGTCAACGGCCGCAACTTCGACCTGCGGGCCGAGGGCGACGTCATCCTGCTGGAGTACTCCGACCGGCCGGGCGTGATGGGCCGCGTCGGCACCCTGCTCGGCGAGGCCGCGGTCAACATCGAGGCCGCGCAGATCAGCCAGACCACCGACAAGGGTGACGCGATCATGCTGCTGCGGGTGGACCGGCCGGTCGACCCGGCGGTGCTCGCGCCGATCGGGTCGTCCATCGGCGCCACGACGACGCGGCTGATCTCTTTCGACTGATCACGGCTGAACCGATCCCGGGATCGATTCCCGTACGCTCTCCGGGTGCGCGCTCTCCGCCGGTTCACCGTCCGTGCCCACCTCCCCGCGTCGCTGGCACCGCTGCAGACGCTCGCGACGAACCTGCGGTGGAGCTGGCATCCGCCCACCCAGGACCTGTTCGCCGGGCTCGACCCGGCGGCCTGGGAGCGGGCCGACCACGACCCGGTGCGGCTGCTGGGGGAGATCTCCACGGCCCGGCTGGCCGACCTGGCCGCCGACGCCGAGGTCGTCGTCACGGTCCGGGAGCTCGCCGACGACCTCGACGGCTATCTCGCCGAGCCGCGCTGGTACCAGAACGAGCGCGAGGACGACCCGACGCTGCCCGCCGCGGTGGCGTACTTCTCGATGGAGTTCGGGGTCACCGAGGTGCTCCCCAACTACTCCGGCGGCCTGGGCGTGCTCGCCGGCGACCACCTCAAGGCGGCCTCGGACCTGGGCGTGCCACTGGTGGCGGTGGGGTTGCTGTACCGGTCGGGGTACTTCCGCCAGTCGCTGTCGCTCGACGGCTGGCAGCTGGAGCACTACCCGGTGCTCGACCCGCAGGGCCTGCCGTTGCAGCTGCTCGCGGGCGACGACGGCGAGCCGGTGCTCGTCGAGGTGGCGATGCCCGGCGGGCGGCTGCTGCGGGCGCGGGTGTGGCAGGCCGCCGTCGGGCGGGTGCCGCTGCTGCTGCTCGACTCCGACATCGAGGAGAACGAGCCCGACCTGCGCGGCGTCACCGACCGGCTCTACGGCGGGGACCAGGACCACCGGATCCGCCAGGAGATCCTCGTCGGGATCGGCGGCGTGCGCGCGGTGCGGGCGTTCTGCGCGGTGACCGGCCACCCGGCCCCGGACGTGTTCCACACCAACGAGGGCCACGCCGGTTTCCTCGGCCTCGAACGCCTGCGGGAACTGCAGGACGAGCAGCAGCTCGGCTTCGACGAGGCCGTCACCGCGGTGCGGGCCGGGACCGTCTTCACCACCCACACCCCGGTGCCCGCAGGCATCGACCGCTTCCCCGTCGACATGGTGCGCCACTACTTCGCCGACGCGGCGAAGGCGTTGCTGCCGGGCGTGCCCACCGACCGCGTCCTCGCGCTCGGGGCGGAGGAGAGCCCCGGCATGTTCAACATGGCCCACATGGGCCTGCGGCTGGCGCAGCGCGCGAACGGGGTCTCGACGCTGCACGGGGCGGTGTCGCGCGGGATGTTCGGCGGGCTGTGGGCGGGCTTCGACGAGGGCGAGGTGCCGATCGGCTCGGTCACCAACGGGGTGCACGGGCACACGTGGGAGGCCAGGGAGATCACCGCGCTGCTCGGCGACCCCGAGCCGGGCGACGGCGCGGCCACCGGTCCGGTGTCCGACGAGATGCTGTGGGCGCTGCGGGGGACGCTGCGCGCGCGCCTGGTCGACGAGGTGCGCCGCCGGGTGCGGGCGGCGTGGCTGCAGCGCGGAGCGTCCGCCCCGGAGCTGGGCTGGACCGACCACGTCTTCGATCCCGACGTGCTCACCGTCGGGTTCGCCCGCCGCGTCCCGACCTACAAGCGGCTCACCCTCATGCTGCGTGACCGCGACCGGCTGCGGGACCTGCTGCTCGACCCGAACCGGCCCGTCCAGCTGGTCGTCGCGGGCAAGAGCCACCCCGCCGACGACGGCGGCAAGGCGCTGATCCAGGAGATCGTGCGGTTCGCCGACGACCCGGCGGTGCGCAACCGCATCGTGTTCCTGCCCGACTACGACATGTCGATGGCGCGCTACCTCTACTGGGGCTGCGACGTGTGGCTGAACAACCCGCTGCGGCCGCTGGAGGCGTGCGGCACGTCGGGGATGAAGTCGGCGCTCAACGGCGGGCTCAACCTGTCGATCCGCGACGGCTGGTGGGACGAGCTCTACGACGGCGCCAACGGCTGGGCGATCCCCACCGCCGACGGCATCACCGACCCCGTCAAGCGCGACGACCTGGAGGCCAACGCGCTCTACGAGCTGCTCGCCACCCAGGTCGCGCCGGCGTTCTACACCCGCACCGACGGGGTGCCGCAGCGCTGGGTGGAGCTGGTGCGCCACACGCTCACCACGCTGCGCCCGCAGGTGCAGGCCGGGCGGATGGTGCGCGACTACGTCCGGGACTGGTACGTCCCGGCGGCGCGGGCGGCGGCGGAGATCAGCGAGGACGGGTTCGCGGCCGCGCGCGAGCTGGCCGCGTACCGCGCGCGGCTGGGCGCCGCGTGGGCGCGGGTGCGGGTGGCCGGTGTCGACGCCTCGGGCCTGCCGGACACGCCGGTCGTGGGCGCCCCGATGACCGTGCGCGCCGAGGTGCACCTGGCCGGGCTCGACGCGGCCGACGTGTGCGTCGAGGCCGTCATCGGCCGGGTGGACGAGGCCGACGACCTGAGCGACACCGTCACCCTCGCGATGGAGCACCTCGGCCGCTGCGGGCCGGACGCCGACCGGTTCGAGGCCGTCGTGCCCCTTCCGCACGCGGGCCTCGCCGGGTACACCGTGCGGGTGCTGCCGGCGCACCGATTGCTCGCCACGCCCGCCGAGCTGGGCAAGGTGGTGCTCGCCTAGCTGCGGCCTCGCTGGTGCGGCCGGTCAGCCGCAGCCGCACCCGCCGCCGCAGCAGCCGCCCGCCCGGGGCGCGGGGGCGGGCATCCGGCCGCCACCGGGGCGGGCACCGGCCAGCGCCACGGTGGACAGCAGCTTGACGGTGTCGGCGTGCCCGACCAGGCACGGCGCGGGATCGCCGGAGGCACTCATCGGCCGGTTCACCTCGAACGTCGTGGTGCATTCCCGGCAGCGGAACTCGTAGCGTGGCACGGTGGGAGGGTACCGCGCGGCGCGCCGCGGATCGGCGCGCGCGGACCGCCCGGATCGCGGTGGTTCGTCCACGGACCGGACTGACGGCGATCTCGGCCGTCAGCCGCGACCGTCGGGGCGCAGGGGGAGCACCGCGGCGACCGTCGCGCCGTCCGGGCCGGCCTCGACGCTCAGCGTCCCGCCGACCTGCTCCACGCGCTCGCGCATGGAGCGCAGCCCGACCCCCGGCGACCACGGGTGGGTGGACCGCCCGGGGTCGGTGACGGTGACCGTCAGGACGGCGCCCTCCCGCACGTCGAGCGCGACCCGTGCCTGCGCCACCCCGGCGTGGCGGGCCACGTTCGTCACCGCCTCGACGGCCACCCGGTACGCCACCACCTCCAGCGCGGCCGGCAGTTCCCCCAGCTCCGCGGGCGCGGCGACCACGACCCGCAGCGGCTGCCCGTCCGCCGCCCGAAGCCGCCCCACCTGCTGCCGGACGGCGCCGACCAGCCCGAGCTCGTCGAGCGCCCGCGGTCGCAGCCCGTGCACGATGCGCCGGATCTCGGTGATGGCCTCCCCGGCGTCGGCGCGCAGCCCGCGCAGGACGTCGGCGGCCTGTTCGGGTTCGGCGCGAACGAGGTTCGCCGCGGCGTCCGCGCTGTAGGCGATGCCGGTGAGCGTCGGGCCGAGACCGTCGTGCAGGTCCCGGCGCATTCGCCGCCGCTGCTCCTCCAGGGCGACGACGGCCTCCCGGCGGGAGGCCTGCAACTGCTCGCCGAGCCGCACGGCGTGCACCGCCTGCGCCAGCGGCGCCGCCACCAGGTTCAGCACGGACGCGGTCGCCGGGGCCAGCCGGAGCTGCTCCGCGGGTACGGCGACGGCGAGCTCCCCGACGTCGGTCGACCCGGTGCGCAGGGTGACGACCTCGATGCGGTGCTCGCCGTGATCGCCCGACTCCGCCACGACGCGGCCGTCCTCCCGCAGCGCGAGCCACGGCACGCCCAGCCCGATCCGGAGCGTGTCGAGCCACTCCCGCGGTGACGCACCGGCCGTGAGGTCGGTGCCCAGCCGGGTGAGGGTGTCCACGGCGTCGGCGCGCCCGCCGAAGAGCAGCTCGTCCATTGCCGCCCGCACCCGGCGCAACGTCGGGTGGAATCCGGCGGCGATCAGCGCGACCAGCAGCCCCTGCGCCCCCTTGCCCGCGGCCGTGCCCGTCACGAGGGCGAGCACGGCCAGCGTTCCCCCGTAGACCGCCAGGACCAGCGCGAGCATCACCGAGTACACCGTCACCCCGCTGATGACCACCCGCACGTCCACCGCGTTCGGCGCGACGACGGCCACCGCCGCGGTCAGCGGCAGCAGCAGCGACGGCGCGGCGACCAGCAGCGCCAGCGGCACCGCGCCCAGGCCGCTGGTCTCGGCGGCGAACAAGAACAGCAGCGCGGTCAGCACCGACGTGCCGACGCCGAGCACGACCCACAGCAGCGCGCGCCGGTGCTCGCCCGCGGTCAGCTCGAACTGGATCCAGCCGGTGACCAGGAACCCGACACCCGCGGCCACGGCGGCCCCCGCGGCGACGGCGGGCGCACCGGCGGCGGTCGCGACGGTGCTGGTCAGCCCGGCGCCGGCGATCGCGCCGTCCACCGCCCCGAGCACCGCCCGTCCACGCTCGCGGGGCACGACCCGGGCGAGACCGAGCGGGATCGCCACCGCGCCGGCCAGCACCGTCGCGACGTCGGCGACGTCCGTCGCGCCTGCGGCCCGGCCCACCGGCGCGAGCAGCAGCAGCACCGCGGCCAGCGCGAACAATCCGCCCGCCGCGCGCGCCCGGTCCAGCACGCCCGGAGCCGCCGCGGCGAACCCGGCGCCGAGGACGAGCTGGCCGATCACCAGCGGCAGCGCCCCCGGCGAGGGCGGGACGACCCACAGCGACAGCAGCCCCGCCACGAGCAGGGCGGCGGTGGGCCCCGCGACGAGGAGGTGCCGGCGGGCGGGGATCACGACCGCGGGTGCGGCGCGCCGTCCGCCCGGCCCAGCCCGCCCTCCCGGGCCCGCACGATGGCCTCGGCGCGGGTCGCGACGCGCAGCTTCGCGAAGATCGCCGAGACGTGGTTGCCGACGGTCTTCGGGGCGAGCCCGAGCCGCGCCGCGATCGTGGCGTTGTTCGCGCCCGCGGCGATCCGGTCGAGGATCTCCCGCTCCCGGGGGGTCAGCTCGGGGAACGGCACGTCGTGCGTCGCCGGGGCGGCGAGCGCCGCGAGCAATCGCTGCGCCACTCCCGGACCGACGACCACCTGCCCGGCGACGACCGACCCCAGGGCGGCGACGATCTCCTCCTGCTCGGCTCCCTTGAGCAGGTATCCGCGGGCGCCGGCGCGCATGGCGGAGAGCACCGTCTCGTCGTCCTCGAACATCGTCAGGACGAGGACGGCGACGTCCGGCATGGTCGCGGCCAACCGCCGGGTGGCCTCGATCCCGTCCATCGCCGGCATCTGCACGTCCATCAGCACGACGTCGGGGCGGGCGAGCTGCGCCTCCCGCACCGCGTCCGCGCCGGTGCCGGCCTCGCCCACGACCTCGACCCCGGCGAGCGAGGTCAGCAGGGCCCGCATGCCGCGGCGCACCACGGGATGGTCGTCGGCGATCAGCACCCGGATCGGGGTCGCGGCGACGTCCATGTGGAGATGATGTCGGTTCGCGGTCCCGAGCGGGACGGGTCGCGTTCCCGGGACACCCGGGACGATTCCCGGGTACCGCGGGGCTCGGCCCGATGTGCGGGTGCCGTGCTCGCCCGACGCTTGTCGCCTCGGGCCGCCCTACCGGTGGCCACCGAAGGCAGGAGACGACCATGACCAGCGACCTCAGCCGTACCGCGCCGGCGCTGAGCCGGACGAACAAGATCGGGCTCGCCCTCGCGGCGCTGCTGGGTCTCGTCGACGTGTTCGCCGTCCTCACGCCGTCGCCCGGGCCCGGCGCGGAGGGCCCACCGATCGAGGTGCTCGTCGCCTCCAGCGTGCTCGGGGTGGTCACCCTCGTCGCCGTCGTCTGGGCCTGGCGCACCGGCAGCCGGGTGGCCGCGCGGATCGTCGCAGGCACCCGCATCCTCTCCGGGCTGACGGCGCTGCCGGCGTTCTTCGTCGAGGGTGTGCCCGCGGCGTTCGTCGTGTGGGCCGCGGCGACCGTCGTGCTGACCGTGGTCTGCGTGGGCATGGTCCTGAGCCGTCCCCGCCGCGCGTGACGGTGCCTGATGGCTAGCAGCTGCTGCTAGCATCAACCATATGAGGCGGACAACGGTGTACCTGGATCCGGAACTGGAGGTGCGGCTGAAGGCCGAGGCCCGCCGGCTCGGCCAACCCGTCGCACAGCTGATCCGGGAGGCGCTGCGCGCCCGCCTCGACGACGCGCCGCGATCGCGGTCACCCCATGCCGGTCGCTTCTCCAGCGGCCGGCAGGACACGGCCTCCCGGGTCGACGAGGCGCTTCGCGAGACCGGCTTCGGCGCGGCGTGACGCTGCTGCTCGACACCGGGGCCGTCTACGCCTACTACGACGGCGACGACACGTGGCACCCGGCGATGCTGGCGGAAATCGACGCCGAGCCAGGGCCGCTGGTCCTGCCCGCCGTGGTGATCCCCGAGGTCGATCACCTGCTCGGCGCGCGCATCGGCCAGGCTGCTCAGCTCGCGCTGTACACCGACATCACCGACGGGATCTACCTGGTGGTCGATCTCGAACAGGAGCGCTACCGGCGCGTCCTCGAGCTCAACCGGCGGTTTTCCGACCTGCGGTTCGGCTTCGTCGACGCCGCGGTGGCGGCGTTGAGCGAGCAGCTCGGCGTCCGGCGGGTCGCCACCACCGATCGCCGGCACTTCCCGGCCATCGGCGCCGCGGTTCCCCTCGAGCTCGTCCCGGCGAACCCGGTGCCGTGACCCTGACCGGCGGTGTCGGGCGGTGGCGTCGCGGCGGTCAGGAGGTGCGGCGGAGCAGGACCAGCGAGCGGGGCGCCAGGTGCAGCACCGATCCGTCGGCCACGGCGCCGGTGACGCCCTCCGGGACGCCGTCGGGGGCGGCGCTGTCGAGCACCCCGACGAAGTCGCCGGGCGGGAGCACTGCCGGCACCGGTTCGGCGCCGCCGTGCAGCAACAGCAGCCAGCCGTCGCCGTTCCCGGGCTCGTCGTGCGGGGAGAGCAGCAGGCCCAGGGTGTGCAGGTCGGGATCGTGCCAGTCGTGGCCCGAGAGCCGCCGCCCGGCCGGGTGCCACCACGCGACGTCGCCCTCGGCGTAGAAGCGGTCGCGGTGCAGCGCCGTCGACGAGCGGCGGATCTCCGTGACGCGGGCGACGAACGCCGTCAGCGACTTCGCCTCGTCGGTGTCGGCCCAGTCGACCCAGGACGTCTCGTCGTCGAGACAGTAGGCGTTGTTGTTGCCGCGCTGGGTGCGCCACCGCTCGTCCCCGCCGAGCAGCATCGGGGTGCCGGTGGACAGCAGGACGGTGGCGAGCATGGCCCGGGCGGTCGACAGCCGCCGCGCCGTGAGGTCGGCGACCTCGGTGCCGGTGGCGGGGTCGGTGCCGGGAGCGGGGTCACCCTCGACGCCGAAGTTCTGCGAGCGGTTGTCGTCCGTGCCGTCGCGGTTGTCCTCGCCGTTGGCCTCGTTGTGCTTGCGCTCGTAGGAGACCAGGTCACGCAGGGTGAAGCCGTCGTGGGAGGTGACGAAGTTGACCGACGCCCACGGGCGGCGCCCGGAGATCCGGTACAGGTCCGAGCTGCCGGTCAGCCGGGAGGCGACCTCGCCGATCCCGCCGTGGCCGCGCCAGAAGTCGCGCACGGCGTCGCGGTAGCGCCCGTTCCACTCCGACCAGGCCACGCCGAACGCGCCGACCCGGTAGCCCTCGCCGGTGGCGTCCCACGGCTCGGCGACCAGTTTTGCGCGGCAGAGCAGCGGATCGGTGGCGATCGCGGTCAGCATCGCCGAGTGCGGGTCGAACGCGCCGGAGCGGGGGCGCCCCAGCACGCTCGCCAGGTCGATGCGGAAGCCGTCCACGCCGAAGGCCGTCACCCAGTGCCGCAGCGCGTCGCAGACCAGCCGGATCACGGTCGGCGACCCGGCGTCGAGGGTGTTGCCGCAGCCGGTGATGTCGGCGTCGTGCCCGCCGCCGCCCAGGGAGTAGTAGGCGGGGGCGTCGAGGCCGCGGTAGCACAGGGTGGTGCCGGCCACGCCGCCCTCGGCGGTGTGGTTGGGGACGACGTCGAGGATCACCTCGATGCCCGCGGCGTGCAGCGTGGCGACCATCTCGCGGAACTCCTCGACCTCCGCGCCCGGGGCGCTCGCATAGCGGCCGTTGGGGGCGAGGAACGCCAGCGTCGAGTAGCCCCAGTAGTTGGGCAGGCCGCGCTCGACCAGCGGCGGCTCGTCGGCCGTGGCGGCCACGGGCAGCAGCTCCACGGCCGTCACCCCGATCCGGCGCAGGTGCTCGACGACCGCCGGGTGCGCCAGCCCGAGGTAGGTGCCGCGCAGCTCGGGTGGCACGTCCGGGTGGAGCTTGGTGTAGCCGCGCACGTGCAGCTCGGCGATCACCGTCTCCGACCAGGGCACCTCCGGCCGCGGGGCGGCGACCGGCTCGTCGGGCTCCGCGACGACCGAGAGCGGCACGTGGCCCAGCGAGTCGACGGTGCTCGGCACGCCGGTCATCGGGTCGTCGATCCAGCCCCGCGCCGCGGCGAGGTCGGTGACCCGCCCGGTGACGAGCCGGGCGTAGGGGTCGAGCAGGATCTTCGCCGGGTTCGCGCGCACCCCGTCGAACGGGCGGTAGGGCCCGTGCACCCGGTAGCCGTAACGCTGCCCGGGCCGCACCCCCGCCACGTACCCGTGCCACACGCCGAACGTGTGCTCGCGCAGCTCCACCCGGCGCTCGGTCAGCGCGCCCGCGCCGCCGTCGACCAGGCAGACCTCGACCGCCTCCGCGCTGGTGGAGGCCACGGCGAACCGCACCCCGCCTGCGTCGGCATGGGCGCCCAGCGGGAAGACCGGCACGATCGGTCAGGATAGGGCCGTGGCCGCCGCCGAATCCCCGTCCGAGACCGTCCTCACCCCGCCCGACCTCGCCGACCTGGTGGTCCGGATGGCCGGCGTCGCGGTCCGTCGCGGCCCGTCCACGCTGGTCAGCGGGGTGGACTGGGCGGTCGAGCTGGACGAGCGGTGGGTCGTGCTCGGGCCCAACGGCGCCGGCAAGACCACCCTGCTGCGCCTGGCCGCGGCCGAGCTGCACCCGTCGGAGGGGGAGGTCGACGTGCTCGGGGAGCGGCTCGGGCGGGTGAACGTGTTCGAGCTGCGTACCCGGATCGGGCTGTGCTCGGCGGCGCTGTCGGGGCGGGTGCCCGGCGACGAGATCGTGCGCGACGTCGTGATCAGCGCCGGGTACGGCGTGCTGGGGCGGTGGCGGGAGCGCTACGAGGGCGCCGACGTCGCGCGCGCGGAGGACCTGCTCGACGCGCTCGGTGTGCGGGCGCTCGCCGGGCGGGCGTTCGGGACGCTGTCCTCCGGCGAGCGCAAGCGCACCCTGATCGCCCGCGCGCTGATGACCGACCCCGAGCTCCTGCTGCTCGACGAGCCCGCCGCGGGCCTCGACCTCGGCGGGCGCGAGGACCTGCTCGCCCGGCTCACCGCCCTGGCCGCCGACCCGGACGCACCCGCGTCCGTGCTGGTCACCCACCACGTCGAGGAGATCCCGGCCGGCTACAGCCACGGCCTGCTGCTGCGCGCGGGCCGGGTCGTCGCGGCCGGGCTGCTCGACGACGTGCTCACCGACGAGACCCTGTCGGCGACGTTCGGGCTGCCGCTGGTCGTGGCGGCCCGCCGCGGCCGCTACACCGCCCGGCTGCGCTGATCGCCGGGCCTGCAGCCCCGGGACGCGCAGACCCGCGACGTGCTGCCGGTTAGGGTGCGCGCCGTGACCGAATTCGTGAGGCTCGAGGTCGACGGCGGTGTCGGGACGATCCGGCTGGACCGCCCGCCGATGAACGCGTTCAGCCGCCAGGTGCAGGAAGAGCTGATGGAGTGCGCCCAGCAGGCCACCCGGCGCGCGGACGTGCGGGCCGTGGTCGTCTACGGCGGCGAGAAGGTGTTCGCGGCCGGCGCGGACGTCAAGCAGATGGCGCAGATGACCTACGCGGAGATGGCCCCGGTGGCCCGGCGGCTCTCGGCGTGCTTCGGGGCGGTGTCGGAGATCCCCAAGCCGACGGTCGCGGCGATCACCGGCTACGCCCTCGGTGGGGGCATGGAGGTTGCGCTGGGCGCGGACCGGCGGGTCTGCGGGGACAACGCCAAGCTCGGCCAGCCCGAGATCCTGCTCGGCATCATCCCTGGCGGCGGCGGCACGCAGCGCCTGGCGCGGCTGGTGGGCGCCCCGCGGGCCAAGGACCTGATCTACACGGGGCGGATGGTGCGGGCGGACGAGGCGCTCGCGATCGGGCTCGTCGACCAGGTCGTGCCCGCCGACGAGGTCTACGCCACCGCGCGGGCGTGGGCCGAGCAGTTCGTGGACGGTCCGGCCGCGGCGCTGGCGGCGGCGAAGAAGGCGATCGACGGTGGCCTCGACGTCGATCTGCGCACCGGGCTCGACCTGGAGTCCGAGGTGTTCGCGGCCCTGTTCGCGACCGAGGACGCCCGCAACGGCATGGCGTCGTTCGTGGAGAACGGCCCCGGGAAGGCCCGGTTCACCGGCCGCTGACCCGGCGCTGCTCACCGACGCCGGCGGCTGTGCGGACGCGACGCGGTCGCGGCTCGCCGCTGCGGTCACTCCAGGCCGGCGAACAGGTCGTCCAAGGAGAGGGCGAACCCGGGGAGCAGGGGACTGGTGAGCGACTCGCCCGCCGCGACGTCGGTGGCCATCTCGAATCCGGCGTCGCCGTCGCGGCGGAACACCAGCACGGTGCACGACGACGGGTCGACCAGCCACAACTCGGTGGTGCCGGAGCGCTCGTACTCGCGCAGCTTCGGGCCGACGTCGCGAGCCCAGGTGCCCGGCGAGCGGACCTCGACGGCCAGCTCGGGCGGCCCGGCGTGCCGGGTGCCGCGCGGGGGCGTGCCGGTCCACCACACGTCCGGCTTGTAGACGTGGTGGTCGGAGAGCACCCAGTTCCCGCCGAACCCGGCGCGGCCGATCGCGGCGTCCAGCGCCCAGTCCCGCAGGGCGCCGAGCAGCCGGGCGCACACCTCCTGGTGCACGAACGTAGCGTCGTTCAGGTGAACCACCCCGTCGATCAGCTCCGAGCCGACCGGGTGGTCGTGCGACAGGAACTCGTCCGCGGTGATCCGCCGAGCTGCCGCCTGAACCGTCATGGCCGTCATGGTCGCACCATGGCACGGCGGTCCGACAGTTCTGCCGCGGCTTCCTAAGCTGACGACCGTGGATCCCGCCCCCAACCCGCACGCCACGGCCGCGGAGGTCGCCGCCGCGCGACACGACGCGAAGCTCGCCAACGTCCTCTACCACGACTGGGAGGCCGGCTCGTACGACGAGAAGTGGTCGATCTCCTACGACGAGCGCTGCATCTCCTACGCTGCGGGCCGCTTCCGGGCCGTCGCGGGCACGGCCGGGTGGCCGTACGGGCGGGCGCTGGAGCTGGGCTGCGGCACCGGCTTCTTCCTGCTCAACCTGATGCAGGCCGGGGTGGCCCGGCGGGGTTCGGTGACCGACCTGTCGCCGGGGATGGTCGCGGCCGCGCTGCGCAACGCGCGCGGTCTCGGGCTCGACGTCGACGGCCGGGTAGCCGACGCCGAGCGGATCCCCTACCCCGACGCGACGTTCGACCTGGTCGTCGGGCACGCGGTGCTGCACCACATCCCCGACGTGGAGCGCGCGCTGCAGGAGGTGCTGCGGGTGCTGCGCCCCGGCGGCCGGTTCGTCTTCGCGGGCGAGCCCACCCGGGTCGGGGACGCCTACGCGCGGCGGCTGGGCACGCTCACCTGGAAGGCCGTCACCACGCTCACGCGGGTGCCCGCCCTGCGCGGCTGGCGGCGCCCGCAGGCGGAGCTGGACGAGTCCTCCCGGGCCGCGGCGCTGGAGGCGCTGGTCGACCAGCACGTCTTCGACCCCGACGAGCTGGAGGCCACGGCCCGGCGGGCCGGGGCGGCGGGCGTGCGGGTGGTCACCGAGGAGCTCACGGCGGCGATGTTCGGCTGGCCGGTGCGCACCGTCGAGGCCGCGGTGCCGCCGGGGCGGCTCGTGATGGGCTGGGCGATGTTCGCCTACCGCGGCTGGCAGCGGCTGTCGTGGCTGGACGGTCACCTCGCCCGGGTGGTCCCGCGCGGCTGGTTCTACAACGCGCTGGTCACCGGCACCCGGCCGTGAGCTCCCCGGTCAGCACGGTCGAGCAGCCCCTGGAGCCGCTCTGGCGCGGGCTGGTGGTCTACCGGGCGCTGACGCTGGCCAGCGCGGCGGTGGTCGTGCTGGTGTCGCTCGACGAGTACGCCTCGCCGGCCGGGGCGCTCGCGGTGCTGGCGACGATGGCGGGCTGGACCGCGCTCACCGGCTGGGCGTACGTGACCGATCGAGGCAGGCGGGGCCTGCTCGCGCTCGCCGACCTCGGCGTCACCGTCGCGGTGATGGCCACCACGCCGCTCGTGCAGACCCCTGCCCAGATCGCCGCCGACGCCTCGGTGATGGGCGGGTTCTGGACGCCGGGCGCGGCGCTGGCCTGCGCGCTGGCGTTCGGGCTGCCCGGCGGGCTCGCCGGGTCGGTGACGGTGTCGGTCGCGCTGGTGATGGTGTCGGCGCGACTGGGCACCGAGCTGGGCGACGTGCAGCTGCTCCTGCTCGCCGGGCTCACGGTCGGGTTCGCCGCGACGGTGCTGCGCCGCTCCGCGGTGCGGGTGCGCCGCGCCGTGGCGCAGGCGGCGGCGGCGGCGGAGCGCGAGCGGTTGGCCCGTGCGGTGCACGACGGGGTGCTCCAGGTGCTCGCGCACGTCAAGCGCCGGGGCACGCAGCTCGGCGGGCCCGCCGCGGACCTGGGCACGCTCGCCGGGGAGCAGGAGATCGCGCTGCGCACCCTGCTCACCACCGGGCCCGCCAACGCCGGCGCCGACGGCCGCCGCGACCTCGCCGCCGCGCTGCGCACGCTGTCGTCGGGCCGGGTCACGGTGGCCACGCCCGCGCATCCCGTCGAGCTCCCGGCCCGCGACGTCGACGAGCTGGTCGCGGCCGTGTCGGCGGCGCTGGCGAACGTCGCGCTGCACGTCGGGCCGCAGGCGCCCGCGTGGGTGCTGCTGGAGGACACCGGTGCGCACGTCGAGATCAGCGTGCGCGACGACGGGCCCGGCATCCCGGAGGGGCGGCTCGCGCAGGCCGAGGCCGACGGCCGCCTCGGGGTGGCGCAGTCGCTGCGTGCGCGGGTGGCCGGCCTCGGTGGCACGATCAGCCTCGACACCGCACCGGACCGGGGGACCGAGTGGACGATCCAGCTGGTGAAGACCCGATCCGCGTGATGGTCGTCGACGACCACCCGATCTGGCGCGAGGGCGTGGCACGCGACCTCACCGAGGGCGGGCTGCGGGTCGTCGCCACCGCCGCGGACGCCGCGGCCGCGGTGCGGATCGCCCGCGCCACCCGGCCGCAGGTGGTGCTCATGGACCTCGACCTGGGCGGTTCGTCGGGCGTCACGGCCATCGAGGCGATCCTGGACGCGCTGCCCGCGACGTTCGTGCTGGTGCTCTCCGCGAGCGGCGAGCACGCCGACGTCCTCGACGCGGTGAAGGCGGGGGCCACCGGCTACCTCGTGAAGTCCGCGGGGGTGGCGGAGCTGCTCGACGCCGTGCGCCGCACCGCCGAGGGCTACGCGGTGTTCACCCCGGGACTCGCGGGGCTCGTGCTGGGCGAGTTCCGGCGGATCGAGTCCGACACCGCCGCGCCCGTGCTCACCCCGCGGGAGACCGAGGTCCTGCGCTTCGTGGCGAAGGGGCTCACGGCCCGCCAGATCGGCGCGCGGCTCGTGGTCTCGCACCGCACGGTGGAGAGCCACGTGCAGAGCACGCTGCGCAAGCTCGCGCTGCACAACCGCGCGCAGCTCGTGCGCTACGCGATCGAGCGGGGCCTCGCCGACGACTGAACTCACCGACGACCGACCCCGTTCGGGTGGACGTCCCCGGCGGGGCCGAACCGTTCGGGGAGGATCGGTCGCATCATGCACGTGGTGAAGGACGCCCCGCCGGTGACGGTGCTGCTGGTGGGCGCGGCCGAGCCGCACCTGGCCGCGGTCCTGAGGGCGGCCGGCTTCGAGGTGACGGACGGCGGGGGGCCCGACGACGTTCTCCGGGTCGCCGCCGAGCACGGCCCCGACGTCGCCCTCGTGGACCTCGACGGCGCGGCGCGCGACGGTTCGGCGACCACCGCGGTGGGCGCCATCGAGGCGCTGGCCGCCGAACGGCCCGAGCTGCCGGTGCTGGCATTGTCCGCGGCGGGCGGGGCGGGCGCGGTGCTGGCCGCGGTGCGTGCCGGCGCCACCGGCTACCTCGTGCGGGCGGCCGGGATGACCGAGCTGGTCGACGCCGTGCGCCGCACCGCGGCGGGCGAGGCGGTGTTCTCCCCGGGGCTGGCCGCGGCGGCGCTGGAGGAGCACTCCGCCGGGGCGGCCGATGCGCCCACCCGGCTCACCGAGCGGGAGGCCGACGTGGTGGCGCTGGTCGTCGCCGGTTACACCGCCCGCCAGATCGCCGGTCGGCTCGTGCTCTCCCCGCGCACGGTGGAGAACCACGTGCAGCACATGCTGCGCAAGCTCGACCTGCCCAACCGCGCTGCGCTGGTCCGCTACGCGATCGAGAACGGGCTGGCGTAGCGAGATCAGCGCACGGCCGTGAGGCGCCGCAGGATCTCCGCGAGTACGCCGTCCGGGCCCGCGGCGTCGAACCCGACCGCGACGTCCACCGCCGGGCCGGACGTCACCGGCACCGTCGCCCCGCGCGCGGGCCCGAGGTCGCAGGCCACCGCCAGCGCCATCGGCGCGGTCACGAGCGTGCCCGGCGCCACGGCCTCCAGCACGGCGACGGCGTCGTGCAACGCGACCGCGTCCTCGCCGGAGCGGGCGCGCTGGGCGGCCCGGTAGTGCGCGATCACCGACGCGAGCGCCGCGCCCGCCGGCCCGGCCGCGGCGAGCGCGGCGAGCCAGGTGCCGTCGGCGGGGCAGCGCAGGGTGAGGTCGAGCGGGACGAGCGTGACCGGTACGTCGGGTTGGGTCAGCACCCGGTGGGCCGCCTCGGGGTCGGAGTAGACGTTGAACTCGGCCGCGCCGGTGGTGTTGCCCCCGCGCAGCGAGCCGCCCATGACGACGATCCGCCCGATCCGGCCCGCCAGCTCCGGGTGCACCGCGAGCAGCAGCGCGACGTTGGTGAGCGGCCCGATCGGGGCGATCGTCACGGGCTCGGCGGCCGCGCGCAGCACCTCCGCCATGAGGGTCACCGCACCGCGCGGATCGGGCGGGGCGCCCGCGGGGAGCGTCACGGCCCGCCCGCCGAGCCCGTCGTCGCCGTGCCATTCCTCGGCTCGCATCCGCTGGGGATGCACCAGCGGCCGCGCGGCCCCGGCGGCCAGCGGCACGTCCGGGCGCCCGGCCAGCGCCAGGACGCGGGCGGCGTTCGCGGTGGTGGTGGCGAGCGGGACGTTGCCGAACACGCTGGTCACGGCCCGCAGATCGGTCTCCGGCGACGTTGCGGCGAGCATCATGGCCACGGCGTCGTCCACGCCGGGGTCGGTGTCGACGATCAGCGGGGGCACAGCGCCGCCACCTCGTCGGCGGTGGGCAGCGACGGCTGCGCGCCGGACCGCGTGGCCGCGATCGCCCCGGCGGCGCAGGCGAAGCGCAGCGCGGCCTCGTCGTCGCGCCCGTCCAGCAGGGCCAGGGCCAGCGCGGCGGTGAAGGCGTCCCCGGCGGCCGTGCCGTCCACGGCGGTGACCGGTGGCGGCTGCGCCCGCGCCACCTCCCGCCCGCCACGGCGCAGCACCGCACCGGCCGCGCCCGCGGTGACCGCCACGGCCCGGGCCGCGTCGAGCCCCGGCACGGCCGCGTGCTCGGCGCGGTTGGCGACGACGAGATCCACCCGTTCCAGCAGCGCGCCCGGCACCGGCCGCGGCGGCGCGACGGTGAGCACCACGAACCCGGTGGCGTGCCCGACGGCCGCCGCGACCGCCTCGTCGGGCACCTCCAGCACGGTGAGCACCGCGTCGGCCCCCGCGACGTCGCCGGGCGGCACGGTGAGCGCGGCGTTCGCCCCGGCCGCGACGACGATCGTGGTCTCGCCCGCGCCGTCGACGGTGATCAACGCGTGCCCGGTGGATGTCCACGCCGCGGTGCGCACGGCCCGCAGGTCCACCCCGCCCGCCCGCAGCAGCGCCAGCGCCTCCGCGGCGGCGGGGTCGTCCCCGACGGCGGCGACGAGCGTGACGTCCGCGCCGAGGCGGGCCGCGGCGAGCGCCTGGTTGGCGCCCTTGCCGCCGGGGACCCGGCGCAGCTCGCCCGCCGCGACGGTCTCCCCGGGCGCGGGCAGCGCCGCAACGCGCGCGACCAGGTCGAGGTTCACGCTTCCGGCGACCACGATCCGCGGCGCGATCCGGGGCACGGCCCGACGATGCTCGATCATGCCCGGGCAGGCAAGGCCCCGGCCGGGGTTCCCCTAGGGTGCAGGCCCATGACCAGCATGTGGGGCGCCCCGCTGCGCGCCCGCTGGAGCACGCGGCGCGACCCGCGCCAGGCACGGTTCCTCACCCTCGCCTCGTTGCGCTGGGTGCTCCGGCACCGGGCCTGGACGCCCTGGTACCTCGTCCGCTACGCCCGGCTGCTGCGCCTGCGCCTGGCGCACCCGCACGTCGTGCTGCGCGGGATGGTCTTCCTGGGCCGCGGCGTGGAGCTGCACGCTCGGCCCGGTTTCGGGCGCCTCGAGGTCGGTGCCTGGGTGCACATCGGCGACGGCAACGCGATCCGCTGCCACGAGGGCTCGCTGCGGATCGGCGACAAGGTCGTCATGGGCAAGGACAACACCGTCAACTGCTACCTCGACGTGGAGATCGGCGCCTCGACGATCATCGCGGACTGGGTGTACGTCACCGACTTCGACCACGTCACCGCCGACGTCCACCTGCCGATCAAGGACCAGGGCATCGTCAAGACCCCGGTGCGGATCGGGCCGGACTGCTGGATCGGGGTGAAGGCGTCGGTGCTGCGCGGTACCCGCATCGGCCGCGGCTGCGTGCTGGGCGCGCACGCGGTGGCCCGCGGCGAACTGCCCGACCACGCGATCGCCGTCGGCGCGCCCGCCCGCGTGGTACGCAGCCGCCTCGACGACTACGCGGCCGCGGCGCAGCGGCGCGCGGCCGTCGAGGACATGGCCCGCAAGCATGCGGCGGCCGTCGAGGAGCGGGTGGGCAGGTCGGGTGTGTGACGTGCGCCGGTCCCGGCAACATCCGTGCGCGCGACGGCGATGCACAGGGTGAGACCTTCGAGGACGGAGCTTCCCATGGCGAACATCGAGACCCGGTTGCAGGCACTGCACGACGAGTACGCCAGCGCCGTCAACAGCGCGGTGGCCGAGGACCGTGACGAGCTCGTGGCGAAGCTCGCCGACGAGTACACCGACGTGGCGCTTGCGCTCATCGCCGAGGACCCTGCGGCCTGATCCGCGCCGCCGCGCCGTCCCCGGTCACGGCCCGAAGGCGTTGCCCGTCGGGATCTTCGGACGCTCCAGCTCGCGGGGCCCGCCCGGGACGGCGCGGGCGTAGACCGCCGCGGTCGCGGCGGCGATCCCCGTCCAGTCGAAGTCGACGGCCAGCCGCTCGCGCGCCGCGTGGGCGCGGGCCCTGGCGGCCGCCGGGTCGTCGAGCACGCCGGTCACCGCGCGGGCCAGCCCGGCGACGTCGCCGGGGGCGAAGGACAGCCCCGTCTCGCCGTGCACCACCACCTCGCCGAGACCACCCGCCGTGGACGCGACCAGGGGCGCCCCCGCCGCGGCGGCCTCCAGCGCGACGATGCCGAAGGGCTCGTACCGGCTGGGCAGCACCGCGGCGTCGACTGCGCCGAGCAGGGCCGCGAGGTCGCCGTCGGATAGGTGGCCGAGGAACGTGACGCTGCGGCGCACGCGCCGGAAGCGGGCCAGGTCGGCGAGCGCGTCGCGCTGCGAGCCGGTGCCGGCGAGGAGCAACCGGGTACCGGGATGGCGGCGGCGGATGCGCGGCAGTGCCGCGACGAGGTCGTGGCAGCCCTTCTCGTACTCCAGCCGCCCGAAGTACAGCAGCAGCGGCTCGCGGCCGTCGCGCCACCGGCGCTGTGCGGCGGCGACCCGGCGCGGGCCGACCCGCCAGCCCGCGGTGGCGATGCCGTTGTGGATCACGGCGATGGGGACGGGGTCGAGGTCGAACAGTTGGGCGACCTCCGCGCGCATCGCCGACGAGCACGTGACCAGCGCGTCCGCGCGCTGCGCGAGCCACCACTCGACGGAGTGCACCTGCCGGTTGAGCGGGTGGGAGAGCCAGCCGGCGTGCCGGCCGGCCTCGGTGGCGTGCAGCGTGGCGACCAGCGGGACGCGCAGCGCGTCCGCGAGCGTGATCGCGGGGTGCGCGACGAGCCAGTCGTGGGCGTGCACGACCTCGGGGCGCCAGCCGCCGGGCTCCACGCAGCACAGCAGGGTGAGGGCGGCACGGACCATGGCGTGCCCCATCGCCAGCGTCCAGGCGACGAGGTCGCGGCTGCCGAACTCCAGGTGCGGCGGGTCCTCGGCGAGGTGCAGCACCCGCACGCCGGCGACGCGCGTGTCGATGGTGGGGTGGGTGGCGGCGTCGGTTCCCGCCGGATGGCGGGACAGCACCACGACATCGTGCCCGCCCGCCGCGAGCTCGGTGGCCAGGGCGTGCACGTGCCTGCCCAGGCCGCCGACCACGACCGGGGGGTACTCCCACGAGAGGATCAGCACCCGCACCCGACGAACCTACCCGCCGGTAGTACGCCACCGCCCGTGCGGCGCCCGCAACGTGCGCGCGTCGAGGTGCCCGAACACCGGCTGCGCGTCCGGCCACCCCGCGACCCGCCGCGCCGCCGCCCGCCGCCGGTCCGTGGCGAGCAACCCGGCCAGCTCCGCGACGCGGGCGGCGTGCAGCCGGGCGCGGCCGCGGGCGTAGTCGGGTGCCGAGCCGTGGCTCGTCATGAACGCCCAGTCGCTCGACAGCGCAAGCAGCGCCTGCCCGGCGAGGACGTCGCCCACCGGGTCGCGGGCGGGACCGGATGCGTGCGCGTCGCGCAGCAGCTTCTGGGTGGTCGCGTTCGCACGCGTGAACTCCTCGACGTCCCACACCCGCCAGTCCTTGCCCGATCCCCACGACGACGCGGGCAGCTCCACCGGCGCCCCGACGAGGCCGGCGTCGATCGCGCCGCGCAACGTGCGCACCCGCACGCCGGCTGCCGGGAGGGCCCGCAGCACCGCCTCCAGCCAGGCGGGGCCCTCGGCCCACCAGTGCCCGAACAGCTCGGTGTCGAACGCGGCGACCGCGAGCGCCGGCCGGGCGTGCCGGTCGGCGAGCGCGACCAGCCGCGCGCGGACGACCCGCACGAAGTCGGCGGCGTCCCGGGAGACCGCCGCGGCCGCCCGGCCCGGGTCGTAGGGGCGCTTGCGCTCGGGAATCACCGCGCGGCCGGTCACCCGCGCGGGCTTGAGCCCGGTGGCGTGGTCGAAGGTGTGGAAGTCGCGATAGTCGGGCCCGCCGGGGTAGCCCGCGCGCGGCGACCACACCCGGTAGCTGACGTCGAGGTCGCGCCCCGCGCACAGCACCCCCGAGTCGACCCCCGACGTGCCGATCGGCCGCAGCAGCCCGGTGTCCCCGCGCAGCGCCGGCCCGTCGACGACGACGTGCGTCACCCCGGCCGCGGCGTACTCGGCCTCCATGCCCGGGGCGTGGCCGCACTCCGGTGCCCACAGCCCGCGCGGGCGGCGCCCGAGCCGCAGCGCCGCGTCGGCCAGGCCGGCGTCCAGCGCGAACGCCCGCACATCGGGATCGAGCAGCGGGGCGAACGCGTGCGTCGCCGGCCCGCCCAGCAGCTCGACCACGCCCGCGTCGACCAGCGGGCGCAGCACCGGCGACGCCCCGTGCCGCCAGCGTCCCTCGAAACGGTCCAGCGTCGCCGTCGCCCGCCGGTGCTCGGCGGCGGCCAGCGCGGGCAGCCGCGGTGCCGCGGAGTGCGCCCGCAGCAGCCAGTCGCCGAGCCAGTCGTGCATCCCGCGCAGGCAGTGCGGGTCGTCGAGCTGCGCGGCGAGCACCGGGGTGACGCCGAGGGTGAGCAGGTCCCGGCGGCCCTCGCCGGCGAGGCGGTCGAGCACGTCGATCACCGGCAGGTACGCGTGCGCCCACGCCTGGTAGAGCCACTCCTCGCCGACCGGCCAGCGGCCGTGGTGGGCCAGGTAGGGCAGGTGGCTGTGCAGGACCAGGCAGAACGTGCCGACCGGGGTCGTCACCGGCGCCTGGCCGTGACGACCAGGTCGAGGCTCGCGTCGAGGTCGTCGCCGTGCAGGACGAAGTCGACGCAGGTGACGGAGGTGACGTCGGCGAGCAGCGCGGACGGCCACCGGCCGTCGCCCAGCGCCACCGCGACCTGAGCGTCGACCAGCGAGCCGCCGTGCGCGGCGTCCAGCTCGCGCAACCGGGGGCCGTGGTGCAGCCCGCGGACCTCGACGTCGCGCAAGCCGGCGTCGCGCACCATCCCGGCCAGCTCGGCGGGGGACAGCTCGCGGGTGTGGAACGGGTTGAGCGGGGTGTCGCGGCCGGGGGAGAAGGTGAGCCGGTTCGGCGTGCTCAGCGCGAGCAGCCCGCCCGGCGCGAGCACCCGGCGGCACTCTGCCAGGAACCGTTCCTGTTCCCACAGGTGCTCGATCACCTGCAGCGACACGACCGCGTCGCATGCCTCCGTCCGTACCGGGAGTGCGACGAGGTTCGCCCGGGCGGCATGCACCCGCGGGTAACGCCGGGCGACGTGCGCGACGCTGGCGGCGTCGTAGTCCAGCGCGAGCACCCGCCCGGTCCGGGCCAGCAGGTCGGCGCCGTACCCCTCGCCGCAGCCGGCCTCCAGCACCCGGGCGCCTGCGCAGAGCGGGGCGAGCGCGGCGTAGACGACCTCGTGGCGGCGGAACCAGTAGTTCTCCGCCGGGATCCCGGGAACGGTGCGCTCCCCGGTCAACGGCAGCCCCGGCGCGTCGATCCCCATGGACCCCGACGCTCCCACACCCCCCGCCGCCACCACCCAGAGACCCGGTTGGGCGTGCGTGCGGGGGGATCAGGCGTGGACGGGGCCGCGGCGCCTGCCGGACACCAGCCCGGTGAGGGCCCCGATCAGCACCGCCACCAGCGCGGCGAGCAACACCGTGGTCACCGGCTGTGCGGTGCCGACGATCAGCGTGAGCGGCAGGTAGAGCAGGTAGGCCCCGAGCGCTGCGGCGCCACCGTGCAGGACCGGCCGGGTGGCCTCGCCGATCCGGCTGCCGGCGAGGACGAAGGCGCCGATCGCCACGGCTGCGGACCCCCAGGCGTACGCCGCGGGTACCTGCTCGGCCGCCAGTGGAAGGGCGCGCACCACCAGCGGGGTCGCGAGACCGCCGACCACCAGCACGCAGAACGCGATCGCCGCGCCCTTGACCAGGGCGATCAGGTCGATCCCGGACACCACGCCCTCGGGGCTGCGACTCTGCGACGTGCGACTCTGCGACGTGCGACTCTGCGACGTGCGGCCCTGTGGCTCGGGGCTCGGCGGCCCGGGGCTCGGCGGCCCGGGGCTCTCGGGTGCGGACACGGCAGGCACCCTAGTGCCGTCCGGTGCCCTGCCGGAGCACACGGCGCCGTCCGCGCGTATTTCCCTTGCCGTTGAAAACATCTACGGTGGGCCACCCCGGCACGGCGGCGTGAGGAGGCCGGCATGGACACGCAGCAGCGGTCCCCGCGCGCCGGGCTCGCCGTGATCGGCGCGCTCGTCCTGCTCGTCGCCGCGGCGTTCGTCGCCGCCTGGGTCATCGACGCGCGCAGCTTCGTCACCACGGACAACGCGCAGGTCGACGGCGACCAGATCGTCATCAACGCCCCCGCCACCGGCACGCTCACCGGCTGGACGGCCACGCTCGGCACCAGCGTCGACCGCAACCAGGTGCTCGGCCGCATCGAGATGGACGCGGGGTTCGCGGAGATCCGCCGGAGCGTGCGGTCCCCGGGCGCGGGCACGATCGCGCAGAGCAGCGCCGTCGAGGGGGCGTTCGTCACCAGCGGCACCCGGCTCGCCGTGGCCTACGACCCGGCCGCCATCTTCGTCACCGCCCGCGTGGCGGAGACCGAGATCGACGCCGTGCGCGTGGGTCAGGTCGTCGACGTCGTCGTGGACGCCTACGACGACGTCCCGCTCACCGGTCGGGTGGTCGAGGTGCAGGGCGCGGCGGCCGCGGTGCTGGCGCCCCGGGCCGGCGGCTCGGGCGACTTCCAGAAGGTCACCCAGGTGATCCCCGTCAAGGTCGCGCTGGACGGCACGCGCGGGCTCGCGCTGGCCCCCGGCATGAACGTCACGGCGAAGATCCACCGGGACTGACGTCACGGCCGTGCCCGTTCCGCCAGGCGGGATGCATCCCTTGTTCGGGTGACACCGCGGTCCCTACCGTCGAGGCACCGCCACCCGACGCAGGGGAGACGCCCGGATGCTGACCGCCGAGCAGAACGACGAGCTGACCCAGGTCGATGCCGGCACCCCGATGGGCGAGGTGCTGCGCCGGTACTGGTACCCGGTGGCGTTCACCCGCGAACTGGCCGAGTTCCCCGTGAAGCGGGTGGAGCTGCTCGGGGAGTTCTACGCGCTGTGGCGCAGCCCGTCCGGGCGCTACGGGATCGTGCCCGAGGCGTGCCCGCACCGGAAGGCGTCGCTGGCCTACGGCGTCGTGGAGGCCGACGGCATCCGCTGCCCCTACCACGGCTGGCGCTTCGACATCGACGGCAACTGCACCGAGCAGCCCGCCGAGCGCGACAACACGACGTTCGCCGAGCGGGTGCGCGTGCAGGCGGGCGTCGCGCGGGAGCTGGGCGGGCTCGTCTGGGCCTATGTCGGCCCGCACTCACCCGAGCGGCCGGCGCCGGAGCTGCCGCGCTTCGACGTCTACGTGATGGACGGCTTCCGCGACATCGGCTGGGCCGACCTGCCCTGCAACTACGTCCAGATCATGGAGAACGCGGTCGACCCGCACCACGTCGAGTTCCTGCACGGGCGCTACTTCGAGTTCGTCGGCCGCCACGAGGGCTTCGTCGCGCCCGCGTCGTTCGGCAAGGAGCACCTCAAGATCGGCTTCACGCCGTTCGAGTGGGGGATCATCAAGCGGCGCGTGCTGAAGGGCGCGACCGAGGAGAACGACGACTGGAAGGTCGGGCACCCGCTGGTCTTCCCGTACAACATGCGGGTCGGTGGTGGCGGCATCCACCAGATGCAGATCCGGGTGCCGGTCAACCGCACGACCACCCGGTTCATGCTCTACACGGTGCACGGCCCGGACGGGTACGAGCACGTGGAGCAGCCGCAGATCCCGGACTACCGGATCCCGGTGCTCGACGCCGACGGCCGCCACGTCACCAGCTACGTCGAGGGCCAGGACATCATGGCGTGGGTGACCCAGGGCGCGATCACCGATCGCACCACCGAGCACCTCGGCCGCAGCGACGTCGGGGTGGCGCTGCTGCGCCGGATGTTCCGCGAGCAGATGGACGTCGTCGCCCGCGGCGAGGATCCGCTGGGCACGATCCGCGAGCCGCACGAGCGCATCGACCTGCCCTGCGAGAAGGACAAGTTCCACGCCGGCGGCGCCCGGTTCGCCCTCGACTTCTGCGACATGGGCTCCACCCGGTTCTCCCCGGTGCTCGACACGATCAAGAAGATCCACATCAGCGCGGCGGACAAGATCGCGGCGGAGCAGGCGGCGTCGTGACCGCGGCGCGCCACCGCACGGGCGTCGTGAGGTCCGCACCGGCGCCGGGACACCGGTGCGGCCACCACGATGCCCGTGCGACGTGCGGGTGGTCACGGTGACTGCGCGGGGTGCGGCGCCTGGGGACCGGCGGTTCGCCGCCGACGCGCAGGCGCATCGCCGCGACGCCCCGCGGTACTGCCCGCGGTGCGCCGCGGCGCTGGGTCTGGTGACGGAGTTCTGGGAGGCGGCCGACCGGCGGTTCTACAGCTGGTGTGCCGCCTGTGACTGGACCGGGGAGATCGTGTCCACCGGCGCCGTCGCGACGGGGCACGAGCCGGAACACTGAGCGCGGCTACACCGGGCCGCGGTCTCCGGGTCCGGGCCGCTCACGCAGGATCGCCGGCGACCGTGAGGACGCCGCCGACGGTGTGCTGCAGCCAGGCCAGGATCGTGGGGTCGTCGAGGGTGAGCGGCACCGCGGGCCCGCCCCAGTCGAGCTGCACGGTCGAGTGCCGCGCCAGGGCGTCGCGCAGCAGGGCCGCCAGTTCGGCCGTGGGCGACACCGTCACCCCGAGGTGCTCGACGGTCGGCGTACCCGGCTGCACATCCGCACCGGTGCGCAACACGTAACCGCAACCGGACCGGTCGTCGTAGCCCGTCACCACCACGAGCGGCGACCCTAGCGGTCGCCGCGCGCGTCAGCGCCGGCGCAGCAGCGACGACAGCAGCCCGCGACCGCGCGCCGGCCTGCCGGCGTGGCCCGGCGTGCCCGTGTGGCCAGGGGTGGTGTGGGTGCCGGTGGCACCCTGCCCGCCGCGGTTGCGTACGGCGCGGACGCCCTGGTCGGTGAGGCGACGGCCCTGGGGGCTGCCCAGGAAGGAGCGGATGCGGCTCAGGATCGGCATGCTCCGGGATACCCGGTCGGGTGAACAGCGCAAACGTCGTGACCGGTCTCACCGGCCCGGCGTTTGCCCATCGCTTACCGCGCGGTAACAATCGCAAGCACGTGCGCCCCGCCCGACCGTGTGCGAAGCCGGGTGGCACAGTTCCCGCACGTACAGGCGGGCCGCGCCCGCAGCGGCAGGGAGGTCGTGGAGTGAACATCGTCGTACTCATCAAGCAGGTCCCGGACACCTACTCGGAACGCAAGCTGCGTGACGCCGACGGGGTTCTGGACCGCGACGCCTCCGACGCCGTCCTCGACGAGATCAACGAGCGGGCCGTCGAGGCCGCGCTGCAGATCAAGGAGGCGGGCGAGGGCACCGTCACCGTGCTGACCATGGGGCCGGACCGGGCCACCGACGCGATCCGCAAGGCGCTCTCCATGGGCGCGGACGCTGCGGTGCACCTGTCCGACGAGGCCCTCGCCGGGTCCGACGCCGTGAGCACCGCGCGGGCGCTGGCCAAGGCGATCGGCACCCTGGACGGCGTCGACCTCGTGCTCGCCGGCAACGAGGCCTCCGACGGCCGCGGTGGCGCGATGGCCGCGATGGTCGGCGAGCTGCTCGGCTACCCGGCGCTCACCCACGCCCGGGAGGTCACGGTCGGGAGCGGCGAGGTCACCGTCCGGCGGGAGACCGACGACGGCGTCACGCTGCTCAGGGCGCCGCTGCCCGCGGTCGTGTCGGTCGGCGAGAAGATCAACGAGCCGCGCTACCCGTCGTTCAAGGGGATCATGGCGGCGAAGAAGAAGCCGGTCACCACGCTCACCCTCGCCGACGCCGGCATCGACGCGTCCGAGGTCGGGCTCGGTGCCGCGCTGACCACCGTCACCTCCGCCGCCCCGAAGCCGCCCAAGAGTGCCGGGGAGAAGATCGAGGACGAGGGTGACGGCGGCGCGAAGATCGCCGCCTACCTGGTCGGCCAGAAGCTCATCTGAGAGACGGGAAACGAACATGGCTGAGGTGCTGGTCCTCGTCGACCACCTCGAGGGCGAGATCAAGAAGTCGACCTACGAGCTGCTGAGCGCCGCCCGCACGCTGGGCGAGCCGTCGGCGGTCGTCGTGGGCGCGGCGGGCACGGCGGCGAAGCTCGCCGACGGCCTCCAGGAGCACGGCGCGGAGAAGATCTACGTCGCGGAGACCGACCGGGAGGACTTCCTCACCCCGGAGGTGGACGTCCTCGCCGCGCTCGTGGAGTCGGCGTCGCCCGCGGCCGTGCTGATCAGCGTGTCGGCCGACGGCAAGGAGATCGCCGGGCGGTTGGCCGTGCGGACGGGCAGCGCGTGGCTCAACGACGTCGTCGGGATCGGTGCGGACGGCGTCACCCACTCGGTGTTCGGCGGGGCGTACGTCGCCCAGGCGAAGGCCAACACCGCGCACCCGGTGATCACGCTGCGCCCGGGGTCGGTGGAGATCGAGCCCGCGCCCGCGGCCGGCGCCGAGCAGGCCGTGGACGTTCCGGCGCTGTCCGGCGCGGGTGCCACCGTCACCAGCCGCGAGCCGATCACCGGCGGGGACCGCCCCGAGCTCACCGAGGCCTCGGTCGTGGTCTCCGGCGGGCGCGGCGTGGGCTCGGCCGACGACTTCACCGTCGTCGAGGGCCTGGCCGACGTGCTCGGCGCGGCCGTCGGCGCGTCGCGCGCGGCCGTCGACTCCGGCTACTACCCGCACCAGTTCCAGGTCGGGCAGACCGGCAAGACCGTCTCGCCGCAGCTCTACATCGCCCTGGGCATCTCCGGCGCCATCCAGCACCGCGCCGGCATGCAGACGTCCAAGACGATCATCGCCGTGAACAAGGACGCGGAGGCGCCGATCTTCGAGATCGCCGACTTCGGAGTGGTGGGCGACCTGTTCAAGGTCGCGCCGCAGCTGCAGGAGGAGATCGCCAAGCGGAAGTCGTAGCCGGCGGCGCAGCCGCCTGGGCAGCCGCCGGGCCGGGAGTTCACCGGGCTGCCATCGCGCCGTCGACGACACCGGGTCGCGGCGTTTCCCGCCGCCGCGATCCGATGGGGGCCGTGACCTCCTCGCAGGTACTGGCCCGCACCCCGGAGCCCGGCTCGGACGGTACGGCCTCCCGCTACTCCCTGCTGCTCACCACCGACACCGACGAGGTGCTCGCCGCCCAGCGGCTGCGCCACCAGGTGTTCGCAGGCGAGCTCGGCGCGACGCTCCCCGCCCGGCGCCCCGGCGTCGACGAGGACCGCTTCGACGCGTTCTGCGACCACCTGCTCGTCCGCGAGGACGCGACCGGCGAGATCGTCGGCACCTACCGCGTCCTGCCGCCTGCCCGCGCCCGGGCCGCCGGCGAGCTGTACGCCGACGGCGAGTTCGACCTCGCCGCGCTCGCCCCGCTGCGCCCGCAGCTGGTCGAGACCGGCCGCTCCTGCGTGCACCCCGACCACCGCAGCGGCGCCGTCGTCGGCCTGGTGTGGACCGGGCTCGGCCGGTACATGACCCTCACCGGCCACCGCTGGCTCGTCGGCTGCGCGAGCGTGCCGCTGGCCGACGGCGGCGCGCTGGCCGCGTCGGTGTGGCACCAGGTGCGACGGCGGCACTACGCGCCGGACACGCGGCGGGTGCACCCGTGGCGGGCCTGGGACGTGGCGCCTGCGGACCGTCGCCTCCCGCTGCCGCCGCTGCTGCGGGGCTACCTGCGGCTGGGCGCGCAGGTGTGCGGCCCGCCCGCGCACGACCCCGACTTCGGGTGTGCCGACTTCCTCGTGCTGCTCGACGTTCCCGGGATGGACCGGCGGTACGCACGGTTCTTCGGGATCGACGAAAAGCCGGCGGCGGGCGGATCGGACGGCGCCCGGTGAGCGGTGCCGCGGGCGTGATTACGGACGGCGCGGTCGCGCGTGCTTCGGCCCGCGCAGCCGAGCGCATTGCGGCGCACCCCGGACCGCCGTCCGTCGACGGCTGGTTGCCCACCTCCCCGTGCGGAAACCGCTGCCTCCCGAACGCCGCCTCGATGACGCTCGTCGAGCGGCTGCGGGTGACCCGCCGGGCTGTCGCGCTGATCAGCGTGCTGCTCGGCGCGTTCCTGGTCGTACCGTTCCTCGGGGCCCGGGTCCTGCCGCCCACCTCCCGGATGCTGCTGCGGGCGACCGGCGTGCGCGTCCGGGTGCGCCGGGACGCCCCGGACCGCCGCGATGGCCCCGATGCCGTCGTGCCGGGGTCGCTGCTCGTCGCCAACCACCTGTCCTGGATCGACGTCGTCGCGCTGGCCTCGGTGGTGCCGATGCGGATGCTCGCGAAGCGTGAGGTGCGCTCGTGGCCGCTGGTCGGGGCGCTCGCCGCCCGTTGTGGCGCGGTGTTCCTGGACCGCGCGAGCCTGCGCGCGCTGCCGGCGACGGTCGCCGCCACGGCCGACGTCCTGCGGATCGGCGGCACGGTCGGCGTGTTCCCCGAGGGCACGACCTGGTGCGGCGCGGCAGCCGGTCCGTTCCGCCCGGCCGTGTTCCAGGCCGCCCTCGACGCGGGCGCCGCCGTCGCGCCGGTGGCGCTCGTGCTGCGCGGCCCGGACGGGCGCCCCGCCCCCGAGGCGGCGTTCGTCGGCGAGCAGACCCTCGGCGAGGCGCTCCTGCGTGGCCTTCGGCTGCGCCGGATCACCTGCGAGATCACGGTGCTCCCCGCGCTCGCGCCCCGAGGTGACCGGCGGTCGATGGCCGCCGCCGCCGCGGCCGCGATCGGCGCCGTCACCGGAGCACCGCACCAGGCCCGGATCACCCCGCGGCCCGCGCCGGTCCCGGTGGCCGCCTGATCGAGGCGCGCGTCCGCACAGCGGACCGCCCCGCGGGGTTGACGGCCCCACGTCACCCGATCCGGTGAGGTTGACCGGTTTCGCCGATGCTTCCCCGGCGATCTTGGAGAGTCGGCCCGTCGCGAACGGCGAGGCGGGGAGACGACGATGAGATCAACTGTGCGGGCATTCGTCCAGCTCGGAGTGGCGCTGTCTCTCGTGATGGGTGTGCCGGCCACGGCTCTGGCCGTCAGCTCCGATGCCGTCGGCCGGTGCAACGCGACACGCGTGCAGGAGGGCGTCGGCGCCGACGTAGGGGAGGCCGACCGCTTCGAGTACTTCGCGAGCGTCTCGGCCGACGACGGTTCGGCCGAGGAGATCCTCTGCGGTGACGGCCGGACCTGGGGCGCGGTGCACATCGAGGTCAAGCACCGCGTACCGGGCTGGGGCCTCGCCAAGGACTGCATGCGCAAGGTGATGAGCCGTTCCCGGGCCGGTGACGAGAACGGGAAGCGGGTGTGGATCTACTCGTGGGCACCGGGTCGGTCGGCGCGAGTAGTGGCCGGGAACAACGGGATGATCACGAGCTATCCCTGGGACGGCGGCTCTGAGGGATCATGGTCGGAATGTGCTCGAAGCTGATGCAGGAGGCGGGATGGACAAGGATCGGCTGGCGTACGGGCGTTACGTGGTATGGAATCCGCCCCCGGACCTGACGGTCGTCGACCTGGAGCCAGGGCATCCGGGAATCATCGTCGGACCCTTCTGGCAGGACGTCGAAGTGAACTGGTTGTTCAGGGAGAGCGAGCCGGTTTCCCAGCACGTCTACCACTACGACTGGCTCCGCGAAGTTGATGCAGCCGGATTCCTGGAAGCAGCCAACAGGATCGCGGAGCGAATGCACAATCGTGACGAGACGGGAGAGAAATGAGCGTACGCAGGACGATCCGAGCGTTCCTCGGCGGCATTCTGATCATTCTGGGAATGATGGCGATCCCTGGGCAGGCGGCGGCCGACACGCACTCGTTCAGTTGCACCGTGCCCGCCGTCGGTGCACAGCGTTGTGGCAGCTTCGAGGTTCCCGGCAAGCAGAGCGTGCGAGTCGTGCTGCACTCCAGCGAGGGAAAGCGAATCGGATTCTGCATCGACGCCGAGTCCAACGGCGGCGAACTCGGCGATTGTCGCGCCGTGAACGAAGGCGAGACCTCGGCCGTGCTGTGGACGAACCCGGACCCGGGCCGCGTTGCCGTGAGCGTCCGCGCGAACGCCGACCGTTTCAGGGGATCGACCGAGGTGCGGTTCTCGGTGCGGGTGGACTGAGTGCTGAGCGTGATGGCCATACCGACGCGGCCGGTGCTGTGGCCGACGCGGTTCACCCGCTCGGTGGGCATCGGGGTACTCGGGGCGGCGGCCCTGCTCTGCGCGGAACTGTTGCGACGTCCGGAGTACCTGCGGGTGTCGACAGCATTCGTGGCGTCGTCCAGCTTTGAGCCGGTGCTGCTGGCCATGGCGATCGGGTCGGTGCTGGCCCTGCCGCGAGCGCCCACCGACGTCGCGATCGGCCGTGACGTCTACCTGCGGATCGCCGGGGTGGGTCGGACCGATCTCGTCGTGCGCTCGATCGCGCTCTCCGTCCGGGACTGCGCTCTGTCCGTGGCGGTCTGCGTGGTGGCTGCCGCGTCGGTCGCGCGGGTGGTCCTGCCCGCGGATCCACTGGATCCGGATGTGCTGGCCTGGGCGATCGCGAACGAGGCCCCGGTTCTGGCTGACCTGGCCGTCTGGCTGTGGATGGTCGCCGCGGCCTTCGTGGTGGTCGCTCTGGTGCACGTCGCGACCGCGGCCGGAGTGGGCCGCCTACTCAGCGGCGTCCTGGCGCCCCTGACGCCGGTGCTGGCCGTGGCCGTGCCGGGCCGGCCGGGGCGGGTGATCGAGGACATGTTCGGTCCGACGGCGTGGGCGGCGCACCGGGACCCGGGCTGGTGGTCGGTGCTCGGCGGAGCTGTGCTCTGGACGGTCGCCGCCCTGGTGGCGACGGCCGTGGCGCTGCTCCTCACCCGACGGAGCCAGCGGTGACGCCGATGACAGGCTCTACGTTCATGACAGCCGCGGTCCGGACCGGACGAGCGGCCGAGCCGGTTCTCAGCCTCCGCGAGGTCGGTCGCCGTTACGGGCGCCGGCTTGCGCTCGGTCCGACGAGCCTGGAGGTCCGGGCCGGCCGGATCGTCGGCGTCGTCGGGCCGAACGGGGCGGGTAAGAGCACGCTCCTGCTGCTCGCACTCGGTGTCCTCGCCCCGACCGGGGGTGCGGTCGTGCTCGCCGAGCGCGTCGCCCGTCGGCGCGGGGCGGGTGTCGGGGCGGTGCTGGAGCGCGACGGGCTGTTGCCGCAGCTCTCCGCCGAGGCGACGCTGCGGCACTGGGGGCCGCTGGTGGGCGTCCGGGACCCCGGCCGGATCGGTGAGGTGCTCCAGGACGTCGGGCTCGACCAGGCCGGCGACCAGCGGGTCGCCACGTTCTCGCTCGGCATGCGCCGCCGCCTCGCCCTCGCGCGGGCCCTGCTGGGACGGCCCGACCTGCTGGTGCTCGACGAGCCCGCGAACGGCCTGGATCCGCGCGGTGTCCTCGCGCTGCGCCAGCTGCTGCGACGGCGCGCCGACGACGGCGCGGCCGTGATCCTCAGCAGCCACTCGCTGGCCGATGTCGACGAGCTCTGCGACGAGATCGTCTACCTCGACCGTGGGGAGATCCGCCTCCGGTGGCGAGAGGACGCCCCGTCGTGGTGGAGCTGCGACATCGGTGACATCGGTGGAGCGTCGCGCGAGCGCGCGTCCGCCGTCCTGCGCGACGCCGGCGCGACCGTCGAGTTCGACGACGCGACCGAGCGGCTGCTGGTCCGGCAGGACATCGCGCTGGTCGAGGTGCTGGCCGGGCTGCGCGACGCGGGCGTCGAGGTCCTCTCGGTCGCCGACCTGGGGCGCGACCTGCACCGCCCGTTCCGCGAGCGCACCGGGTGGGGGCGGTGAGCGGGGCGACGTTCGCGCTGCGCACGGCCGCCTGGACCTTGCCCCGGCGGCCGACCTTCTGGGTGATCGCGCTGGTGTGGCTGCTGCTGATGTGGTCGTCGTCGCCGCCGGGGACGGACCCGGCGAACCCGTCGCCGGGCAGCTGGCTCACCCTCGGCCTGAGCACACCGGGCTGGTTCGCCGTCGAGCTGACGATCTTTCACCTGCTGGTCTCTGCCGACTTCTGGCTCGCGGCCCGGGCCGCGGGCGTGCCGCTGTTCGCCGGGATGCACCTCGGCGCACGACGCTGGACGGCCGCGGTCGTGATGTGCGCGGCGGCCGGCGCCGCGGTGCATCTGCTGGCCTGGTGCGCCGTGACGGGCGTGAAGTGCTGGGCACGCAACGACCGCGTCGACTGGTCGCTCGCCGCGGACCCGCAGCGCGCGTTTCCCGGCCTCGGCGCCGGCACCTCGACGCTGCTCCTCCTGGCCGGTGCGCTGTTCACCCTCACCCTGGTGGGGTTGCTCGTCGCCGGTCTCGTGCACGCCGTCGCGTCGAGCGCGGCGATCATCGCGGCGGTCGGCCTGTGGTGCCTGCTGGAGGTACCGGTGACGTTCGCGGAGCTGGGGCTGCGGCTGTTCCGGTACGTCGATCCCGCCCTCGTCGCCGGACCCGACGCGCTGCTGCTGTACGCGGGCGCGCCGTCCAGGTTCGGCCCGGCGGCCGCCGTCGCCGCTGTCTGGCTCGTGGCGGCGCTGCTGCCGGTCCTCGGGGCGCGGCGCCTGCGCGCGGTCGCCGCACCTCGGTGAGCCGCCGATCGCCGCACGTCAACCGTGCCCCTGATCGGGCGTACGGGTGGCGTCTACCCTGGCTCACCGACCATCTCCAACCGGGACGGGCAAACTCAGGTGACAGCACCCATCAGCTCCTTGCGGGCGTCGGCGGCGCCCGCGACGTACCTCGATCACGCGGCGACGACGCCGATGCTGCCCGAGGCCGTGGTCGCGATGACCGAGGCGCTCACCCGCACCGGCAACGCCTCGTCGCTGCACACCGCGGGGCGGCGTGCGCGGCGTGACGTGGAGGAGTCGCGCGAGCGGATCGCCGCGGCGGTGGGTGCGCGGCCGTCCGAGGTGGTGCTCACCACCGGCGGCACCGAGAGCGACAACCTCGCCGTCAAGGGCCTGTACTGGGCCCGCCGCCAGGCCGACGCCCGCCGCGACCGCGTGCTCGTGTCCACGATCGAGCACCACGCGGTGCTCGACGCCGCGCAGTGGCTGGCCGAGCACGAGCGCGCCGAGGTCGAGCTGCTCCAGGTCGACGACGCGGGCCGGGTCCGGCCGGAGACGCTGCGCGCCGCGCTCGCCCGCGAGCCCGAGCGGGTGGCGCTGGTCTCGATCATGTGGGCGAACAACGAGGTCGGCACCGTCAACCCGATCCGCGAGCTCGCCGCCACCGCCCACGAGGTCGGGGTGCCGCTGCACACCGATGCGGTGCAGGCCGTGGGGATCCTGCCGGTCGACTTCGGGTCCTGCGGCGCCGACGCGCTCAGCCTCACCGGGCACAAGCTCGGCGGCCCGTACGGGGCGGGCGCGCTGCTGCTGGGTCGCCAGGTGGCGCTCACCCCGCTGCTGCACGGCGGCGGGCAGGAGCGCGACGTGCGCTCCGGCACGCTCGACACGCCGTCGGTGATCGGCCTGGCCACCGCGGTGGAGATCGCGGTGGCCGGCGCCCCGCGCCGGGCCGAGATGCTCGCTGGGCTGCGCGACGACCTCGTCGGGAAGGTCCTCGCGACCGTGCCCGACGCGCGGCTCAACGGCGACCCGGGGACCGGCACCGTCGACGGCGGCCCGTCGCGGCTGCCCGGCAACGCGCACCTGTCGTTCCCCGGCTGCGAGGGCGACAGCCTGCTGCTGCTGCTCGACGCGCACGGGATCGAGTGCTCCACCGGCTCGGCGTGCACGGCCGGGGTGGCCCAGCCCAGCCACGTGCTGCTCGCGATGGGCGCGGACGAGGCTACCGCGCGCGGGTCCCTGCGGTTCTCCCTGGGCCACACCTCCACCAGCGCGGATGTCGACGCCGTCGCCGCCGCGATCGGCCAGGTCGTCGACCGGGCGCGGCGCGCGGGGCAGCAGGCGCTCGGGAGGCAGTGACCGTGCGGGTGCTGGCGGCGATGAGCGGCGGCGTCGACTCCGCGGTCGCCGCGGCCCGCGCCGTCGACGCCGGCCACGACGTCGTCGGGGTGCACCTGGCGCTGGCGCAGACCCCAGCCGCGCTGCGGGCCGGATCGCGGGGATGCTGCTCGCGCGAGGACGCCGCCGACGCCCGCCGAGCCGCCGACGTCCTCGGCATCCCGTTCTACGTGTGGGACCTCGCGGCCCGGTTCACCGCCGACGTCGTGGACGACTTCGTCGCCGCCTACGCCGCGGGGCAGACACCGAACCCGTGCCTGCGCTGCAACGAGCACATCAAGGTCGCCGCGGTGCTCGACCGGGCGCTGGGGCTGGGCTTCGACGCGGTCTGCACGGGGCACTACGCGCGACTGGTGGACGGTGTGCTGCGCCGGGCCGTCGACGCGGGCAAGGACCAGTCCTACGTCCTGGCCGTCCTGCGCCGCGAGCAGCTCGCGCACGCGATGTTTCCGATCGGCGACACGCCGAAGGCAATGGTGCGCACCGAGGCGGCCCGGCGCGGGCTGCGCGTCGCCGACAAGCCCGACAGCCACGACATCTGCTTCGTCCCCACCGGCGACACCCGCGGCTTCCTCGCGTCCCGGCTGGGCGCCCGCCCCGGACCGGTGGTGGACGCCGCGACGGGCGTGGAGCTGGCCCGGCACGACGGCGTGCACGGGTTCACCGTCGGGCAGCGCAAGGGCCTGGGTGTGGCCGCCCCGGCCGCGGACGGGCGACCCCGGTACGTGCTCGGCATCGAGCCGGTGTCCGCCACGGTGCGGGTGGGCCCGGCCGAGGCGCTCGACGTCCACGCGATCGAGGCGGTCGACCCGGTGTGGGGCGGGGGCGGCGCGCCCGGCGGCGCGCTGCGCTGCGAGGTGCAGGTGCGCGCGCACGGGGGACTGGCCCCGGCGGTCGTGCGGGCTCGCGGCGACGGTGTCCGGGTCGAGCTCGACGAGCCGCTGCGCGGGGTCGCGCCGGGCCAGGCGGTCGCGTTCTACCGGCCCGACCCGCACGGTGACGTCGTGCTCGGCAGCGCCCGGATCGTCGCCACGGCCTGAGGCTCGGCGGACCGCGGTACGGCCGCCTCGGCCCGTTCGTGATCGTCGGACGGGGACCGGTGGCCGCGCGGGCCGAGCCCATGATCGTCGATTGGGGACGCGGGGCCGCGCGGGCCGAGCCCACGATCGTCGATTGGGGACGCGGGGCCGTCAGGGGTGCGGCCACCGGTCCCGAAACGGCGATCATCGGGCGGTGGGTGCGGGTCCGGGACGGGCGTGCGCTGTGCGACTGGCCGCCGTCGCGGGCATCGGGCACGCTCACCGCGGGAGGTGCGCCGATGGCGGACGTGGGCGAGACGGTCGAGCGGGCCGGGGACGCCGTGCAACACCCGTGGATGCACGCGGTCGGGCGGGTGGGCCTGGCGGCCTACGGGCTGGTGCACGTCCTCATCGCGGTGCTCGCGGTGCGGGTGGCGCTCGGTGACGGGGGGCAGGCGGACAAGGCCGGGGCGCTGGGCGCGATCGCCGAGACCGGGGCCGGTCTCGTGCTGCTCTGGGTGATCGTGGTCGGGCTCGTCGCGCTGGTGGTCTGGCAGCTCGCCGAGGCGGTGTGGGGGCACGTCCGCCAGCCGGTACGGCAGCGCGCGCTCCGCACGGCGATCAACCTCGTCGAGGCGGGGATCTTCGGCGCGCTCGCCTGGTCGGCGGGCAAGGTCGCCGCCACGGGCGGCCGGCCCGCCCCGGAGAGCTCCGACGCCGGTGCCCTTTTCGCGCTGCCCGGCGGGCGCTACCTCGTCGGGTTGCTCGGTCTCGTGGTGGTGGCGCTGGCCGGGTACGCCGTCTACCGCGGTCTGACGGCGGCGTTCCTGCGCGAGCTGGACCTGCGCGGCGCGGGCCTGCGGCGGTCGTTCCTCGTCACCCGGGTCGGCCGGGTCGGGTGGGTGGCGCTCGGTGCGGCTTACGGGACGATCGGGGTGCTGCTGCTGGTCGCGGCCGTCCGGTTCGACCCAGCACAGCCCGTCGGACTCGACGCGGGGCTGCGAGCGCTGGGGTCGCAGCCGTTCGGGCAGGTGCTGCTGGTGGTGCTGGCGCTCGGATTGGCGCTGTTCGGCGTGCACTGTTTCTTCGACGCGCGCTACCGCAAGGGCGACTGAGCCGGCTGCTGTGGGCCTGTGCCGGCGCGGGTCCTTTGCTCTGCTCACCCGTACGCATCACGCGTCGCACGCTCCACGAGTCGGCTTGGGCCCGCCGACTCGCCGCGCCGGTGGCCGCCCTGTGCGTATCGGTAAGCAGAGCAAAGGGCGGGCGCACGCACCGGCCGGACGGGTGGTAGACCGGCGCCATGACCTCCGAGGACCCGCTCGCGCAGGCGCTCGCCGCCGCGGGGCTGGTCGCGCCGCCGCAACCGCCGTCCGACCCGCTGGCGGCCGCGCTCGCGGCAGCCGGTCTGGCCCCGGCTTCGGACGCCACTGCGGACCCGCCCGACGCCCCGCCCCGCCGCCCGCCCCATGACCGGCGCGTTGCCCGGCCCATGCCGCCGGGCGCGAGCGCGGCCGCCCGGACCCTGGCCGCCGGTCCGGCTGCCGACGACGCGCCCGCCGCGCTGCCGCGCTGGCCCGAGGGTGCCGCGACCGGTGTCGGGTCGCTGCCCGGCACCGAGCCCGCGGCCGCGGTCGCGGTTGTCGTGGGCGAGCTCCCGGTGCTGCCGCACCTGCCCGAGCTGCCCGCCCGCGGTGTGGGGGCCGACATGATCGGGCGGACGGCCGGTCTGCTCGTCGACATCACCGTCGAGGTCCGGCCGTCCGGCTACCGGGTGGTGCCGCGGGCCGGGCACGAGCACCGGCGGGCGGTCGACCTGCTGCGCTTCGACGTCGACGCGCTCGACGAGGCCTGCGCGGCGGCCCGGCCCGGGTGGGTGAAGGTGCAGGCCGCCGGGCCGTGGACACTCGCCGCGGCGGTCGAGCTGCGCAGCGGCCACCGGGTGCTCACCGACCGCGGCGCGGTCCGCGAGTTCACCGAGAGCCTCACCGAGGGGTTGCGCCGCCACGTCGCCGAGATTGCCGCCCGCACCGGGGCGCAGGTGCTCGTGCAGCTCGACGAGCCGGGGTTGCCCGCGGTGCTCGCCGGGTCGCTTCCCACGGCCTCGGGCTACGGCCGGGTCGCCGCCGTGCCCGAGCCGGTGGCGCAGGACGGGCTGCGCGCGCTCGCGGAGGATCTCGGGGTGCCGGTCGTGGTGCACTGCTGCGCACCGCGCCCGCCTGTTCGGCTGCTGGCCCGCGCGGGCCTCGCGGGCATCGGGGTGGACGCCACCGCCCTGGCCCGCACCGGCGACACCGCCCTGCTCGACGCGCTGGGCGAGACCTGGGACGCCGCGATCCCGCTGCTGCTGGGCCTGGTCCCGGCGCTGCCGCCCGCGGTGCGCGTCACCGCGCAGGAGCTGGCGCGGCCCGCCTTCGACCTCGCCGACCGCCTCGGGTTCGACCGGGTGCGGCTCGCCGCGCTCGCCGTGCCGACCCCGACCTGCGGCCTGGCCGGGGCGACGCCGCAGTGGGCGCGGCGCGCGCTGGGCCTGGCGCGCGAGCTGGGTGAGATGTTCGCCGACCCGCCCGACCGGGACTGATCAGCCCGGCGGCGTGCGTGCGCGGTCCGGCGCGGCGCTGTGGTCGGTGAGGCCGACGACGTTGCCCCACGGGTCGGCGAACTCGACCACGACGCCGGTCGCGGAGCGGAACGGTTCGGCGATCGGCTCGATCCCGGCCGCGCGCAGCAGCGCCGCGGCGGCGGCCGCATCGCCGACCTCCAGCCACAGCCGCGGTGCGCCCGACCGGGGCGGGCCCTCCGGCAGCCCGGCCTCTTCGCGCAGTAGCAGGCCCGGGCGCTCGGCACCCAGCCGCAGCACCGCCATTGGCGGGTCGGGCTGGCGCAACGCGACGGGCAGGCCGAGCCGGCCGCGGTAGTGGTCGAGGGCGGCGTCGAGGTCGCCGACGGCGAGCAGGACTTTGTCGACCCCCAGCACGCCCGCCGCGCCCGCTGCGGCGGGCGGTGTCGGCTGCTCCCCGAGCACGCCCTCCAGGACGCGCCGGGTGGCGGCCGCGTCGCGGAACCCGAGCTCGGCCAACCGCTGCGCCGCGTCGGCCGCCCCGAGCGCCCGCAGCGTCTCGACGTCGCGCACGCCCGCCGCGCGCAGCTCCGCCGCCAACCCGCGGCCGACGCCGTCGAGAGTCTCCAGGTCGGTCATGTGCTCCCCTCACGATCGGCGCGACCGTACGTCATGGCTCTCCGGGCAGGCCACGGCGGGCGGGGCCGTCACGCGCGCAGCCGCAGCCCCTTCGGCGTGACCCGGAAGCCTGCCTCGGTGAGCACCTCGGCGAGCGCGGAGCCCAGTGAGCCCACGCCGTCCGCGCGCTCCACCGCGAGCGTCCCGAGCCAGCCCTCGTGCACCGCGCCGGCCAGCGCGTCCGCCGCGGCGCGCAGCTCGTCGCGGTCGGCGGTGAACGACAGCAGCGACCGCCCGCCACGCTCGACGTAGAGCGCGGGCGCCCCGTCGGCCAGCACGACGAGCGCGCCCGCCTTGCGACCCGGCCGGTGCCCGGTGTCGCCGATCGTCGCCGGCCAGGGCAGCGCTGCGCCGTAGGGCTGGGCCGGGTCGGCGGCGGCCAGGACGACCGCGGGCGGGCCGCCACCGGCCGGGTCGGCGTCCGGCCGCGACAGCGCGCGCAGCCGGTCGATCGCGCCCGGTACCGCGACCTGCGCCGCCCCGAGGCCCTCGACGACGTAGCCGCGCCGGGCCCGGCCGGAGTCCTCCATCGCCCGCAGCACCCGGTACACCCCGGCGAACCCGCCGGCGAGCCGCTCGGTGGCGAGCGCGCCACGGGTGAGCACGCCGTGGCGCTCCAGGAACGCCTCCGCGCGGGCATGGGCGCGGCGGGTGGGATCGGGCTCGCGGACGGCGGCGCGGGCCCAGCGCCCGCCCACCGACGGCGGCCCGGCACGGGTGGGCATCGCCGGCCGGCCGGTGCGTAGCTGGGCGTACCGGCCGCGGGGCGCGGGGCGCCGCCCGCGGTGGGCGCCGGGCCGGGCGCCCGGGCCGCCGAGGCGGGCGCGCAGCGGCGCGAGGGTGTCGTTGGTGAGCACACCGGCCCACACGAGATCCCAGACGGCGGCGACCACGTCGCCGTCCGCGGGTACCGGCTCCCCGTCCTCGACGAGGGTGTGCCCGGCCTGGTCGGCGAGCTGGCGGAAGAACAGCGCCCCGCCACCGTCGAGCGCGGCGAGCAGGGCCCGGTGCAGCGGGGACGCGGGCAGCTCGGCCTCGGGTTCGGGCAGCAGCAGGTCGGCGACGTCGGCCGGGGCGACCGCGAGCCACCCGTCGCTGCCGGCGAGCGCGCCGCAGCCCGTCCAGGTGACCTCCCCGGCCGCGGTCAGCTCGTCGAGCAGCGCGGGGGCGTACCCGGGCAGGCGGGCGGGCAGGACCAGCGCCTCCAGCGCGCTCGCCGGCAGCGGCGCACCCGCGAGCTGCTCGACGACGCCGAGCACGTCGTCCGGGCCGGGTGCGCGCCGCACCCGCGCCCGGCCCGGCGGCGGCGCACCCCCGGGAC
>JBQTJE010000032.1:0-14862 GCA_052387455.1 Pseudonocardia sp.
TCTGGTAGTTCTTGCTCACGGCGGTCCCCTTCCAGGTGCTCTTGGCAGATCACCCGAGTACCTACCCCATGGCAGGTCTCAGGTGGGGGACCGCCACCCAAGTTCCACGAGAGCCGGGACAACCTCACCGCGGGACCGCGCAGCTGCCCGGAGGACACCGCGCCGGCGGCGATCGCGGCCGAGCCGCGGAACAGGTCGTCGAAGCAAGTGATCGTCACGGCTTCACGATGGCGCCCGCACCGACAGTCTGCGTCGAATAGTCCACAGCAACGGGCAGTTGTCCACATCGGGCGCAGCGGCGGCGAGTTGTCCACAGCCTGGGCGCAAAGGCTGCACCTCGGTGCCGAAATGCTGCTACGGGAGCCGTCCGGACAGCATCCAGGTCACTAGGTGCGGTAGTTGAGCGTGCGAGAGCGGGGTCGGGTCAGCCGCGGGCGGGGCGGGTGAGGTCGACGGCGGGGGAGGGTTGGGTGGGGGTGGTGACTAACAGGTCGCCGGGGGCCAGGCAGCCGCCGACGAGCTCGTAGCTGCTGCCGCGGGGCTCGTAGCGGCCCGGGTCGTCGCAGCCGGCGTCGCGCACGGTGAGAACCGCGACCACGGCGAGGGCGGCAGCCGCCAGCACCGGGGCCAACGCCCGCACCCGAGTCATCCGACCTCCACCGCCTTGCGAGCGCGCCGCGCGCCGCTCGACGTCGAGGTTACCGGCGGCGGTGCGAGGATGCGGGCATGGCCCTCGATCGAGCGGGAACCCTCGCCCCTCCGGTGGACCTCGCCGACGTCCGCGCAGCCCGCGAGCTGCTCGCGGGGGTGGTGGCGACGACCCCGGTGGCCGGCTCGCGGGCGCTGTCGGAACTGGTGGGCGGGCCCGTGTGGCTCAAGTGCGAGAACCTCCAGCGCACCGGTTCGTTCAAGATCCGCGGCGCGTACACCCGGCTGCGCCGCCTCGACGCCGACCAGCGCGCGCGGGGGGTCGTTGCGGCCAGCGCGGGCAACCACGCCCAGGGGGTGGCGCTGGCGGCCGGCCTGCTCGGCGTCCGGGCCGCGGTGTTCATGCCCGAGGGTGCGGCGCTGCCCAAGGTCGAGGCAACCCGCGGCTACGGTGCGGCCGTGCGGCTCGTCGGGGCCACCATCGAGGAGAGTCTCGCCGCGGCGCTCGACCACGCCGAACGCAGCGGCGCCGTGCTCGTCCACCCCTTCGACCACCCCGACGTCATCGCCGGGCAGGGCACGGTCGGCTGCGAGATCCTGGAACAGGTGCCGGGCGTGCGCACGGTGCTGGTCCCCACCGGCGGCGGGGGTCTGCTCGGCGGGGTGGCAGCCGCGGTCAAGGGCGTCCGGCCCGACGTCACGGTGGTGGGGGTGCAGGCCGCAGGTGCAGCGGCGTGGCCGCCGTCGCTGACCGCCGGGGCGCCGCGCGGATTGGCGACGATGCGCACGATCGCCGACGGCATCGCGGTCGGCCGACCGGGCGATGTCACGTTTCCGCAGGTGACGGCGCTCGTGGACGAGCTCGTCACCGTTTCCGAGGACGACTTGTCCCGCGCGTTGCTGCACCTGCTCGAACGGGCGAAGCTGCTCGTGGAGCCCGCCGGCGCCGCCGGGGTGGCCGCGCTGCTGGCCCAGCCGCGGCGCTGGCCCGTGCCCGCGGTGGCCGTGCTGTCCGGCGGCAACGTCGATCCGCTGGTGCTGCTGCACGTCATCCAGCACGGCATGGCCGCCGCGGCACGCTACCTGTCGCTGCGGGTGCGGGTGGGCGACCGGCCGGGCGCACTCGCCGAGCTGCTCGCCCTGGTGGGCTCGCGCGGGGCGAACGTGCTCGACGTCGAGCACTCCCGGATCTCGGGCGCGCTGCCGCTCGGCGACGTGGACGTCGACGTCAGCCTGGAGACCCGGGGCCCGGAGCACTGCGCCGAGCTGGTGGCCGCGCTGCGTGCCGCCGGCCATGCCGTGACGGACGTCGCAGGCTCCCGCTGATGGCAGCAAAGCCACTTTCACGCCACCTGCTGGCGTGAAAGTGGCATTGCTGCCACACGAACGGCCGCCGACGCCCGGCCCGGCGACGCGGCGGGACGGGCGGACTCAGCCGGTGAACGGCTCCGCGGACACGAGCGTGACCGTCATGTTGCCGCCGTCGGGCAGCTGGTACATGCGGGCCTCGCCGACGTGGGCACCGAGCAGCGCCGCGCCGAGCGGGGAGTTCGGTGAGATGACCTGGAGGTCGCCGTGGGCGCCCTCCTCGCGCGAGCCGAGCAGCACGGCTTCCGTGTCGTCGGGGTCGCCGTCGTACTGGACGGTGAGCACCATGCCCGGCGCGGCGACGCCCGCCGCCGACGGCGCGGTACCGACCTGCGCGGTGCGCAGCAACTCCTGGAGCTGGCGGATGCGGGCCTCCTGCTGGCCCTGTTCCTCGCGGGCGGCGTGGTAGCCGCCGTTCTCCTTGAGATCGCCCTCCTCGCGCCGGGCGTTGATCTCGGCGGCGATGACGGGACGGTTCCCGATGAGCACGTCCAGCTCGTTCTTCAGCCGGTCGTGTGCCTCCTGGGTCAACCAGGTCACCTGGGTGTCCATCACCGTCATCGCTCCTCCAACATGTTCACCACCCGCACGCGGGCCATCCTCCGCCGAGGTACCTGCCCGACCCCGAGTAAGGAAAAACACGACCCGCCTGCGGGCCGTGTGCAGCTCACGGTAACACGGGTCGTGCCGTTCGTCGCGCTGCTTTCGACGAACGGTTAGCGATCCTCTCCAGTTCCCGAAGGACCATCGTCGCAGGTCAAAAGCGTGTTAACAGACTCCGCGAGGAGGGTGACCGAAGGTCCGGGCGACTGGCCGACCGCTCGTCGCAGGCGGTCGCGTGGGGTGGTGCAGCGTCACGGGAAGTCACGGGAAGCGTCGACGGTCGCCGCGCGTTGAGTGTGCCCGAGGCGCGAAATCGTCCGGGTGCAATGTGACGATGGCGCCCGACGACCCGATCGGAAGGACCGCGAGCCCACGATGTCCGCTCTGGAGAACGGCCGCCATCCCGCTCCTGTCGCCGGGGGCCCGCTGCGGCTGATGACGGTGCACGCGCACCCCGACGACGAGTCGAGCAAGGGCGCGGCCACCTGCGCGCGCTACGTCACGGAGGGTCACGAGATCCTCGTCGTCACGTGCACCGGTGGCGAGGCGGGCAGCATCCTCAACCCGGCGATGGACCGCCCCGACGTCCTCGCGAACATGGCCGAGGTGCGTCGCGGCGAGATGGCCCTGGCCGCCCAGATCCTGGGCGTGCAGCACCGCTGGCTCGGCTTCGTCGACTCCGGGCTGCCCGAGGGCGACCCGCCGCCACCGCTGCCGCCGGGGTGCTTCGCCATGATCGATCTCGACGAGGCCACGGCGCCGCTGGTGGAACTGGTCCGCGAGTTCCGCCCGCACGTCGTGGTCACCTACGACGAGAACGGCGGCTACCCGCACCCCGATCACATCCGCTGCCACGAGATCTCCGTGGCCGCCTTCGCCGCGGCGGGGGACCCGACCCGGTTCCCCGGTGCCGGGCCGGCCTGGCAGCCGCTGAAGCTGTACTACTCCCACGGCTTCTCCCGGGCCCGGTTGGAGGCCTTCCACGCCGCGCTCACCGAGCGCGGGCTGGAGTCGCCGTACGGCGAGTGGCTGGCCAACTGGGCCACCGACCGGCCCGACCCGGGCGCCCGCGTCACCACCCGCGTCGAGTGCGCCGACTGGTTCGGCGTGCGGGACGAGGCCCTCAAGGCCCACGCCACGCAGGTCGACCCGACGAGCCGCTGGTTCATCGTCCCGCCCGAGCTGCAGCGCGAGGTGTGGCCCACCGAGGACTACGAGCTGGTGCGCAGCCTCGTCGACACCGCGCTGCCGGAGGACGACCTGTTCGCCGGGCTGCGACCCGTGGCCGCGGGCCGGCGCGAGCGGCGCCGGGCGGGCTGAGCGGGTCGGGGGGCCCGGTCACGGCGGCGGGACGAGCCGGAACCGCACCTGCTGGCCGGGGCGCAGTTGCGCGGCCCGGTCCACGTCGGCGTCGAGCACCACGGCCACCACCGGGTAGCCGCCGGTCACCGGGTGATCGGCGAGGAACAGCACCGGCTCGCCCCCCGGCGGCACCTGCACGCCGCCGCGCACCATGCCCTCGCTGGGCAGCTCGCCGCCTCCCGCGTGGCCCAGCCGCCCGCCGCGAAGGCGCATACCCACGCGGTCGCTGTGCTCCGACACCGTCCAGGTGGTGGCCGCCAGCGCCGCAGTCTCGGCGAGATGCCCGGCCCGCGGACCCGTCACGGCGCGCAGGGTGACGGTACCCGCGGCCGGGGTGGCCACCGGTGCCACGTCGAGCAGCGGGACCCCGGGCGGCTCCGGCCCGACGGGCAGCACCTCACCGGCCGCGAGCGGGTCGGGGCCGAGCAGGGCGAGCGTGTCGGTGCTGCGTGACCCCAGCACCGCGGCCACGACGATCCCGCCGCGCACCCCCACGTAGCTGCGCAACCCGGCGGTGGGCGGGCCGAGCCGCAGCGACTGCCCGGCCCGCAGCGTCACCAGAGCGTGGTGCCCCACGGGCATGCCGTCGACGTCCGCGGGCGCCGGAGCACCCGCGAGAGCCACCGTGAGCGGCGCGGCGAGGTCGGCACCCGCCCGCAGCGTCAGCCCGCCGAGGGTGACCTCGACGGCCGCGGCGTCCGGCGGGTTGGCGAGCAGGCGGTTGACCAGCCGCAACGCTGCCCGGTCGGCCGCGCCGGACCGGCCGACGCCGGAAGCGGCGTGCCCCGGGCGCCCCAGATCCTGCACGAGCGCCCGACCCGCGGACGCGACGACCTCCAGCCGCCGCCCGCCCCGCGCCGCCGATCCCCCTGCTGCCCCGCCCCCCGCCGCCTCGCCCCCCGCCGCCTCGCCCAGCCCGCCGTCGCCCCCCGCGGCCTGCCCCGGCCCGCACGATGGACCCTTGATGCGGTTGTCGGGGGCCCACGGACCGCGTTGTGGACCCAAGGTGACGGCAGTGACGGCGGGGGCGATGACGAACCTGACCGGGGTCCCGGGTCGCAGCAGCGCGGGCGGGTCGCGCCCGGCGTCCCACAGCGCGAGGTCCGTGCGGCCGATCAGCTGCCACCCGCCCGGCGACGCCCGCGGGTACACGCCACTGAACTCTCCGGCCAACCCCACCGCGCCCGCCGGGACGCGCGTGCGCGGCTCGTCGCGGCGGGCGACGTGCAGCCGGGGGTCGCCGCCGGTCAGGTAGGCGAAGCCGGGGGCGAACCCGCCGAAGGCCGCGCGCCAGGGCGTGGCGGTGTGGGCCGTGACGACGCCGTCCGCGCCGAGGCCGGTGAGCCGGCCGACGTCGTCGAGGTCGGGGCCGTCGTAGACCACCGGGATCTCCACCGGGTCGCCGCCGATCCGGTCGGTCGTCGCGTCGATCGGCAGGTCGACGAGGGCGCGGCGCAGCGCGGCGAGATCGGTTCCGACCTCGGTGACGACGAGGACGGTGCGCGCGGCCGGCACGACGTCGAGCACCCCGGACCACGCTGCCGCCCCCGTCGCCTGCCCGATCGCCCTGTCGAGAGCGGCGGCCAGCGCCCACACCTGTGCAAGCCCCTCGACCTCCACCAGCAGCGCGGTGTCGCCGCATGCCAGGACCCGCATCGTCACCCCGTCCTCCTCGGTGCCCGCCGAGGGTAGGGCGGACGGCGGGGCGTAGTTTCGTGCCGTGGACGGCGTGTTGATCGATCTCGGCGGTCTGGCCGGGCAGCCGGTCGCCGTCGTCGGGGTGCCCGTGCAGAACCCGGAGCCCCCGCCGGGTCGTGGCGAGGAGTTCGGCAAGGCCTCGCCGGTGGCGCTCGTCGTCATCCTGCTGCTGGCCCTGGCCACGTTCCTGCTGGTCCGCAACATGACCAAGCGGATCAAGCGGTTGCCGGAGAGCTTCGACGAGCCTCCCGTGCCGGGCCGTGACCCCGAGGACGCCGGCGGCAACCCCCGCCCCTGACAGCGAGTCCGCGTTCCCCACACGGCGAGTCCGCGTTCCCCACACGGCGAGTCCGCGTATTCAGCACGCCCAGCGGTCTCCCAGGCTGCGAGATTCAGGTGTAACGTCGTAATCACCGATACAGGAGGTTGCGATGGGTGGACGGGTGCACGGCGGGTGGCGCGGGCCGGGCGGGCGGCGCGGCCCCGGGCGCGGGGGCTGGCAGCAGGCGGACCTTCCCGATGCCGACGACGCCGCGGCATGGCTGCAGGGCCGGTTGCCGGACGGGTGGTTCACCGGCGCGCCGGACGTGACGGTGGATCGTGAGGAGCTCGTCGTCGTCGGGGAGCTGGCGCCCGTCGAGGGCGAGTTCGCCGAGGACGAGGCGGGCCGCGCCGACCACGCCGCGGCGGTGGCGGGCCGGATCTCCCGGTTCCGCGAGCAGACCCGCGACGAGCGCATCGAGATCGCGCGCCAGGCCGAGCACCGCTACGGCCGCAAGGTGGCGTGGGGCGCGCGGATCGGCGAGACGGTGGAACTGTTCACCGTGGCATCGGTGCCGGTGATGACCCGGCTGCGCCAGCCCGAGCGCATCGTGCTGGACACGCTGGTCGATGCCGGAGTCGCCCGATCGCGTTCGGACGCCCTGGCCTGGGCCGTCCGGCTGGTCGGCGAGCACGCCGACGAGTGGCTCGGCGAGCTGCGGGCGGCCATGGCCAAGGTGGACGACCTACGCGCCAAGGGCCCCACCAGCTAGTCCGCGAACAGCACCAGCCAGATCGCCACGTGGTGGCAGATCGCGGCGAGCACGGTGGCCGCGTGGAAGAACTCGTGGAAGCCGAACGTCGTCGGCCACGGATCGGGCCAGCGGGTGGCGTAGAACCCGGCGCCCACGGTGTAGAGCAGGCCCCCGGCGAGCAGCAGCACCAGCGCGGCGACGCCGCCGCTGGCGAGCAGGTCGGGCAGCACGAACACCGCGACGTAGCCAAGGGCGAGGTAGACCGGCACGCCCACCCACACCGGAGCGTCGGGCAGGAGCACCTGCAGCGCCACCCCGCCGAGCGCGCCCGCCCACACCACGACGAGCAGCCACGACGCGGTGCCGGGTGGCAGCGCGAACACGGCCACGGGCGTATAGGTGCCGGCGATGAACAGGAAGATCATCGAGTGGTCGACGCGGCGCATCAGCGCGCGGCTGCGCGGGGTGCGCCACGTCCGCCGGTGGTAGAGCGCGCTCACCCCGAACAGGCCGAGGACCGTCGCGCCGTACACGGACGTGGCTGCCGCGGCCGCGCCACCGACCAGCGCCGCCGCCACGGAGATCAGCGCGGCGCACGCCAGCACGGCGACGGCGGCCGACCACAGGTGGATCCAGCCGCGCAGCCGCGGCCGGACGGGAGTCGCGAGGCTCACGCCACCCGACGGTACCGGCGCCCGCGCCACGTCCCGCCCCCTCTGTGGCGCACCCCGCAACGGTCCGCGCGTAGGCTCACCCCGCGTGGGCCCGCGTGATCTGCTCTACTCCCTCTACGAGCGGAACCTGCGCCGCGAGCTCGGTCGCGTCGACGTCGCCCAGCGCCCCCGCCACGTCGCCCTGATGCTCGACGGCAACCGTCGATGGGCCCGCGATGCCGGCCTGCTGGACGTCAACGACGGCCACCGCGCCGGCGCCGCCAAGATCGCCGACCTGCTCGACTGGTGCGAGGAGGCGCACGTCGAGATCGTCACGCTGTTCCTGCTCTCCACCGACAATCTGGGCCGCCCGGCCGAGGAGCTCGCGCCGCTGCTGGAGATCATCGCCGACGTGGTGGACGAACTGGCCGACGCCACCGCGCGCCGGGGACTGCGGGTGGTGGGCGCGCTCGACCGGTTGCCCCGACCGATCTCCGAGCGGCTCTCGGCGGCCGCGGCGCGCACCGTCGGGCGGCCGGGACTGCAGCTCAACGTCGCGGTCTGCTACGGCGGCCGCCAGGAGATCGCCGACGCGGTCCGCAAGCTGCTGCTCCAGCACGCCGAGTCCGGCACCTCGATCGAGGAACTGGCCGAGGTGCTCGACGTCGACCACATCGCCGCGCACCTCTACACCTCCGGCCAGCCCGATCCCGATCTCGTCATCCGCACGTCGGGCGAGCAGCGGCTGTCGGGGTTCCTGCTCTGGCAGTCGGCGCACTCGGAGTTCTGGTTCTGCGAGGCGTACTGGCCGGAGTTCCGCAAGGTCGACTTCCTGCGGGCCCTGCGCGACTACACCGCCCGGCACCGCCGCTTCGGCTCCTGACGCGCGGCCCGACACCCCGCCCGGCACGCGACAGCGCCCCGGAGGTGATCCCCGGGGCGCTGTCGTTCGGACGGGCGTGACGTCAGACCTGGAACTCGTGGTTGCTGGTCGAGTCGTCGTTGGTGGTCGATCCCGCGACGCTGCCGAACATCATCGCGATCGTCGGCATCACCGAGCCGGTGACCGGGGCGGCGGCCTCGTTGGCCGGCCCGTCGACCGGCTGCGGCAGGCCGTTGTCGCTGCCGAAGGACTGGTCGCTGTCGTCGGCGGCGTTCACCTGCTGGCCACCGACGATGGCCGGAAGCGCGTGCTCCATCACCGGCGTCATCATCGGCGACATGCCGGTCTGGTCGAACTGCTCCTCGCCGGTGACGGGGACGGCGACGTGCTCCATCCCCATGCTGCCCATGTTGCCCAGCGCCGCCATGCCCGTCGGGTCGTTGCCCTCGGCGGCGGTGTTGAAGTCCATCGGCGGCATCTCGAAGGTGAAGCCCTGCATCTGGCCGATGGCCGTGATGTCGTCGGCGGGAGACGCGGCGGGCGCCGACGCGCCGCCGAGCAGCGCCGCCGTGGCGTCGCCGGAGAGCTGGTCGACCGGGAGCACGCTGTCGGTGTCGAAGCCGTCGACGGACGCGGTCTGGAAGCCCTCACCGCGCTGGACGTGGGCCTCATCGGCGAATGCGGAGCCTGTGAAGCCCGCGCCGAGTGCGGCCAGTCCCGTGACGGCCGCGGTGGCGCGCATCGCGCGCCGTGCCGTGCTGGTCATGTCTGGTTGATCCTTCCGAGTGTCGATCCCGGTGCTGACCCTGCCTCGCGCAGCGCCGGACCCCCGAGGGCGGTCCGGCGCTGCGTCACGGCACGAGGTCAGTCGTTGTCGTTCTCGGCGTCCTGGGTGGTGCTCTGGCCCACCGCGGTGCCGCTGTTGGAGCAGTCGCCGGCGCCCTGGACGGTCGTGGCCGTCTGGTCGACGACCGCGTTGCTCCCGATCGGGGCGAGGGCGCCGATGAGGTTGTTCAGGCCGCTGACGTTCACGTTGCAGACCTGCACGGCGTTGCCGGACAGGACGTTGTTGCCGTTGAGGATGCCGTTGCCCTGGGCCGACTCCTGCTCGTTCTCCTGGTCGGTGACGTCCACGTTGCCGCGGTCGCCGGCGAGGGCCAGCGGGCTCATCGCGAGCAGTCCGGCGGTGGCCAGGGCGACGATGGTTCCAGCCTTCTTCAGCACAGTTCTTCTCCTGTTGAGTGATCCGGACCGACTCCAGGCCGGTGCCACTTCGCCGTCGCCAGACCGGGGAGCCCGCGCCGACTGAACGGTCCAACGAGGTGTACCCGGGGCCCGGTGTGCGGCACACGGAATGTCACCCGATGGGGAACGTGGCCCGCTCGAACGATGAATGGAAACAACGAAAAGGGACGCCGGGCGCAGGCCCGGCGTCCCTTTCGAGACCGACGACTGTCAGTCGTTGTCGTTCTCGGCGTCCTGGGTGGTGCTCTGGCCCACCGCGGTGCCGCTGTTGTTGCAGTCGCCGCCACCCTGGACAGTGGTCGCCGCCTGGCTGACGACCGCGTTGCTCGCGATCGGGGCGAGGGCGCCGATGACGTTGTTCAGGCCGCTGACGTTGATGCCGCAGACCTGCAGGGCGTTGCCGGACAGGACGTTGTTGCCGTTGAGGATGCCGTTGCCCTGGGCCGACTCCTGCTCGTTCTCCTGGTCGGTGACGTCCACGTCGCCGCCCGCGAACGCCAGCGGGCTCATGGCGAGCAGACCGGCGGTGACCAGGGCCACGACCGTTCCAGCCTTCTTCAGCACGATAGTTCTCCTGTGTGATCCGGAGCCGACCTGGACCGACCCCCTCGTGTGCCGGCTCCTGGAGCGGGGAGCCCGGGCCGGCTGACCGGATCAACGAAGCCCACCGGGAGGCGGTGCGGCTGCCGTCGGCACATCACCCGATGCGGTGGTTCGACTGTTCGGCGGTCTCAGATGGTCTGTGCGCAGGACTCTGCGTACCCCACAACGGTGCCTCACGGACACGAAAGGGGCACCGGACCGCGACGGTCCGATGCCCCTTCGGTGATGCCTGTGGCGTACTCAGTCGCCGTTGCGGTCGAACTGCTCGACACTCTGGCCGATGGACTCGCCGTTGTTCTCGCAGTCGGTCCCGGCGCTGTCCTTGAAGATCATGCCGTTGCCCGCGAAGCTCTCGTTGCAGTGCGTGGCACTGTTGCCGGTCCCGGGCGGGTTGTTGCCCTTGCCGATGCCGTTGTCGTCGTCGGCGTAGGCCAGCGAGCCCGCGGTCAGCAGCGCGGCCGCGGCGACGGCTGCCGCGATCGAAGCCTTCTTCAGCACGTTGTCTCTCCTGTGGTTCGTTCGGTGCTCGGGAGTGGTCAGTCCTCGCGCTGGGTCTGCTTCTCGATCTGGCCCTGCTCGGACCCGCTGCTGGCGCAGTTGTTGCCCGCGTCGCTGGTGCCCGCGTCGGTGAAGTTCTTGCCGCAGATGAGCTGCTCGGCCATGCCGCTGAGAAGGTTCTTGCCGTTGGCCTTGCCTTCACCCTGGTCGATCGTCTGGGTGCTGGTCTGGTTCTCGTCGTCCGCGAGCGCGAACGGGGCGAGTGCGAGCACTCCGGCGGCGGCGACGGCCACCGCGATTCCGGCCTTCTTCAGCACAGTGCGTCTCCATGTACTCGGCGGGATCGGCTTGCGTCGATCCAGAACGTGGCCGGCGGCGCGAGCCTGTGCCGACTTGTCCCGCCCAACGACGCGCGGCCGCCGAGGTCGCGTGTGGAGCCCGGGATCACCCTGCCGGGGTACATCCCGGGCGCCCAAGCACGCGCACGAACGGCGCCGGGCGGGTGCCCGGCGCCGTCTCGGTCGTGCGTGGTGCTCAGTGCATGGAGTGCGCGGCGGTCAGCGCTCGTCGTTGCTCTGGTTGGTGTTGTTGTTCGAGTTGACGCAGGTGGTGGACTGCCCGCCCTGGGCGCCCGTGCCCAGCACGCCGAGCAGCTTGATGACGTCGACGTTCACGTTCGGGCAGACCTGCGCGTTGTTGAGGATGTCGCCGTTCAGGGCGTCGACGTTGATGAGCCCGCTCGAGCTGCGGTTGCGCGAGGAGTCGGACTTGTTGGACTGCTTCGTGGTCTGCTTGGCGTTGTTCTTGCCGTTGTTCTTGCCGCTGTCACCCGCGAAGGCGAGCGGGCTCACCGCGAGCAGGCCGGCGGTGGTGACGGCAACGACGATGGAAGCCTTCTTCAGCACGTTCATCTCCTGTGTGATCCGGAAGCCCGACCCTCGATCGGGTCTCCATTCGTGTCGGCGAGTGAGGGGGAGCCCTCGTCGACTGCGAAAAAGGTATCGATAGAGGGACTTGACTGCCAAGCGTTCTACCACTAATAGAGCAGCGGCATTACTTTACGTTTGGTGATGCGTCGTTTCAGGTCCGATTCGGCCGCGGAGATTCACCGCCACTGCCCCCGTATCCTCACGCCACGTGACCAGGTGTCACCTGATAGGACGCATACCCTTCGCCAAAGATGCGCTGCGTGATCGGGGTGCGGCGGCGCCTCGCTCGCTAGTGTCGTCCGATGCTCGCCCGGATCGCCCACGAGTACGCAGTCGTGGCCGCGCGGGCCGCCCGGCTGCTGCCCGGGCTGGCCGACGTGCCGCCCGCGATCCGTCGGGGCGCGCTCGGGGAGCCGTTCCCGAGGGCGTCCGAGCTGGTCCGGGAGGTGGGGCGGCTGCGGATCGCCCTGGACGGCGCCGTCGCCCGGGCCGGTCTCGACGGCGCGGGTCCCGGCGGCGTGGGTTTCGGCGGCGCTGGTCTCGGCGGAGTCGGTGGCGACGGTCCCCGCGCCCGGTTCCTCGCCGCGCAGCTGCGCGCGCTGGAGGCGACCGCCCGCCGGCTCGCGGGCCAGGACGTCGGGTTCGCCGCAGACGTCGCCGACACGTTCGGGCTGATCGTTCGGTCCGCCGACGAGGACGGCTACCGGCGCGCGCACCGCGAGCTCGCCGAGCTCCTGCCCGGCCCCGGCCCGCTGGCACGCAGGGTGGCGACCTATCGCAAGCGCGCCGAGGTGGCGCCGGGGCTGCTGCTGCCCGCGCTGCAAGCGCTGTCGCACGCGCTGCGCGAGCGCGTGCCGTGGGCGTTGCCGCCGGGCGAGTGCGTGGAGTACCGGCTCGCCGGCCGGGCGCCGTGGGTGGCGCTGCACTCGTGGCTCGGCGCGGGCCGTTCGCTCGTCACGGTCAACGTCACGGCGCGGCTGCGCTGGGACCAGCTGCCGGGCCTGGTCGCCCACGAGGCCTACCCGGGTCATCACGTCCAGCGCTGCCGTGCCGAGCTGGTGGGCCTGCCCGAGCAGCGGGTCACCCTGCTGCGCAGCCCGCAGAGCGTCGTGGCCGAGGGGGCGGCCGAGGCCGGCCTGGACGTGCTCGTCGGGCCGGGCTGGGGCGCGTGGGCGCGGGAGGCGCTGGCCGGGACGGTCGCGTTCGACGGTGCGCTCGCCGAGCGGTTCGACACGGCGTGGCGCGCGCTCGCGCCCGCCCGCCTGGACGCGGCGCTGCTGCTGCACGACCGGCGCGTGCCGCCCGCGGTGCGCGCCGAGCGGGCGCGGTACCACCTCGGGGCGTGGCTGCTCGTCGACGCCGCGCGCGCCGCCCGGATCGTCGAGGGGCTCGGGGTGCCGCTGTGGCGCGGGTACGTCGCCGCCCACGTCGAGGGTCCGTCGACGGTGAACAGTTGGTTACGGGCCGGAGCCGGCGCCGGGGTGCAGCGGTACGCCCGCCTGCTCGACGAGCCGCTGCTCCCGGCAGACCTGCGGGCCGATGTGGACACCGGGACGGTGCCTGTCGCCGCCGAACGAGTGCCGGCCGGCGCAAGAGCGTAGGTCGGCGGTCGTTACGGCGCGGTGAACGGTAGTCCGATGGCCTGGATTTCATCTCGGAGTCGGGGGAGAAGGTCGCGTCGCTGTTGACCGCACCCGGGTGACCGCCGGTAGCGTTCGCGGTGGCGGTACGTACCCGATGCGCACCGCCCGGGGAGGCCCTGGTCGTGGTGTCACTTGCACCCGAGGGGGCCGGCACCCGGCCCTCGCGGGCGTGGTCGGCGGCGCGTCACCTGCGCCTCGCACACGCTCGGATCAGGGTCGGCCGGCCCGCCGATCAGCAGGCGCGGTGCCGCGCCCGCGAGGGAGCCTCAGTGTCCGACCGTCGTTCCGACCCAGTCCCGGATACCACCACGCGCTGCTTCGTGCTCGACACCTCCGTGCTGCTCTCCGACCCGTGGTCGCTGACCCGGTTCGACGAGCACGAGGTCGTCCTGCCACTGGTGGTCATCTCCGAGCTGGAAGGCAAGCGGCAGCACCCGGAACTGGGGTGGTTCGCCCGCACGGCACTGCGGCAGCTCGACGAGCTGCGCATCCGGCACGGCCGCCTCGACGCACCCGTCCCCATCGGGGACGCGGGCGGCACCCTGCACGTCGAGCTCAACCACACCGACCCGGAGGTCCTCCCGGCCGGGTTCCGCACCGACGCCAACGACAGCCGCATCCTCGCGTGCGCGCTGAACCTGGCGGCGGAGCGGAAGGCCGCCGGCCGCGGCGAGGTCGTGCTCGTCACCAAGGACATGCCGCTGCGGGTGAAGGCAGCCGCTGTCGGACTGACGGCCGACGAGTACCACGCGCTCGACGTCGTGCCCTCGGGCTGGACCGGGATGACGGACCTGGAGGTGACCTCCGACCAGGTCGACGCCCTGTTCCGCGACGGTGTCGTCGACCACGACGCCGCCCGCGACCTGCCGTGCAACACCGGCCTGCGGCTGCTCGGACCGTCCGCGGCGCTGGGCCGGGTGACCGCCGACAAGCGCGTACGGCTCGTCCGCGGCGACCGGGAGGCGTTCGGGTTGCACGGGCGCTCGGCCGAGCAGCGCGTCGCGCTGGACCTGCTGCTCGACCCCGAGATCGGCATCGTGTCGCTGGGCGGGCGCGCCGGCACCGGCAAGTCCGCGCTCGCGCTCTGCGCCGGGCTGGAGGCGGTGCTGGAGCGTCAGCAGCACCGCAAGGTCGTGGTGTTCCGGCCGCTGTACGCCGTCGGCGGCCAGGAGCTCGGGTACCTGCCGGGCAGCGAGAGCGAGAAGATGGCGCCCTGGGCGCAGGCCGTCTTCGACACCCTCGGTGCGCTGGTCAGCCAGCAGGTGATGGAGGAGGTGGTGGCCCGCGGGATGCTCGAGGTGCTGCCGCTCACCCACATCCGCGGGCGGTCGCTGCACGACTCGTTCGTGATCGTCGACGAGGCGCAGTCGCTGGAACGCAACGTGCTGCTCACGGTGCTGTCCCGGCTCGGCACGGCGTCGCGGGTCGTGCTCACCCACGACGTCGCGCAGCGCGACAACCTGCGGGTCGGCCGGCACGACGGCGTCGCCGCGGTGATCGAGAAGCTCAAGGGCCACCCCCTGTTCGCCCACATCACGCTCACTCGTTCCGAACGCTCACCGATCGCCGCCCTGGTGACCGAGATGCTGGAGGGCCCCGGCGCCTGACCCCCGCGCTCGTGACCGTTGGCAGCAAAGCCACTTTCACGCCACCGGATGGCGTGAAAGTGGCTTTGCTGCCATCGACGGGCGGTGCGGCGGCGGTCACCTGAGG